>JAGZXV010000041.1 GCA_018378255.1 Clostridiaceae bacterium | reverse complement strand
CTGCCAAAAGCCCCTTTTACAATCAATCCATAGACCTGGATCGGATTGTAGCCGCTGATCATAAAGAAGATCCCGCCTGCCACCAGGGCAAGAAACAGGGCTGCCAATACCTCCAACAGCTTCTTTGTGCTGTTTTTTGCTTTATTACCGGTTACGGACATCTGCATTCCCTCCTTTATTCCCTGGCCCCGGTCATCAGGGTTCCGAGACGGGTATCGTCAAACCGGTCCGCCTCATCCTGTGCCACGATTTTTCCTTTGTAGAGCACTGCGATGGTATCGCTTAAACTCTTGACTTCATCTAAATCCGCGCTGACTAACAGCACCGCTTTTCCTTTATCCCTGTAATCCAGAATCACATTATGGATGTATTCAATGGCGGACACGTCCACACCTCTTGTAGGCTGGGCACAGATCACAACTTCCGGTTCCTGGGCAAATACTCTGGCAATGACCACCTTCTGCTGGTTGCCGCCCGAAAGATTGCCTGTCTCCGTCTCGCTGTCCTCCGCTTTGATGCCAAAGCGCTTCAGCTGCTCCTGACCATAGCTGCGGATATTCTTCCAGTTCAGAATCCCATGGGTGATAAATCCGTCCTTATCCTCATATCCCAGAATCAGGTTCTCTTTGATGCTCATATCCAGAACCAGTCCTCTGGTCATCCTGTCCTCAGGCACATGGCCGATTCCCGCCTGGATGAACTGATAGGCATTGCCCGACAGCGGCTTTTTATCCAGCCGTATCTCCATCTGGTCCGGCTTGCGGATTCCTGTCAGCGCCTCTAAAAGCTCCGTCTGTCCGTTTCCTTCGATACCGGCGATTCCCAGGATCTCTCCCCTGCGAATGGCCAGATTTATGTGGTCAAGTACGGGAATCTGCCCTTTCATCAGACATAAGTCCTTTACTTCAAACAGTACCTCTCCCATCTTTTCTGATCTGCGCTTCACCGAGAGCTGGACCTCCCGGCCAACCATCATCCGGGCCAGGCTGTCCTGGGAAGCAGTCCTGCTCTCCACAGTTCCGATCAGCTCGCCGTCCCTCAGAATCGTAACCCGGTCCGAAATCTCCAGCACTTCGTACAGCTTGTGAGTGATAATGATAATGCTCTTTCCGGCCTCCCGCATCTGCTTTAATGCCTCAAACAGTTCCTTTACCTCGATCGGTGTCAAGACTGCGGTAGGTTCGTCCAGGATCAGGATATCCGCGCCCCGGTACAGCACCTTTAAAATCTCCACCCTCTGCCGTTCTCCAACAGACAGATCCGAGACCTTTGCCTTTGCATCCACACCAAAACCGTATTGCTCCGACAGGGCGTTTACTTCCTCCACCGCCTTATCAAAATCAAAGCGAAGCCCCTTCTTAGGCTCCATTCCCGCCACAATATTCTCTGCCACCGTGAGCACGGGAACCAGCATGAAATGCTGGTGAACCATGCCTATGCCCAGCTTTATGGCCTCTGCGGAACCGGTGATTTCCACCTGCTTATCCTGATAATAAATCTTTCCTTCATTGGCCTGGTACATGCCGTAAAGAACTTTCATAAGCGTTGTTTTTCCGGCTCCATTTTCCCCTAAAAGGGCGTGGATTTCCCCCTTTTGCAGTTGGAAATCCACATTTTTTAAGGCCCGGACGGTTCCGAAGGTCTTCGTAATCTGTTCCATTCTTATGAGATCCATGGATACACTCCCTTATTTTACGTTCTGGCTCACCCAGTTATCTACTTCATCAGGGGTAGACGGAAGAACCACGTTCTCATCTAAGAACCACTTCTTCGCCTCTTCCACTTTGTCGATGATCTCCTGGGGAATTTTTACGTTGCTGCCTTCCACACTATAGCCTACAGCGCCTTCTTTCAGGCCCCAAACCTTAGCTCCGCTCTTCCATGTGCCGTCGGCCACTGTCTTCACCTCATCGTAAACGATGTTGGGAAGCTCATAAGTGGCTGTGGCGATAATCTCGTCCGGGCTGCTGCTGTTCTGGTTTACGCCGGTTCCGATGGCATAGCCGCCGTCCTCTTTCGCCGCGTTAAACACGCCCATTCCCGAGCCGCCTGCTCCCTGTAAGATGATGTCCACGCCCTGTTTGTACATGGAATCTGCCATCTCTTTTGCTTTGGCCGGATCGTTGAAGGAACCTACATAAGAAGCGAGCACTTCCACATCCGGGTTCGCATATTTCGCTCCTGCGGTAAAACCGGCTACAACAGAATTTAACAGCGGAATATCAAGTCCCATAACCGCGCCGATCTTATTGTCTGCGTTAATTTTATCAAATCCCTCTTCTTTTGTTAAATATCCGGCCATAACACCGCATAAGAAGGACTGGTCGGCTCCGTTTTTAGAGATGGAGCTGACATTATCAAGAGCAACCACGGTATCGATGATTGTGAAGTTCTGTTTCGGATACTCACCGGCAACCTGCTCTAAAGCAGATGCGGAATCAGCACCCAGGGCCAGTACCAGGTCATATTCTCCTGTCTGTGCAAAATCCCTCAGCATCGTAACCACTTCACCGTTGGAGCTTGGTTCTGAGTAATCATAGGTGATCTTTAAATCTGCTTTTGCCTTTTCCAGACCGCTGTTTACCATGTCGTTAAAGTTATTGTCTCCCAAACCTGCCGTGGTATAGACCACTCCGATCTTGACGCCGCCCTCTGTTTCCTCGGGGATCTCAATTTTCTTACCGCAGGCAGACAGGGACATGGCAGCCAATGACACTGCTGTCGCAAGTGCTGCTAATCTTGTTACTCTTCTCATAATCCGTTCCTCACTTTCATCTCTTTCATTTCATTAATCAAACAGTTTTGCCAGACTCTCCGTATATGGCGCCCTGCAGATTCCTTTTTCCGTTACAATCCCTGCGATCAGATTATGATCCGTCACGTCAAACGCCGGATTGTAGCATTTCACTTCTTCTAAAGCCATGGGCTTTTCATAGAATTTCTTCTTGATTTCATCCGGGTTGCGAAGTTCGATTTCAATATCCGCTCCGGTTTTGCAGTTCATATCTATGGTTGAGGTAGGGCCTAACACATAGAATGGGATTCCATAATGTTTTGCCAGGATCGCAACTCCGCTGGTTCCGATCTTATTAGCGGCATCCCCGTTGGCTGCCACCCGGTCACAGCCTACGAAACAGGCCTGTACCCATCCGTTTTTCATGACCATGGATGCCATGTTGTCACAGATCAGCGTCACATCCACACCGGCCTTGGACAGTTCGTAGGAAGTCAGCCTGGCTCCCTGCAGAAGCGGTCTGGTTTCATCGGCAAACACATGGAACTCCATGCCTCTCTCTTTTCCGAGCAGAATCGGCCCTAAGGCAGTCCCATAACAGGAGGTGGCCAACGGTCCGGCATTACAATGGGTCAGGATGCCGTCCCCGTCTTTTACAAGAGATAATCCGAATTCAGAGATGGCGCGGCACATAGCGATATCCTCTTCCTGGATTTTCCTGCTTTCGGCTTCCAGCAGGCATTTAATCTCTTCTATGGCTGTTCCCTCATGGCTTAATACCACATCCTCCATCCGTTTTAACGCCCAGCTTAAATTCACCGCCGTAGGCCGGGAGGAGTTTAAATATCCCTTGTATTTCCTGAATGTTTCAAGAAAAACATCGTAATCTTCCGTATCAATGGAACGGGCCAGCACATAGATGCCGTATCCGGCGCAGATGCCGATCGCAGGAGCTCCCCTTACCTTTAATTCAAAAATAGCGTCATAGATATCTTCTGCCGTTTCCAGCGTCAGATATTCCGTAATATTAGGCAGCTTTGTCTGATCGATAATAACCAGCTTTCCCTCTTTGCTAAGCCTCACGTTATCAGCTCCTGCAGTTATTTCCTGATTCATCTTTCCTGTCCCTCCTATTCTTTACCAATGAGAAAACCCGCTTTAAACTCAGGAGAAGAAAATGCCTCTCCAAAGTCTTTTAAATCATATAATTTCACATCCGGCAGTTTAACACGGCCGCTGGCCAAAAGCTTTAACGCCGGTTCAAATGGGCCGCATCTGCTTCCCACCAAAGTGATCTCATTGACCACCAGCGAAGTCATATCCACGTTAGCCAGACCGCTGTACGTGCTCTTTAATATGATGACGCCCTGTCTGCGCACAATCTTTAATGCCAGTTCAATCCCGCTGGCAGAACCTGTGGCATCCACCACATTGTCAAATGATTCGTCCGTCTTCGTTACGGTCTTTCCGTACTCCTTAAACAGTTCCAGCTTCTCCTCATGCTTTCCGATCACGGTCAAATCAGTGCCCGTAAGAGCCAGAACCTGGGCGATCATAAAGGCCAGCCGTCCGTCTCCGATCAGAGCCGTCTTGGATTCCGGTTTAATATGTACCTGGGACAATATTTCCAGCGCCGCAGCCAGCGGCTCCGTAAATACCGCAACTTCTGTAGTCAGGCTTTCCGGCACCTCATGGAGCAGATGGTTTTCTATGGTCATATACTCCGCAAAGCAGCCGTCCTTTCCTCCGCTCATGCCTAATGTCCTGCGGCTCTCGCAGTGTTTCTCCCTTCCGGTCCTGCAGTATAAACAGTTTTGGCAGCCTGCATTGATCTCTCCGGCCACCCGCTTTCCAACCCAGAATGGATCTTTTGACTCTTCCACGATGCCGATGAACTCATGTCCCATCACGCCTCTGAAATCCGGCCGGTAGCCCTTTAAAATCTCTTTATCCGTGTTACAGACCCCGCTGACTAAGATCCGCACCAGGCTTTCCGTATCCCCTGGCTTTGGTTTCTCCCTGTCTTCCGTATAAACTGCCTGTTTTCCATCATAGCAAAGTGCTTTCACCGTCATTCCTCCCTTCCCATACGAATGATTGATGCGGTTACAAGTTGTTTAAAATCTTTTGAAACCCGCTGTGCAGTCTCATAAACTTCTTCATTGGACAGCGCCTGATCCGTCATACCGGCTCCCAGATTAGAAATACAGGAAATTCCGCAGATCTTCATGCCCATATGGTTGGCTGCCACCGCTTCGCAGGCCGTACTCATGCCCACGGCGTCCGCTCCCAAAATCCTGCACATCTTCACCGTGGACGGCGTCTCGAATTCAGGTCCCGTAAGCTGGATATAAACGCCTTCCCGGACAGACATTCCCAGCCGTCCGGCCTCCTGCCTGATGATCTGTCTCAGTTCTTCCTTATAAACCGTAGACATATCACAGAATCTTGGCCCCAGCTCCTCCGGGTTAGGTCCGATCAGCGGAGACGGCACAAAGGTGGAAATCTGATCTCTGATGATCATAAAATCTCCTGCCTGGTAATCATAATTGATTCCTCCCGCCGCATTGGTCAGGAACAGGATCTGCGCCCCCATAAGCTTCATTAACCTGGTTGGCAGCACCACGTCCTCCATGGAATATCCCTCGTAGTAATGAACCCTTCCCTGCATGAGCACCACCGGAACGTCCTTTACCCATCCAAAGATAAAACGTCCCTTGTGGCCTGAAACCGTGGAAACAGGAAAGTCTTCGATATCCTTATACTCAATTACCGCTTCCTGTTTAATTCCGTCCGCATAATCTCCAAGTCCGGAACCTAAAATCAGGGCCACTTTGGGAACAAATGGAACTCTGTCTTTGATACTTTCATAGCATTTCACTAACCGTCCGTAAGCATTGTCCATAAATAAACGCTCCTCCTATTCTTCTATGACCACAGGTGTTCCAACGCTGCAGGCCATATGGTAAATCTTGGCGGCATCTTCCAGATACACGCTGTTTATATATGCCTCGTCCAATGTTCCTCCCACAGTTACCGCCCCATGGTTGGCCATCAGACATGCATTCTTCCTTTGTAAAACCGGCACCGCGTTTAAGCCCACCTCGGCGCTTCCCTGGGCTGCATAGGGGCTTACCTCCACGCTTCCCTTTAAAAATGGTATCATCTCGATTAAAATCACCGGAATTTCCCGGTGCAGCACTGCAAAACTGGCCGCATAAGGCGAATGGGTATGTACAATAGCCTTAACGTGAGGCAGCCGGCGGTAAATCTCAGCATGCATTCTCCACTCGGAAGAAGGTCTGTGGATTCCCTCTATCACAGTTCCATCCAAATCAATGATAACCACATCTTTCTCTTCCATAATTTCATAGTCGTAGGAACTGGGCGTGATGATGATATGTCCCTGTTCCCGGCAGAAGATGCTCATATTCCCGCTGGTGCCTGCCATCAGCTTTTCCCGGTAAGCCTTCTTCGCTGTCTCTACCACCTGTTTTTTCATTTCTTCATATTGATTATTCAATGCTTTTCTCTCCATTTCTTCCATTCTGTCCGCAGACGGTGACCCTGACCCGGGCTTCCTCCAGTTTTTTTAAGAGGGCGGGATCATCGTCAAGAGGCCGTTCCACAATCAGATGCTGGACCACTTCCAGCCCTCCTACGATAAACGCGGCATGTCTGCCGATCTTGGTTCTGTCCGCCACAAAGTAACACTGGTCTGCCTGCCGGATCATCTTCCTGCGCACATCCGCCTCTTCCTGGCGGTAATCCGTAATGCCGGCCTCCACGCTGATGCCCGCACTGCTTAAAAATACCTTGTCCGCATGGTATCTCTCAAGAGCTTCCAAAACCATGCTTCCGTTAAATGACCCCGTATTCCTGTCCAGTTCCCCTCCCAGCATCAAAACCCTGATCTGGGGGCTTTTGGACAGCTGGTATGCGGTAGCCAGAGAATTGGTTATCACAGTAACCTTCATCTCTTTTTCCTCAATCGCTGAAGCTATGTATCTGGCCGTGGTGCTGCAGTCCAGTATGATAATATCGTTTTTTGTGATGAGCTCCGCACACTGCCGGCCCAACTCTGTCTTTTCTTTTGGATAAAGCTGTTCTCTCACCTTCACGGAAGTCTCATTCCCATATCCTTCTTTTAAATAAGCCCCTCCATGAACCCGGCAGATCTGCTGCTGCTTCTCCAGTTTTTCCAGATCCTTTCGTATGGTTTCCTCCGATACATTCATGCCCTTACTCAGTTCCGCCACTAATACAATCTTGTTCTTTTCCAGTTTTTCCATGATGTATCTGGCACGTTCCATGGCTATCATCTGCACCCCCCCTTCTGGTGATTTTCCCCACTTTTTTCGTTTATTTCTTAGTTCTTTATACATATTATACAACAGGGAAAATGGATGTCAATGCATTTTTCTGTGTTTTTCTTTATTTTTTTGTGTTTTTCTTCTTTTTCGTGGTTACATTTTTGGTTTTTTCTGTGTTTTTCCAATATAATTTTAAATATGATCCAGAAATTGTCGATTTCAGGCAGGTCCGGTGGTTTTTCTTATGATTACAGGGATACAAAAAATCCGGGAAATCTTTCACAGTCAAAGATTTCCCGGATTTTTTTATATCCCTGTTCATTTACAGCAGTTCTATTTGTGTACAACCGCTTCATACTCTTCAATCACGGTTTCCTCTCCCTGGTAATTTTCATACCGGTGGGTTTCCTTATTAAAATACTGCCCCTCAAATAATCCGATCATACTTCCCGACAATTCCAGGCATATTTCGTTCTGACCGTTTTTCAGGATGCAGCATGGGATATCCCAGCGGTAACTGCTCCAGGCTTTCGTACCCAGACAGCAGCCGTTTACCATAAGAGTTACGCTGTCCTGAAGCCAGGTATCATTGATAACAAATTCCACGCTCTGCCCCGGCGCAGGGAGTTTTAAGTCCATGCTGCAGCTATATGCTGCTGTTCCGGCGTAGTGGGGAATCTTGTCTCTGCGGCCGTCTTTCATACATCCCCAGTCAGGAAGTTTTACCAGACGGCTTACCTGGTTTTCCAGTTCCACACCGAAGCTTCCCATGAGATAGAGTGGGCTGTTCAGGCCGTCATAGGTCTTTGCGGCAGCTGTGGTTATCATGATTTCATTCGTTCCTTTTTTCAGATACCCGGTTATGTCTGCGGCCTGGTTATCAGGCAGAAACAGGCTCTTCGTCCTGAAGTCTTCTTTTTTCAGCTCATACCCGTTAAGGCTGATCTTCCAATCCCCCTGTATTCCATAAGGCTCCATCACAAGGTCCACAGGCAGGCTAAGAACGCTTTCATCCGCCACTTCGAACCGCGTCTGATAGCAGTAGGTGTCTTCAGTCAGAAGAAGTGTTTTGGGACAGCCAAACTGCTTTCTGGGCTCGAGAGGAATCATCATCCGGCCCTTTTCAAGCTGGTCGATGACCGGCATCGGCTCTATAAGACCGGCCGATTCCTGCCCGGTTTTACAGGCTTTCAGTTCCCACCATCCCAGGCGCAGGGCATTCTGCGACTTGAGTTCCATTTTCCACTCCTGGTCCAAAGAGATTTCCCAGGAAACATCAGCTCTTTGGGGCACTTTAAGATATCCGTCTTCATCCAGACGGTAATAACCGGATTGAAGCGGCTCCATTTTCCATGTTCCCCGTATGATATTTCCGCTGATTAGGCGCTCCCGGTCACTGGAATTTACGATGAAGTACAGCCTGTTTCCGTCCGCCTCTTCATACTCTACGGAAAGGATATCCTCTATTCCAAGCCCGTCAGCCGGTTCCAGCAGATATCCGCCCACCGCTTTTTTCAGCTTACGGCACAGTTCATCCGGGGTTTCCCCGTAAAAGGCGGTATCCCTGCCGAAAGAAAACCATTCCTTCATCCATGGGCCCGGGTCTTCCTTCAGAATTCTTCTGTCGGCCAGACATCCTTCTGCCCCCAGCATTCCTCCTGCTTTAGCATACTCTCTGACCTTCAGGTAACAATGATCCTCTAAATTTGTCATGGAAGGAAGCACGATCAGAGAAAATTCTTCTCCGTTGATGGAAATAACGGTTCCATTTTCCCCCTTTTTCACGAGGCCCTTTTCCAAAAGCTGGGGATCAATGATGTAATAATCCAAACGGTGCTCCAAAAGCGATCTCTGAAGGCGGCTGAATTCTTCTCTCAGAGGTTCTTTCTCCTCTTCCCTGGCCGTCCATACGGAAGTTACCGGATCAACCAGAAGCACCGGCACATTCCTCTTACATGATCTGCTGGTATGAATCAGCCGGTCCGCATATTCGCTTAACAATTTCATATCTTTCCACCATGGCATCTGGTAAAATGCGGATGGCGGAGCGTCGTGCTTTTTCAGCCCGTTGGTGGTGTAATAATAAGCGTGAATCACGAACCAGTCCACGCCGTGAACTGTCAGCCAGTCAAAGATCCATTTCATATCCTGAAGGGTCATTCCCCATCCGATGCTGTGAAATGCCTCGCACAAGGCCGCATCCCTGCCATAAAAATGTTCCGCAGAAGAGATCATCTTTCCGTTAGCCCGGTATTTCCCCGGAGCCATAGCCGGTTTTGCCCCAACCTTCTGATGTCCCGCATCAATTCCCGGACAGTGGGCAAATTCCAGCTCCTTACTCCTTAGAATCGGTTTTTCTCCGATAAAACGGACGCCATATTTGCAGCACCACTCATATACCTGTTTATCATAACTCTCTATAAATGCGTCGGTACACGTATTCCAGTAAGCGTACAATACCCGGTCCGTCATATCTCCCATAGGGATATCAAAGAGCACCGGCAGATATTCCACAATATCAATCCCTGTTCTCTCCTTAATCATTCCCGGCAAAAGAGGAGACCATGGGCGTTCCGGCGGAAATGCGGTGATCTCATCCGTAAAGATGCCTTTGATGGTCTTTCCAAACTCCACGCCAAACCGTTTCCGATACCTCTCATGGGTGGTCTCCAGAAAATGCCGGATCGCCTTGGGATTCATGGTATCCACATAGGTATTGAAATATTTAAAACCGGTCATCACCACCTCAGTGAACACATAGATCTGCCAGTTCCCTTCCGGCGCTGTCCACCACAGGCGTCTGGCCTGCTGCCCGGTAAAATACCGTTTGTGATTGTATTCCGTCAGGCCGCTGAACTGGAATACTTCCTCCTGATAGGCGGTTCCTATGTATTCGGACAGATCAATTCCATGTTCCCAGTCCGTCTCTCCATCCGCAGCCGGATAGGCTTTTGCGGACAGGACCTGTCCCCACGGCATGTCCATCACAACCGTTTCCCCGGATTCAGCCAGATATTCCTTCTTATCCAGCATCTTACACTGGTATTCCGGATGGTCAAGCGTTACCTGACCCGCGGTCACGCCGCTTGGATAGGGATATTCATCGTACAGCCAAACTTCCATGTCTAACTTCTTTGCCTGTTCCACCGCCAGGTCAATGCGTTCAAAATACGCTTCCGACATATAGGGAAGTTCCATGCCCTGTCTGGGATGAATGATGAATCCCTTAATTCCCTGATCGTGCATTTCTAAAATCTGGCGCACTATTTCCTTTTTATCCATGATCCCGTTCCAGAACCAGAACGGCTGGATTCCTAATTTCAAGTCATTTTTCCGCATCATAATTATTTAGGGTAGTAATAATCCTTTCTCAGTTTCAGTCCTTTTCCTCATATAATCCAGATCCGTCTCAAAGAGCAGTCCGGCCTTATCGGAAAAATTTCAGTTTCACATTGCGCCCTTACCGAACATCCGTTAATTTCTCCCATAATAATTCTTGGAAACGAGAAATCCTTCTTTTTCCAGACGTTCCAGGTCAAACCTGTAGGGAAGTCCCGCACAGTCAGGGAAGTAAAACCTTCCGTCCCTGCGCTCCGGCCTGATGTCCATATAATCCACCAACGGCTGGTTACACGGCTCCAGGAATTCCGTTATGGCGTTCTCTCCCGCATTGGCGATCATAACCGTGGATATCATGGGCAGTCCGCCGGTGGATATCATGGCTCCGTATTCTTTCGCCAGCCTATTCACCTCCAGCCAGTCCTCAATTCCTCCGAAATTGGAGGCCGTGGGCTGAAAATGCTTCACTCCCGCTTCAGCCATAGGCTGGAACAGGTAATGGTTTAAAAAAGTCTCTCCCAGCGAAACCGGTACGCTGCATTTGGAAACCAGCTCCCGGTAGCCCCAAAAATCATAGCTGTGGATCGGCTCTTCATACCAGGCGATATCGTATTCCTCCACCCGTTTGATGAATTCCAGCGCCTGCTGCACATTAAATGCCTGATTCGCATCCAGAGCCAGAGAGACGTCCGGTCCTATGGTTTTCCGCACCAGCTTTACCCGTTCCACATCCCTGTCAAGCCTGGTCCCAAAATCCGCAGCAACTTTCATTTTCACCGTCTTGTGTCCAAATGACAAAAACCGCTCCATCTCTTCGGCCAGTTCTTTCCCTTCCAGATGGGTGCTTCCGCCGCTGCCGTACACATCCACCCATTCCCGGTCTGATCCCAGCAGTTTATGGGCCGGAAGCCCTTCCCTCTTGGCCGCAATATCCAAAAGAGCGTACTCAAATCTGCCGATTTCCTTGGTAGTTTCCCCGGCCAGGCCGTTGTTTCTAAGCTTCCAATAGACGAAATCCACCCACTCCCCGAAGGTCTTTTTTTCTCCGTTCAGGATCAGCGGAAGAATCCTTTCCGTCATGATAGAAGAACAGGGGATCTTTCCAACCACCCCGTCGCTGTCATAAAGTTCCAATAAATGATCGATCTTTGTATACACAAACGGGCCGCCTGTGGCGTCATAAAAAGGCGCCTTCTGCGGGATCGGTTTTAACGAATACACCACCGCCCGGTCAAATTTAATCTCACTCTTTCTATAGTCCATAATAACCCTCCATGCCGAAATCATTTCTCCCTGCATACAGCAAAGGCTGCCGCAAAATGCAGAATAACGAGTTTTCATTATCTTTCTTGCATTTTACGACAGCCCTGTCATTTATTTGTTCTTATTAGCCAGGTATTCCTGCTGCATTTCTGTCAGCTTAGCTGCCCATGCGTCACAAACTTCCTGTGCGGTCTTGTCACCCATCATAACGGCCTGGAAATCAGCTACGATGTCATTTTTTGCATATTCTGCATATCCGTCCAGATAGATCGGGAACTGTGCGAATACAATGCTTGGATCTGTTTCGAAATCTGCATATGTTTTGAAGTATACATTATCTTTGTACCAATCCTGCTCGTAAACACCTGTGTTAACCGGTACACGGCCTTCATTCTGGTCTACATATCCAGCGCCTTCAGCAGATGCTAAATACTGTGCGAATAAAATAGCTTCTTCCGGATGCTCTGTGCTCTTGAATACTACAGATCCCATAAATGTTGGGGACTTGCATACTGCGATTCCGTCTTCTCCAGCCATCGGTTTGATCGGAAGGAAATTGCCTTCTCCCAGGTTTGTCTCATGTTCGGATACGGATGAAGAGTTGTGCATGATATACTGAGCCGTACCTGCGCCGAACTCTGCTACCATCTCTCTGTAGCCGTTGGAGATCGCATCATGGGATACCAGTCCGTCTTTATAAAGGTTTGCGTAAGCATCAAGGCCTTCCACTACCTTAGGATCGTTTAATGTGCTGGTTCCGTCTTCATTGAAGAAGGATTTCTGTCCGCCGTAGGATAAGATGAACATGAATAAGTTCTCAGCAGATCCTGAACCGCCTCTCAATGAGAAGTAGTATTTACCATCTTTTGCATATTCCTTGCAGTATTCCTGCAGCTGTGCAATGGTGGTTGCAGGCTCAATTCCCTGCTCCTCATGCCATTTTGTGTTATACCAGGAAGTTTCCTGTGTTTTTCCATATCCTAACATGTACAGGTTATCATCCTGTGCATAGAATCTGGCCTGTTCGATGATGTTTGGAAGCATCTGGTCTTTCTCTTCCCACTGGTTGAAGGAATCGTCCAGCTGAAGAAGCGCATCCTGTGCTACCAATGCATATAAGTCCTTATCACTGATCGTACCTACGTCAGGAGTACTTTCCGTAACAACTGCGGTGTTGAATTTCTGTGTGTAGGAATCAGATGCAAGACCTGTGTATTCAATTGTGATCCAAGGATATTTCTCCTCGAATTTTTTAATCAGTTCTGCATAAATCGGGTTGGATGTGGTGTTGCCGTCTCTGTGCCAGAATGTCAGAGTAACCGGCTCCTTATCTGCTGCTGCCTCTGTGTCTTTTGCCGCTTCTGTGTCTTTTGCTTCGCCTGCTGCTGTTGTAGCTGCCTCTGCTGCCGTTGTAGCTGCTGTTGTCGGCTCGCTCTTAGCTCCGCCGCCGCATCCTGCTAACCCCATTACCATAGCTGCCGCTAAAGTTACTGATAGAATTTTCCTCATAAAATTTCTCTCCTTTTCCCTTTCTACATTGTTGATTGTGTTTATATTTACCCCTTTACTGCTCCGGAGGATAAACCTGATACTAAATATTTCTGAATATAAGCGAATAATAACAATACAGGAATCAATGCCATCACACATCCCGCTGCCAGACATCCGTATGCCACGGTGAATTCACCCTGCATCAGTCTCAGACCGATTGGAAGTGTGAAGAACTTTTCCTTGCTCAGGAATGTAAATGCGTATACATATTCATTCCAGGAACTTACGAATGAAAACGCGCCTGCCGCTACGATACCAGGTGCGATCGTAGGCACTACAATCTTGAAAATAGACTGTAAAATGGAACATCCGTCAATCTGCGCCGCCTCTTCAAGAGCAGGTGAAACTCCGGCTACGAAACCGCTCATCATGATCATACAGAACGGGATTCTTACGGTCGCATAGGTGAGGATCAAAGAATAGGGAGAGTTTACAATTCCCATATTCCTGAAGATTACAAACAACGGAATCATGAGCACTACGCCCGGAAACATCTGTGAAACCAACAGAACCAGGTAGGAAGCGCCTTTTCCTTTAAATTTATATCTGGCAATCGCATATCCGCCGAAAATGGAAATCAGGGTACATGCAATTGTGCTGACGCCTGTTACAAATACACTGTTGAAGAAGTAATGGTCGAAGCCCATATTTTCCCAGATATATTTGTAGTTATCAAATGTAAATGGCGACGGCCAGTATTTAATCGGCAGCTGCAGCATGGAGGATTCCTCTTTAAAGGAGGTGACTACCGTCCAGTAAATCGGGAACATGATCAGTAAAAACAACAGGATCAAAGGAATATTTACAGCTACAATACGGAAAATACGCTTTTTCAGTTTTTTCTTCTGACCGTATGTCATTATAAATCACCCTCCTTTCCAAATCCGCCTACAAAGGCGTAAATTGCTGCGAAGACAGCCAGCATAATCGCCATCGTGGCCGCCATGGCACTGGAATAACCAATATCCAAACCTTCGTTAAACCGTGTCATCAGGTATAACGGAAGTGTCATCGTCGCATTGTTCGGGCCTCCTGCCGTCATACCTGCGATGATATCAACGATGTTGAATGTCCAGATCGTTCTCAGCATGGTGGTAAGAACAACCGTATTCTTGATGAGAGGCATTGTAATATGTGTGAATTTGTACCATGTACCGGCTCCGTCCACATCGGCTGCCTCGTAATAATCACCCGGGATCGACTGAAGTGCAGCCAGGAAAGATACTGCAAAGAATGGGATACCTCTCCACGTTGTGGTAAAGATAAGAACTCCCCTCGCTCTGGCTCCTGTCGCAAACCACGGAATTCTCTCGCTGATAATTCCAAGTTTCATCAGCAGATCATTTACAACACCGGTCTGTCCGGTAAACATATAGCTGAATACAAGGGCTACTACCATGCCGCCGAACGCCCATGGGGAGAACACGATCATACGGTAAATCTTACGTCCCTTAAATTCAATATTCATCAGAATTGCAACTGCAAGTCCAAGTGTAGCCTGAAGAATAACGTTCCAAAATGTCCAGATCAGAGTATTGTATAAGGATTTATAAAATACCGGATCTTTCAGAAGTGCCGCATAGTTTTCCAACCCGATAAAGCCGTAATCTTTTGGCCTTGTAAGAATGTAGTTATGGAAACTATTGTAAAATGTCATGAAGATCGGATAAAACATAAACACCGCGATCATTGCCATAGCTGGCAGAAGCATCAAATATGGGGCGCTTCTTTTCGTCATAATTCCACTTTTCTTTTTCATCTGCTTCAATTCCCTCCTTTTTTATTTTTCTGCGTAATAGGTTTTGAAACCTTCCAGCAGCCCGTCCCTTTCCAGTTTCTCTATATCCATTCTCTGTGGATTTCCCGGAACGTCTGTCTGAACGTAGAATTTTCCATCCTTTTCTTCCGGCTGGAATAAGGTGTATTCCCCAACCGGTACGGTAATCGGCTCATGGAACTCTATGTATTCATTCTCTCCATACAGACAGCCGAATATCGCATTTAAGTAAATTCTTCCGCCTGAGGAGAACCGGACACCGTTCTCTCTCGCCATATCCCTGATTCTCAAAAGATCATCCATTCTGGACATTCTTCCCACGGAAGGCTGCAGGTGGGTTACGCCTTTTTCAATGTAAGTTTCATATGCATAGGAGATTCTCATGGATTCCCCGAATGCCAGCTCCATATCAGGAATCATCTCGTGAAGCCGTTTGATGCCGTTCATATCGTGTGCATGGATCGGTTCCTCAAACCAGGCCGGACGGTAAGGTTCGATCATCTTTGCGAATTTGTAAGCCTCTTCCACGCTCCAGCGCTGGTTAGCGTCCACCGCAATGTCAATCTTATCGCCTAAGGCAAGTCTCACTTTTTCCAGACGCCTTACATCTCTTTCCATGTTGGTTCCGTCGTCACTGCCCACTTTAAATTTAACGGTCGTATATCCTTCGCTCACATAACGGACCATGTCATCCACCAGCTCTTCATCTTCCAGAAGAAGTGATCCGCCGCCTTTGTAAGCTGCCGCCCAGTCTTTAGACGCGCCCATGAACCGGTGAAGCGGTTGTCCCGCTCTCTGTGCCAGAATATCCAGCATCATCAGCTCAAGCTGTCCAACTTCTACCACCTGGCTGCTCTGGAAGCCGCCGTTTCTGAATTTCCAGTAAAGTGTATCTTTCCACTCTTTGAACGTCTTAGTCTCACCGTTCAAAATTAACGGAAGGATGGTCGCCACAAAGTTTCTCGTACAGGACAAATGTGCACATGCGCCTTCGCTGTCATATAGTTCAATACAGCCCTGCTCTGGTGCAAATTTACCAAAACCACCGGTCCCATCTTTAAATGTTTTCGGCAGAGGTATTGGTCGAAAGCTATAATACTTTGCATGCGTAAATTGTATTTTATCAGTAAATTCAAACAATTCTTTTATCCTCCCTTACTAACTTTCCTGGTTTTTTTGTTTATTATTTCGTGTTCAAGATGTTTATAGAATACTTTTTTGTGTAATTTCCATCAATTGTAAAAACTAACAATTCATACTGTACCTTTTGTACACTTTGTCCAAACATTACAATTTTCTCTTTTTTCTTTTCAATTTCATTTCACTTTCTTTTCAGCTAATATTTCTTTTTGAAAGATTTCAAGGAATTTGTTTGCAGTTCTTTAAAAATTTTTAATTGATTGGGGGAGAAACGCCGGGAAAACCAGCCGGAAAGAGGGCGTGAGACAGGCCGGGAGCCGGTGGAGGCCGCTGGGAACCCAGGAGGCCTCCACCGGCTCCCAGCCTGCCTCACGCCCTCTTTCCGGCGTATCTTTCACGAACTACCTCTGCTCTTTACAGCAGTAATTCCGCACCCTGACCTTAAACATAGTCACCGGCGCCACCATCTGTTCATTGAATTCGAACTCTTTCCCGGTCTGATGTTTCATAATGATATGAAATCCATCCATCTTCTCTTTCGGATTTTCTATAAAGCAGGCTTCTCCGGTTCCGATTATGCTGGCATATTTAAAACTATACCGGCACGCCGTGTCCGCTTCCACCAGATTATGATTGCAGTCCATCTCGAATCCGACAGTTGGGTTGGTCTTTAAAATGTCCATCCGCCTGCCTTCCTTTGCACAATGGAAATATAAAGTCAGATCTTCTCCATCCAGAGAATATCCAAAATTCATTGGCACAATATACACTTCGCCCTCGTCATTCAAGCCAACTCTGCATACCTTGCACTGATCCAAAATCCCCACTATCCTGTCAAACTCTGTGACTTCCCTGTCCACTCTTCTCATCTCTTCCCCATCCCCCGCTCTTCTCACCGTCTTGGATGCGCCCCGGCGTATGCTTCCCTCATAGTCTCTTTTTGAGAATACATGGTATACATCTGGGTCGTAGCCATATCAGAATGGCCCAGCATCGCCTGAACAGCTTTAATATCGGCTCCGCCCCGGATCAAATGGGCAGCAAAGGAATGTCTCAGCGTATGAGGCGTGATATCGGCCTGAATACCGGCCTTATCCCCATAAAACTTTATTATCTTCCAGAATCCCTGACGGCTCATCGCCTTGCCGTTGCAGTTGGTAAACAGCCAGTCCGACTTTTCCCCCTTCAGAAGTGATTCCCGGGCGTAATTGATATAATCACTCAGGGACTGCCTGGCCACTTTTCCAAATGGAATCGTTCTCTCCTTGCTGCCGTCCCGGCATACAATAAAGCCCACCGGAAGATTTACATCAGTTACCTTCAAATGAATCAGTTCCGATACCCGGATACCGGTGGCATAGAGCAGTTCCAGCATGGCTTTATCCCGAATCTCCTTTGGCCCATGCCCTTCCGGCTGGTTCAGCAGACAATTCACTTCGTCCACGCTGAGGATCACCGGCGCTTTTTTCTCAATTTTCGGAGCTTTTAAAAGTTCCGCCGGATCCCGTTTAATATTACCCATTTTAAATTCATAGTTAAAAAATGATTTGATGGATGCCAGCACTCTTGATATGGTGGTGGTCGCCTTGCCTTCTTTCTCCATGTACAGGATATAGGAATTCAGACTGGTCTTCGTAACCTTGTCCACTTCTGTTATCCCCTTACCTTCCATGAAGGCAGCAAGCTGCATCAGATCTCTCTGATAGGAAAGTTCCGTATTCCTAGAGATCTGTTTTACCTCCTTCATATATTCAATAAAGCTTTTTATCTCCATCTTCATCTTTCTACCCCTGCTCCACAAGTCCCATAATTAGGCCCAAAAAAGGGCTTTGCCTTACATTATATATAGTATTTTCCATAAAATCAAACGCTATTTTCCCACTTGGAGGTCATTTTCAGCTTACTTAACATAAAAAATACAACATATTGGCAGCCGTACTTTTACAGCTCCCAATATGTTGTAAAATTTTTTTTTAAATTTTTTTAATTTTTTTTTAAATTTAGAAGAAGAAACCCATGATCACGGGATTTACCATCGTTTCCATGCAGATTCCCATCATCAAAAGCAGAGCAATCCCAAAAACCGCGCTGATACGCACCTGATGCTTTTGTTTGGACGCCCAGCCGGCCAGAATTAACCAGATCAGCAGATAGAACAGATAATGGGGCAGCAGCGTAGCCAGATAACATGGCAGCCCCATTAACCCCTTCTGGCAGGTAATCATAGACAGGATAATGCTGCCTGACAGCCCCCCGTAAAAGGATAAAAAATAAAACCAGGGAACGGACCAGGAGGTGACCGACATTAAAATTATTAGTACCACCCTTCCCAGTCTCTGCCTGGCCACATATAAGACCAGGTTCGCCTTATCCGGGCTTCCCGGGCCCGCCGTCATATCTAAAAACAGGCTGCCCAACATCTGGGGCGTTCCGGCAAATTGAGGTTTCCATATATTGATTAACAGGGTGCCGCACCCAGTTCCCACTATGAACCAAATTAAAAGCCAATCCCAATAATTAATCCGTTTTAGCATGAGCACCGGTCCAGATTATCTTTATCTTAATCTATGAACCATTGTCCCGGATTATGACAAATGCGCCCTAAACTGAATATTTTCTTGCATATGCCATGATGGCCGCAATGGTCTTTCCATCTGTGATTTTACCGCTGAATATCAGTTCTTCCAGATCTTTTACCTCCCATGCTTCCACCTCTATGCATTCATCTTCATCCAGGTTCTGCTTGGAAGGGATCAGATTCTTTGCCACAAAGATGTCAATGGCTTCGTCGCAGAAGGCCACCGTTGTATTCACACTGATCAGATACTCCAGTTGATCGGTTTTGTATCCTGTTTCCTCCTCCAGTTCCCGGTACGCACAGTTAATTTTGGGTTCCTCGGGCCAATCCAAAGCTCCTGCCGGAATCTCCAAAGTCATGCGGTCCAACGCATTGCGGTATTGACGCACCATCAGTATCTTTCCATCCTCAGTTACAGGAACTACAGCGGCCGCCCCGTTATGATGGATAAAATCCCAATGGGCCTCATGGCCATTTGCCATAACCGTGTCCTCATAGATTTTAAGAATGGTTCCCTGATATTTTAATTCGCGGTTTAATCGTATTACTGGCTGTGTCATAGCTGTTTCTCCTTTATTTTCATGAAAGCAGCTATTAAAACCGTAATATTCCGGCTTTAATAGCTGCCTGCAGTATTTTTTTAATAAATATTTACTTAATGTTGGTGCACTTTTCATAACAGGCGTCTGTGGCTTTCATCACCGCATTGCGGAAACCATATTCCTCCAGCGCTGCCACCCCTGCAATGGTCGTTCCTCCCGGCGAACATACCCGGTCCTTTAACAGCCCCGGATGTTCTCCTGTTTCCAATACCATCTTGGCGCTGCCAATCAGGGTCTGAGCCGCCATCTCATAAGCAGCATCCCTCGGCAGCCCGTATTTTACCGCACTGTCGGCTAAAGCCTCAATGAACATATAAACATAGGCCGGGGAACTTCCGCTGACACAGACAACCGCATTAATCAAGCGCTCTTCCACTATCTTCATCTTGCCAAAGGACTGGAAAAATGTGCTGATTGTCTCCTTCTCTTCCAGGTCAAACAAAGCCGGATCATAGCAAACCCCGGTCATTCCCTCACCTAACAGAGCAGGGGTATTGGGCATAGCACGCACAATCCTCTTCTCAACTCCCAGTTTTCTCTTTAACTGCTCTATGGAAATGCCGGGAGCAATGGATATGATCACATGCTTTTGTGTGACCACATTCATAATCTGATCCAGTACCACATCATAGTACTGGGGTTTTACGGCCAATACCAGGTATTTTACCTGGTTAGCGCATTCCGCATTGCTCTCTGCATAACGAACCCCGGTTTCCTGGCTCACCTGCTCCATTCTGGCTTTATTAACATCCGTAAACAGGATCTCTTCCCTGGAATAAACCTTTAATAACCCTTTCATAATCGCATAGCCCATATTGCCCATGCCGATAAAACCAATTACAGCCATTGTGTTACCTCCATTGTCCTTCTGTTTTGTCATAACCGGCTATTCATGCTAACTGTTTTACTGCACAAGAACTCCGTTGGCATCCACGGTATATCCGTCCGGCGTCTGTGTATTCACCAGCATATTCCCTCTGGTCGTATCACAGTAATACCAAGCTCCGTTCCATTCGATCCATCCGGTGCGCATATAACCGTTTTCTCCGAAAAAGAACCATTCGTCTCCGATTTTCTGCCAGTTGTTCTTCGTGTAGCCTCCATCGGGATTCCGGTACCACCATCCGGTTGAATCCTGAACCCATGCTCCCGGGTTGGTGAAGGAAGTTCCCGCTGCAATCGCATTCCTGATCTGCTCTGCCATAGCTGAATCGATATCAACGGAAGAAGAGGTCACCCATTCCCCTTTTTTATCGGTTTTTATTTTATTGACCGGGCGGACCTTATAGCTGTATTTCCCCGGCCGGCCCATGCTGGCTGTAAAATCAAACTTGTTATCCTCCGCCTTCTTACTTCCGCCAACAGGATTACTATCCCTGTATATCCTCACTTCATAGCTTCCGGCCCCCGTAGCCTCTTCCCAGGATGCCTGAGTGGTTCCGGACCATCCCGCCGACTTGACTTCCCCTACATTCTCCGCCAGTGACGGCAGTTTTACAGTAATAATAAGGGTCTGGGATGAATCTTCCTTCGTAGCCGTCACATAAGACGCGCCCTTCAGCTTCACTTCGCTCGCCTTTTTCAGGGAAAAATAATATCCTTCAGCCGCATACAAATAAATCTTCGCCTGCGGAATATCATCTTCAAACCACTCAAAACCGCTGTTGGTAAACTCGTAGTCACCTACGGTGTATTTCGCACTGCTGCTTTCAACGTCCAGACCATCATTTTCGATTTCATCACCTACCTGAATATCAGATGTTATAGTCAATGATACAGATGTTATTTTCTGCTTCGTAGCCGCTAACGCCGGTATCGCTGTCATCCCCGCAAGTAAACTTGCCGTCAGAAAGATTGCCAGTATCTTTTTCATCCTTTATCACTCCTCATTTTGTTATATTATAACTGTATTACGGAAAACTTGACGTGTCAATGTAATTTTCTACGGATCAAAGATAAGAAAGATAATTGTAAGAAAAATGAAAAGAGGGGTGGGAAAATCTCATTTTGATTTCACTTTCTGTTTTAACAGTTCCGTCATTTCTTTCATACGCTTTTCCCTGGTTTCAGGCTGTTTAGCGCTGTAAACGTATCGGGCCCAGTTCCTCTGATACCCCGGAGTAAGGCTTTGAAAAAACTCAAGAGCTTCTTTTTCATCGGACAATTCCTTTATAATCCGGGGAATATATTGGATGTAATCTCCTACGCATTGGCTGGCAGAACGCAATGCCTTTTTGCCTTTTGTTCTTTTAATCCCAACGATGGTATACGTATCGTCCAGTTTCACCATCTGATTGAATTTATACTGGCTGCCCTTAATATAACCGCCTTCATCCACTTCCAATGCCGGCAGAATCTCATCCCGGTGTATATAAGTATCCATTGCAGTATTACCCTTTTTGGGATAGGCGATCAGCAGCCGGCCTTCCAAAGCGAGTTTTTCTTCACTGATAAGTTCCAAAGTCATTTCTCTTAGTTCTTTTAAATCCTTAACAAACAGCACAATGATATCAACCGGCTCTCCGGGAACACTTTCCAAAACCTGAAATTCCGAAAAATATGCCTTATGGGGACGGTTCAAAACAGTCAACGGACGGCTGGGGTCTAAACGGAGTTTTTCTATTAATGTCTGTGGCATAGCGGCCTCTTTTCTGTGTATTTAGTGAAAACACTTCATATTAAGCAGTATCTGATCTCTTTACTAAAATCATCTTATCACTTAAATCATGTTTCATTTATCCGCAGATTATTCACCGCCGCTGTTATTTCAACGGCCACTTTTCAATTTCAAACGTTTCATCCCCATAGAAACAGATATAATTATCCCCTTTATCATCCGTAAAACGGATCGCCTGATCTGCCCCTTCCCTGTCTTCATCATATAAGCAGACGCAAAAAGCCCTGGCCGTTGATAAATCGATATCCGTTTTCGCAAGACTTTCCCTGATTTCATCCTCATGCGCCCGTAAATCATACCGATACGGCGTAGTCTCCTTCACACCAAAATTTGACACGCTGGGACCAAATGCATCATACTCCAATATCACATATCCAAACCGGCCGGCCCCATCAGAAAATGTACAGCTATAGAAAGGCCCTGCGGAGTCATATTCCGTCAAATCATAGTTTAGCACACTGATTTCAGTAAAACTTTCAAGATCCCACTGGGGTTCATCGATATCCCCTGTTCCCTCCTTCACCCACATAGCAAGAAATTTCTGAATCCTTGAATGCTGGAAATATTCAAATGCCGGATCAGATTGGCCCGCATAGTAAGATTCATAGATAGCCTCATTCAATTTCTGATCGCTATCTTTCCCAGTCGTGGAAGTGCTCTTACAGGATGTCAGGATCAGAGCGGCAGCCAGCACAGTCCATACCTTGCAGATTATTCTTTTCATTAACATACTCCTTTTCTGTCCTATTAAACCGCCTGTAACCTGCCGCTTTTTTCGCGGCATCCCAGCGTCTCCGGGTCCTTCCGGCTTCTCCTTACCTCCCTGCAGTCCGGATTATACGCAGGTAACATGTTCAGCCCATAAAATTGATCACCATTATAACACATAAAAAGATACCTGCCTATCCTTTGGGCATCTTTAAACTATAACCGGTCCGTATTTCGAATGGCATTGGCCCGGTAAATTCACCTCGCCCCAAAAACAAAAAATGCCCTAAAACCGGCCGAATACTTCATTCCAGCGGTTTTAAGGCATTTGCTGCCAACAATGCAGAGCGCCAAAGACAGTCTGAGACATCTACTGCTTGTCCGCAGCCTCCTTAATATCGATGATTCCCTTTGCGATATCTATCATTTCTTCTTCCGTAACCATTCTGTCCACATCTATTAAATGATAAAAAATGTCATCTTCAACCCAGCCAAGATAATTGGCATACTGGCTGGTGAAATATAACTCCACTTCCCCATATTTAGTTACGTTGTAATTCTCCGAAAGCGACTGTGCTGTTTGGGGTTCGGCACCAAAGGAAACAGATTTTGTAGTCCCATCTTTTGCTTTCTCGTACTTAAAGCTGATTCCCTTTGTTTTATTTGTAATGTTCCCGTTGGAATCCATATCAAAGGTTTCCGTAATGCTGCCGGAAGTGAATTTAAACCCACCGGCAAGGGTGTCCGTCGTCTTAGGCACGAATCCCACATCCTTTTGCAGTGTTTCCGCGCTGGGAATCTGAGAATAATTCTCTGCTGAAATGTCTGAAACCGATGATACCATAGTTTTTCCCCCGCTTTCTGCGGCCGCATAACAAGGGATTGTATTCATTAACAACACACCGGTTATGAATAGTAAAGCAGCTTTTTTGGTCATTCTCTCTCTCCTTTTGAATAAAATTTATATTCTAAATTTTATCTGAAGCATCTCTAAAAGTACTCTAATCCGGCACTTTTACCAAAAAAGTCCATTCTACGTTCACGCCGGCAAATTTCCAGCCTGAAAGTCCATTCCATATGCCATTCGATTTTTCCCGCCGGATCAACATCCCCGGCAGCTGACGATTAAGACGCGCCATATTCCCGCAGCACAGAGTAGAGACGAGCCGGCTCAACCGGTTTCGGTATAAAACCGTTCATTCCTGCCTCTCTGGCCGCTTCTTCATCCTCTTTAAAGGTATTGGCCGTCATGGCAATAATCGGCACATCAGAGTCCGCTCTGCCACTGGAACGGATATCTCTGGCAGCCTCATGGCCATTTTTAACCGGCATTCGGATATCCATGAGAACGGCCTGGAATTCGCCTGGATTGCTTGCAATAAACAGATCCACCGCCTCCTGGCCGTCAGCTGCACGGCATACATCGATTCCCTGCATAGCCAGCAGTTCCTGTGCAATCTCTGCGTTGAGGTCATTGTCTTCAGCCAGCAAAACTTTCATTCCTTTCAGGCTCTGCTCCTCCCCGGCAGGTTCCGGCTCCTGTTTTGGAGCATCAGTGCCCAGCGGAAACCGCAAAGTCATGTAGAATTCCGAACCCTTTCCCAGCTCGCTTTTCACGTTAAGATCGCCGCCCATCAGTCTTGCAATGCTGCGGCTGATCGGCAGGCCGAGCCCGGTTCCCGCACTGTGTGATATGGAAGGTTTCAATTGTTCAAAAGAAGCAAACACCCGTTCCTGGTCTTCCGGCCCGATGCCAACACCTGTATCCTGTACGGAAAAATGATATTCAGCAGTTCCATCGTCAAAGCCCGTCTCCTTTGCCCGCAGAGTGACCCGGCCTCCGGATGGAGTGAATTTAACCGCATTGGAAAGCAGGTTTGCAAGCACCTGGCGCAGGCGGATAGGATCCCCTTCCAGCCAGTCGTGAGTGATCTGACCGTCCACCTCAAGCTGCAGCCCTTTTTGTTCTGCCTGGGTGCTCATCATTTCGTCCAGTTCATCCAGCAGGAGGGACAAGGAAAATCCCTTTTCCTCGATCTCCATCTTGCCGTTCTCAATCCGGGACATATCTAAAATATCGTTGATCAGCGCCAGCAGATACTTGGAGGAACTGTGTATTTTTTTCAGTTTTTTTGCAATCTCCGGCGGCACTTCCTCCGCCATACAGGTTAAATCGGCCAGACCGACAATCGCATTCATCGGAGTGCGGATTTCATGGCTCATCTGAGAAAGGAAACCGCTCTTTGCCAGGCTCTTGGCTTCCGCCGCCTCCAGCCTGCTCTGCATGAGGGCGTTTTTCATCCGGCTTCTCACAACGAGGAGGATCATAGCCATCACCAAAAACAGCACGCATCCCAGAACCAGAATACTTGCGACCGGATTAGCATAGATCAGATCCTGGATTGAAAGTCTGGTATAACCTACGGATACCAGATTGCGGTCCAGGATAGCTGCCTTTTCGTCCGTAGAAATATTTCCGACCGCTTTATTTAAAATAGTGAGAAGTTCCGGTGTAACAGGCCTTGCTACGGCGAAAGCTATATCAGTACTGTCACTCTCCCGTGTTACCGGAGCCACATTCAGATACCGGTGATTCTGCAGTTCCTGTTCCAACATCGCAGAAATACCGTAGATATAATCCACCTCACCGCTGTTAACCGCCTTCAGCAGTTCCGGCACTGTGTCATAACTCCGAATTTTCTCTGCTTCAAAACTTACAGGCAGCATCCTGCCATTTAATATACCACAGGTCAGCCCCGGCCCCGGATAGCTGACAGCTTTATTCTTTAAAACAATATTATTCAAACTGATATACGGCTGTGACAGGGCCAACCCGTAGTCAAATGCCTGTTCATCGCCGTTCAGACAGCCTCCCAGAATATCGGCCTCTCCCTGCTGCACCATACGAAGGCATTCTCCATAATTATCTCCATACACATAGGTAAATGAAAGTCCGGTAAATCTGCTGATTTCTTCAAATAGTTCCGGAAGCACTCCCCTGTTTGCCTCTGCCGGGTTTCCTTCACAATAGAACGGATGCCAGTTCGGCGGAACTGCCACAGTAATGTTTCCCTTCTCCTCTATATAACGCAGTTCTCTGTCATTTAACTGGATGTCCGCCATCTTCACATCCGGGAAATTGACATAATAAGTTTCCTCGGCAAAGTCAGGCGTGGATTCCAAAATATACTGGAGCGCCGTATTCAGTCCGTCCAATACTTCCGCATTTCCCACAGTCGTTACGATATAATAAGGCTGGGCCTGAAAAGAAGTAACCATACGGAACTCCCCTCCGATCTCCAGATCATTGCCCAACAGCATATCCACTTCACCAGAGCGGAGTTTACCATACAAACTTCCCTTTTCCATATCCTCATAGGCATAATACCGGAGCTGGCAATCCAGGTCGTTGCTGGAAAGAAATTCATTCAAATACCGGATTTTATCCTCAGCTCTCTCATATACCCCTATTGTCTTTCCATTTAATGACGCTAAATCATAACCCAAAAGGCTTTTGTCATCCCAGCGGCATAAAAGGACCGCCCGGCTCCTGCCTGTATTATAGTCAGGATATGCAAACAATTCTTCAAATCCCGGTGAGTAGAATGCGCCTCCCATCAGGTCAAACTTCCCTTTCTGGAATTCGTCAATCACATCATCATTACTAACCTCAACATATTCATATCTCCAGCCGGTATACTTGGCAATCTCATTGAGATAATCCACCACCAGACCTTTCCGGTTGCCGTATTTGTCAGTTTCACAGAGTCCCTCCAGTTCTGGGAATGCCACCTTTAATACAGGCTCTTCCGGGGTCTGCGCGGCGGCTGTGCCTGCCGTCAATAGGACAGTTATAACTGCCGCTACCCACGCCGCCAGGTATGCCAAGCGGCGGCATTTTTTCTTATTCATATATTTTCTCCATTTTCCGAACTTGTCCTGTTGAAGCGCAAATGCCTCAATTCTGCTGATAAAGTGTAAATACTTCGGTTTTACTGCCCTGTCCAGCCTCATTCCTGTTCACACTTATTTCAGTATAACAAAATGGGAAAAAAAGGGCAACTACTAAGAATGAAGAGAGTTAACGGAACCCGGGAAAATGAAAAAATACCCT
Organism: Clostridiaceae bacterium; assembly: GCA_018378255.1. GTDB lineage: Bacteria > Bacillota > Clostridia > Lachnospirales > Lachnospiraceae > CHH4-2. The sequence goes on along the minus strand of JAGZXV010000041.1, from coordinate 5,014 downwards.
AGAACCGTCCGAATATTAATCCTTACGGTTTTAGGGTATTTGTCTTTTCACTCCGAACAATTACTTCGCGTAATCCGTAACACGAGATTCGCGGATTACATTCACTTTAATCTGACCCGGATATTCAAGAGAATCTTCAATACGTTTTGAAACCTCTCTTGCAAGCAGTATCATATCGTCATCGGATACCTGCTCCGGAACTACCATGATACGAACTTCCCGTCCTGCCTGGATAGCAAAAGACTTGTCCACGCCTTTAAAGGAATTTGTGATATCTTCTAACTGTTTTAATCTGTTTGTATATGTTTCCAGTGTTTCTCTTCTTGCACCAGGTCTCGCAGCCGATATGGTATCCGCTGCCTGAACGATGCAGGCGATCAAACTTTCTGGCTCAACATCGCCATGATGGGATTCCACGGAATTAATTACTACCGCAGATTCTTTATACTTTCTGCAAAGCTCCGCACCTAACTGTATGTGGGAACCTTCCATATCATGATCGATGGATTTACCAATATCATGTAACAAACCAGCACGTTTAGCCAGACGTACATCCACACCAATTTCCGCAGCCAGCAGTCCTGATAACTGGGCAACTTCAATCGAATGCTTAAGTGCGTTCTGTCCGTAGCTTGTTCTGAATTTCATCTTACCAAGCAGCTTAACTAACTCAGGATGAATACCGTGAATACCCACTTCAAGAGTTGCGGCTTCGCCTTCTTCTCTCATGTTGGTTTCCACTTCTTTTTGTGCCTTCTCTACCATCTCTTCGATTCTAGCCGGATGAATACGTCCGTCTACAATCAAACGCTCCAATGCAATTCTTGCAACTTCTCTTCGAATTGGATCAAAACCAGATAATACTACCGCTTCCGGAGTGTCATCGATAATCAATTCTACGCCGGTCATGGTTTCTAAAGTACGTATGTTGCGTCCCTCTCGTCCGATGATACGACCTTTCATCTCATCATTCGGGAGCTGCACAACTGAAACTGTCGTCTCTGCAACGTGATCTGCAGCACATCTCTGGATAGCTGTAACCACATAATCTTTTGCCTTCTTATCAGCTTCTTCTTTTGCTTTGTTTTCAAGTTCCTTAATTAATTTCGCAGTGTCATGTTTTACATCTTCTTCAACAGATTTTAAAAGATATTCTTTTGCTTGTTCGGAGGTTAAACCGGAAATACGTTCCAGTTCCTGTATCCCTTTCTGATAGAGTGTTTCAACTTCAGCACTCTTTTTATTCAGGCTTTCCTCACGAGCAGCAAGACCTGCTTCGCGTTTCTCCATTGTTTCGGACTTTTTGTCCAGGTTCTCTTCTTTGCTCAATACACGTCGTTCATAACGTTGAAGCTCAGCTCTTCTTTCCTTAGTTTCTTTTTCTAACTCATTCTTAGTTTTTAAAGATTCCTCTTTTGCCTCCAGGAGAGCTTCACGCTTCTTTGTCTCTGCAGTCTTTAACGCTTCATCTATAATTTCCCTAGACTTTTCCTCAGCACTGCCAATCTTGCTTTCATACGCATTCTTGCGGTAAGCTGTTGCCAGTACCCAGGTAACAGGAGCCACGACAACCATCGTAATCAATGCAGCTATTATTACTTGTGACACAGGAGCACCTCCTTATTAAGTTTTCATTGTACAAGAATACAACACTACAATTTTATACCGTTTTATACATTATGTCAAGTATATCCCTACTATACTCACCATACTTAGACAAAATGCACCGCTTAATAATCGTTGTCGCAAAACTGCCCTATCACTTTCGTGATAGTCTCATAAGAAAACCCTTTTCGCCCCAATGCTGACATAATTTTTTTCTTCTCTTCCATAGAAGCATTCGCTCCGTCATAGCGGCGTTTTCTAAGGAAATCACGGATCTGCTGCTCTTCTTCAATAGGGGTCTCCTCCATGATGTCTGCAATGAGCTCCTGTTCGATTCCCTTTTTTTGAAGCTCGTATGACAATTGACGCCTGCTTTTTCTGCAGGCGCCATTTGCCACATATTGTCTGGCATAACGTTCGTCATCTATGTAATGGTAATTTTTCACAGCTGCAATAGCATGATCAATTGCCTCCTGAGGGTAAAAACCATCCTTGAGTTTTTGGCGCAGTTCCTTTTCCGTCTTATCAGATGCCTTCAAAAGGAAAATTACCCGTTCCCGCGCCCTTTTAAACAGGATTTCATGGAGAATCTCTTCATACTGTTCCGGTTCCAGTTCCCCATCCGTTTCAATCCGGTAGCGCTTAACCTCGCCTTTGTAAAGCACAATTGCAGTTTCTTCATCCAGCAGTATCTTATATCTTCTTTTATCCAGGGGTGTTACCGATGTAACCTGCATGGTTATGCTTCCGTCTTCTCTTCTGCCTTCACAGCTGCTTTTGCCGCTTTCTCAGGCTTGGAATTCTCTGTTTTCCCCTCTGCGTCGGCATCCCCGGCTTCTACCGCTCCGTTCAGACCGTAATGTGCGCGCACTTTGTTTTCAACTTCTTCACATACCAGTGGGTTCTCTCTCAGATAAATCTTGGCATTCTCACGCCCCTGGCCAATCTTTACGCCGTTGTACGCATACCATGCACCGCTCTTTTCAATAATATTCTCCTTAGCGGCCAAATCCAGCACGTCGCCTTCTTTGGAAATGCCCTGTCCAAACATGATATCAAATTCAGCTTCCTTAAACGGAGGCGCAATCTTATTCTTAACTACCTTAACACGGACACGGTTGCCGATCATCTCACCGCCCTGTTTCAGCGTCTCTATACGTCGCACATCCAAACGGACGGAAGAGTAAAACTTCAGAGCCCGTCCACCTGTGGTTGTCTCCGGGTTTCCAAACATAACCCCAACTTTTTCACGGAGCTGGTTGATGAAAATAACCGTACAGTTGGACTTGCTGATCACAGCGGTCAGCTTACGGAGGGCCTGTGACATCAAACGTGCCTGCAGTCCCACATGGGAATCCCCCATATCGCCGTCGATCTCTGCCTTAGGCACAAGGGCAGCCACGGAGTCCACAATCACAATATCAACGGCTCCTGAACGCACCATCGTCTCAGTGATCTCCAATGCCTGTTCCCCGTTATCCGGCTGTGATATATATAAATTATCGATATCAACGCCGATATTCTTAGCATAAACAGGATCCAGCGCGTGCTCCGCATCAATAAATCCGGCAATACCGCCTCTTTTCTGCACCTCAGCAACCATATGAAGAGCTACGGTTGTCTTACCACTGGATTCCGGTCCGTAGACCTCTATCACTCTTCCCTTAGGCACGCCGCCTAACCCCAATGCGATATCCAGGCTCAGCGAACCGGTTGGTACTGTTTCTATATTCATATTAGCTCCTGAATCACCCAGTTTCATCACGGAACCTTTTCCATATGCTTTCTCAATTTGTGTCAAAGCCGCGTCCAGGGCTTTCATCTTCTCATCTTTATTCATCTCCACACCTCTCTGCCTGCAGTCAGGCTCCGATCCGGAATGCGTCCAAAAATCATCTCCTCCGGGAGCTGGATTCCTCTCCGCCGGGTTAAATTTCAAGCATGTTCCAGAACGAACAAATGTTCTTTTTCATAGATAATACTATATTATAGTTGGCCGCAATTGTCAACCGGATTTTATCTTATTTCTCCCTTTTCGTCTATCCAATCCGTTCACAATCCAAACTCAGGACGGCATCGCATACAAAACTCAAAAAATAGATACACTCAACCTGCATCCCTCCATTCTATCTGCTTTTATTCATTGGAAAATTGGCGAACTGCCGAAAACAGGACGGAACCGTCCCAGAAAATACTTACATAGTATATCATATAAATATGATCCTGACAATCCCTCTGGTACCAGAGTGTGTTTGTAAATTGCTTTCCGTCAGATGTGCGTCACAGTTTGCGGGAGATTTATCCCGAATGAAGGGCGCATAGCGGGCTATGTAACCTGAATTCGGGGCAAATATACCGCAAAGTGGTGCGTGCAGATAGAGGAAATGAATTTTCAAATACGCTCTAAAGTGTGCCGCATAAGAAAAATGCCCTAATTATTAAGAATATCAAAATAGCTCCTCCCGCTGTCTTATGTTACAATGGCATCAATAGAGGTGATCGTGTGGAAAACAATCCCGAGGTACGATTTTTCACACCCGGATTTGTGCCGGAGCCACAAATTTGAACCGCAGCTGAGAATCCGGAATTCTCAGCGCGTACCTGCGCAAAAAACGCTCCGAATGGAGGATTATATTATGAAAAGAATAGGAGCAGCCGCCCTCTCTCTGCTTCTGGCTGCACAACTTAACGCCTGCGGCGCCGTCATTTCCGGGGAGACACCGGCTACATCCGCTGCTGTAAACAACGTTGATATCCCATCCCCGTCCTCTGATCCGTCAGCACAGGAAATTCAGCCGGATACTCTGCAAAAACTTTACATTGACTATCCTCAGACAGCAGCCTGCCGGGAAGCCGCCGCATTTATCCGCGAATCAGAACCGGTAAGCAAGGACATAAAAGCGTGTATCGATGAGAAAATGGCTTCTTTCGAAGAAGAATGTACGCTGACCGATTTATGGTATGACAAAGAAAAGTCCGAAGCTTTGGTCGATTCTTACATGAAATACGGCCGAGGCGCCTCAAACGGCGTAACACGTGAAAATGTCATTGTCATTCTCTCCACCCTTAAAACCGGAGCCAATACCTGGAGTTTTGAACCCAATGCCGTATATACGGACTGGAAATGGATTCTAATACGGGATAATCCCCATTCAAATTGGGTGGTGGACGACTACGGTAATTAAAGAGGAAAGGGAATCTTTTTTAGGAATGGGCGGAGGGGACGCCATGAAGAAGGGGGTGCAGAATTTTTACATAGAACGTGAAGGCTTTTTCAAAAATCCCTTCACGCTTTACGTTAACATCATAAGAAAGACCTATTAAATTGTTTTTTACCTTCCCTCAGAGAAAACCAGCAGGAAAGCGGGCCGAGGCGGCGGAGGCGCTGCCTCGGCCCGCTTTCCTGCGT
>JAGZXV010000321.1 GCA_018378255.1 Clostridiaceae bacterium | reverse complement strand
GTTCTCTCGCCGGACACGGCTCCTGGTTTGCAGGAGCCGTGTCCGGCGAGAGAACCAACCTCCACCCGCCCGGTCCGACGCCCCGCCCCCGATCCCTGAATTCACGGCGTTACTTTCACTAATATAGTTAAATAAAGATTTACTCCTCCACATTCAAAACATCTTCGCAAGCCCTCATGGCCTGCAGCGTCTTATCCAGAAGTTCATCCAACGTCCATCCAAGCCGCTCCGCTCCGGTTTTTATCACATCCCGGGAGCAGCCTGCTGCAAAGCGTTTGTCTTTAAATTTCTTTTTCAGGCTGGATAACTCCATATCCTGGACACTTTTGGATGGGCGCATTCTGGCGGCAGCGCCGATCAGGCCTGTCAGTTCATCGGATGCAAACAGCACTTTTTCCATCTCATGTTCAGGCTCTACATCGGAACAGAGACCGTAACCGTGGCTGCATACAGAGCGGATCATATCATCGCCTGCACCGCCCTCCTTTAAAAGCTCCGGCGCCTTTTGGCAGTGTTCTTCCGGATACATCTCGAAATCAATATCATGGAGAAGTCCGACAATTCCCCAATAATCTTCATCCTCCCCATATCCCAATTCCTTGGCAAACCATCTCATAACACATTCCACAGTGCGGCCGTGTAAGATATGAAATGGCTCTTTATTATACTTTTTCAATAATTCCAATGCTTCTTCCCTGCTTAAATAACTCTTCATCTTAATTTCTCCTTATATAAATTTTGTATTTTATTCAAATTGAGCCTGGTACATCTGATAATAGAATCCTTTTTGTTCCATCAACTGCCGGTGGTTCCCCTTTTCCACCACATCGCCGTTGTTCACCACCAGTATTAAATCCGCATCCCGTATGGTCGACAGCCTGTGCGCGATCACGAAACAGGTTTTACCTGCCATCAGATGCCTCATCGCCTGCTGAATCCGTATCTCCGTCCTGGTATCCACATTGGAAGTGGCTTCATCCAGAATCAGCATTCTGGCATCCAGCAGCATAGCTCTTGCAATGGTCAGAAGCTGCTTCTGTCCCTTCGATACATTGGTTCCGTCTTCATTCAGAATCGTATCATAGCCCTGGGGCAGATGTTTGATAAATGAATGGATTCTGGCCGCTTTGGCAGCCTCTATCACCTCTTCTCTGGCAGCTCCTGTTTTTCCATAAGCCAGGTTTTCATAAATTGTCCCATGAAACAGCCAGGTATCCTGCAGAACCATGGCATAGGCCCTTCTCAGGCTCTTTCTGGTAACTCCCCTGATGTCCTTTCCATCCACTGTAATCATACCCGAGTCCACATCGTAAAAACGCATCAGCAGGTTGATCAGCGTCGTTTTACCGGCCCCGGTAGGGCCTACCACTGCTATCAGCCTGCCTGGTTCGGTTTTCAGTGAAAGGTCATGGATGATAGTATGTTCCTTATCATAGCCAAAATTAATGTTCTTCAGTTCCACCTCTCCGTTTACATGATCCAGTTCCCCGGCCCCTTCACAGTCTGCCGGTTCCGGCATCTCATCGATCAGGATGAAGATCCGCTCCGCAGCAGCCAGGGAGGACTGAAGCTCGCCTATAATATTGGCCGCCTCATTGATCGGCCCGGAAAACTTTCTGGAATACAGCACAAAAGATGAAATATTTCCTATCGACATCTGCCCCGCCAGATACAGCAATGCCCCAAATACGCTGATTAGTGACAGCGACAGGTTATTGATGAAGTTTACCGTCGGTCCAACCACACTTCCGTAATATTCCGCCCTGTAATATGCCTCCACCGCATCGGAATTCACTTCTGAGAATTGATTCAGCGTATTATGTTCCTGGGCGTATGCTTTCAGCGTTTTCTGGCCGCTGATCATCTCTTCTACAAAGCCATTTAAACAGCCGATGGTTCTGGACCGTTCACGAAAAAGGGGCCGCGTTTTTCCGGTAATGAATTTGGTCAGCAGAATGGACAATGGAACGGTGAACGCGAACACCAAAACCAGCCTTGGCGATATCATTACCATCATGGAAAATGCCCCCAGCACCGTGATAAATGTGGTGGCAATCTGTATCAAATCACTGGATAAAGAGGTATTAACAGTATCAATATCATACGAAATCCGGCTGATTATATCCCCTGTCTGATGAATATCAAAATAGCCTACCGGCAGGCTGAGCAGCCGGTCAAAAACATCCTTTCTCATCTGATAAACCACTTTTTTGCTTATTGTGAGCATTAAAACAGTCAGCAGATAGGATAAAGCGGCGGAAGCAGCATAAAAAACCGCCATCCATGCAGCATAATAAAAAACCCGGTCAAACTCTACCATTCCGCTTCCAGGTTCAATCGCATCAATCGCATAGCCAGAAAGCATGGGGCCAATCAGTGCGAACAGATTGCTTCCCATTGTTAGCAGAATTGCTAAAAAAAGCAGCCATTTATAGCGGAACAGATACTTTCCAAGCCTGGAAAGGGTATACTGTTTTGGCTTTCTCAGCCGTGTGTCGGCTATTTTTCCGTCAAAACTCACTTTGTTTCTTGCCATATTTCCCTCCACAATACCATACGTTTTTCCTATGATAAACAGCGCTGCAGTACAGGCCCTCCGTACCGCTAAGCCGCTCCCATCTGGGAATTGCTGATCTCCTGATAGATCTGGCAGCTTTTCATCAGTTCTTCATGGGTACCATAGGCCGCCGCCCTGCCGTCTTCCAGCACCAGAATATGGTCCGCATGCATGATAGAGCTGATTCTCTGGGCCACAATTACACATGTCGTGTCGGAAAAATGATCCCGGATTTCTTTTCTTAGAGCAGCGTCCGTCTTATAATCCAGCGCGCTGGAGGAATCATCTAAAATCAATATCTTAGGGTGGGCCGCCAGTGCTCTGGCGATTAAAATCCTCTGCTTCTGTCCACCGCTCAAATTGGCACCTTTAATATCCAACATACTTCGGATATCGCCGCCTTTTTGTGACACAAACTCCGCGGCTCTGGCATATAAAAGGGCTTCTTTAATCTGGTTTTCATCCAAATCCCTGCCCATATCCACATTTTCCATAATGCTTTTGGCAAAAATCGTATCATTTTGGAATACTACGCCGAACTTTTTACGCAGTTCCTCCAATTTCACGTTCTGCACTTTCTGACCGTCGATCCAGATACTGCCCTGATCCGCTTCATAAAAACGCATAAGAAGATTGACTATTGTGGATTTTCCTGATCCCGTTTCCCCTATAATTCCAAGGGTTTCTCCTTTATTTAAACGGAAACTGATATCTTCCAGATTATTTTCCCCTTTATTGTAAGAGAAGGAAACATGGTCAAACTCCACCATGCTTTCCCTTTTTTCCTCATCAGACGCCATCTCTTTGAGCATCTCTTCCGGCGCATCCAGAACCGTGACCACACGTTCCGCAGATGCCATGCCTTTGGAAATCATCACGAACATTTTGGAGATGGACATCATTGCATTGAGGATAATGGTAAAATAAGTCATGAAGGCCAGAATCTTGCCCACCTGGGTTTCCCCCTG
>JAGZXV010000040.1 GCA_018378255.1 Clostridiaceae bacterium | reverse complement strand
CTTAATCTTCCATCATCTAAAACCAAATCGTGTTAAATTTTCAAGGTACAAACTACAATCAGGCAATTAAATATATGTCTTTTGACACCCTAATCCTATTTATAAAAAATTAAAGACATTAGGAGGATACTGTATGTTTGAAAACAGTATAACAAAAGAATTAAGCAACCGTGAGGTGAAATCCAGCGCATTTACGGCATTGTTCAGCGACCCAAAGAATGCGGCCGCCCTTTATCAGGCTTTGGAACCAGGAGAGGAGGTGAAGCCAGAAGATATTGATTACACGACGCTGAGCGGAGTATTGTTTATGGCCAGGAAGAACGATATGGCGTTTACCGTGAAAAAAAGAGTATTGGTAATCAGTGAACACCAATCCACGGTGAATGAAAACATGCCTTTACGGGATGTGATCTATTTTGGTAGAACGATAGAAAAACTGGTGGAACCGAAGGCTTTATATAAAACCCGCCTGATCCCCATACCTGCACCGGAATTCTATGTATTTTATAATGGAACAGCACCATTTGCCGCAGAAAAGGAACTGAGATTATCGGATGCTTACCTTGTAAAAGACGGGGAACCTATGTTAGAATTAAAAGTGAAAGTAATCAATATAAACCTGTCGGCAGACCATCCGATATTGAAACAATGCCGCCCGATCTATGAGTATTCCAGCTTTATTCAAAAGATCCGAGATTGTATGAAAAACGGAAAAACCAGAGACGAAGCGATCATTCAGGCCATATCGGACTGCGAAGACGAAGGGCTTCTTGTGGAGTTTTTAAGGGAACATGGAACGGAGGCGTCGAATATGCTGTTTACAGAATTCAATATGGAAGACGCGCTTGAGGTGCGCGGGGAAGAGATGTTTGAGGAAGGTATGGAGAAGGGAAAAGAGCTGGAACGAAGTACAGGAATCCAGGTTTTAGTTCAAGCCTTCAAAAAACTGGGAAGATCAAGAGAAGAAGCACAAAAGGAGTTAGAAGAGAGCTATGCTCTGAGCCAAGATGAGGCGGAGAAATATCTGATGCGGTTCTGGCATTGAGGTAAGAAAGATTTTATAAGAAGTATAATAACATTTAATAATACCGGCAAATCCTCAATACAATATAAATTGGGAATGCCGGTGTTTTTATATTATTATGCAGCATAACAAGCCGAATGAAAAGGTGGTGTGAATTATGTTGCAGCTTTGAGAGTGCGAATCGTTAGCACAGCCTTTAATTGATTATGAGTTTTTTTGTATTTTCATCATTAATCGTATAATCCCTTGCCAATTCGATCAGGTCCAGTTCCGGTTTGCTGAGATATGCCCCTTTTCGTGTGACGACCGATCTCATCCAGGATGCCCTGGAATCAAAGGAAAAGTACACAATCGGTGCGTCTGCTTCCACATAGGACTGGGGAAAAAAGGCAGGACAAACCTGGTTTTTTACCATATTGAAAGTGGTGTAGGTGCTGGTGGATTCAAATAAAACTTTAGGCTTATAGCCTGCCTTTGCAAATGCTTCATCTACTTTATCCCGGAACCGGGTTTCGTGGGTCATCAGAACGAAATAGTCGTCCTTCAGACGTTTTAGATCGAAAAGAGGAAAGGTTTTGTAGCTTTCCTCACCGGCCAGATAGGCGAGAGGGTGGGAAGCGGGCAGGGCCAGAATCATGAGTTCGGATTGGAGGCGGTAGTAGTCAAACTCTGGTTTGTCCTCCATATGGGCGACAAATCCTAAGCTGACGTCTCCATGCAGAACCAGTTGTTCGGTCCTTTTTACTCTGGATTCATAGATTTTGAAGGTGATGTCAGGATAGAGTTTATGGAAGCGGGGATAGATATAGGAAAACATAACGGAGCCCCGTTCCGGTGTATATGCGATGGAGATTTCTCCTTTTTTCATATCTGCGATATCGTTGAGTATCTTATAGGTTTCTGCTTTCATTTCCAGCATTTTCTTAGCGGTGTCCAGATAGATTCTTCCGGCATGGGTCGGAATCATGGAATGGCGGACCCGGTTGAATAGAGGGAGACCCAGTTCACGTTCCAGCCGCAGCAACTGCTGGTTTAATGCCGACTGGGTTAAGAACAGCTTTTCAGCTGCTTTTGAGATACTTTGCTCATTTGCGATAGCTATCATGTATTCCAATTGTTTAAGATCCATGAAAAATCCTCCCTTTAAAAACAGTAGACTTAAAAAAAATAAGTTAAAATATAAATATCAATAAGTTGATCTTTGAGTATTGTTATATTATAATAAAAAATAGCTGATAAATCAATAAAATTTATCAATAATTACAATGTGTTTGATTCGGTTTCAATTAAACAATCAGAAGGAGAAGAGGAAAATGAAAAAGACACTAAAGGTATTGGCAGCAGGGATTTTGGCAGTATCAATGGCGGCATCATTGTCTGCATGCTCAGGGGGAGCAAAAGCAGGTCAGTGGGCTAAGAATGTTGAAGTACAGGTGCCGGCTAAAGCGGGCGGCGGTACAGATGTTATGGCAAGAGCTTTAGCAACCCAGGTTGCAAAAGATGCAAAAAATACATTGACGATTGTAAATAATACGGATGGCGGCGGTGTGGTTGCTATGGAAAAAGTAAGAACTGCCAAAACAGACGGCAGCACCATTTTACAGTTCCATACCACAATGCTGATTAAAACAGCAACCGGAGTTTATGATAAATCAGCAGCAGAAGATTTTACCGTAATCGCAGTCAGCCAGGGAACAGAAGTAGGCGGTTATGTTTTGGTTGTTCCGGCAGATTCTCCATATAAGACAGTGGACGATTTTGTTGCAGCGGCAAAAGCAGCGCCGGGAACTTTGCTTTTTGGTGTTGAAACAGGCGGATCTTCCCATATTCAGGCAGGTTTGTTTGCAAAGGCAGCAGGAATTGACTTCAAATATGTAGAAGCAGGTTCAGATACAGAGAAATTAACCGCATTGGTAGGTAAGAGCATTGATGCCTGCCTCGTTAATCCTAACCAGGCAAAACAGTATGTGGAATCCGGCAAAGTAATTGGACTGGCATGTGTTTCCAGAGATAAAGAAGGCGGAAGAAGTTCCGTACTTCCAGATGTCCCAAGCTTTATTGAGCAGGGTCTGGATGTGTCCTTTGCTTCCATCAACCTGTTCTTAGGGCCGAAAGATATGGATCAGGAACTTGTTCAGAAAATTCATGACTTCTATGCAAATGCAGCTTCCAACGCAGATGTAAAAGCCATTCTTCAGCCTGCAGGCTTTGATATGGAATTCTTCAGCATTGAAGACGGCGTTGCCAAAGTAAAAGAGCAGCAGGAACAGCTGAATGCAGTTGTAAAAGAACTTGGACTGGAGCAAAAATAAGTGATCAAAATCCAGCGGAACATCATCAACTATGGGGTTACGCTGGATTTTTTTTCTCAAAATACTGGTTAGAAAGGGGTTTTTGGAGTGGTTAAGGTAAAAAGAGATCAAATTACAGGTGCCGTTTTAGTCTTATTGGGACTGGTTGTGGCTGTGCTGGTGAGCCAGTTTAAGATGCCTATGACGCCGTCTTATCCGGGGCCTAAGATGCTGCCTACCATAGCGGTTGTGGGATTTATCACATGCGGAGCCGGAATCTTTATTGAAAGCACTTTGAGCAAAAAAGAAGAAAAGCCGTTTATGGTAAAAGAAGGCTGGGTGCGTATGGGAGTCACGTTAGTGATCCTGGCGGCCTATGTATTAGCTATGACATATGTGGGCTATCTGATTGCAACACCAGTGGTGACTTACATAATGACAACTTTATTTGCGAAAGGCAAAACATCTACACGGAAAGGCAGAATTATCTTTTCAGTGCTGTTGACTGTTATTATCTATGCAATTTACGTGTTTGCATTCGGGCTGGGTCTGCCGGACGGAATGCTGTTTTATTAGGGGGTGGAAAGTATGCTTGAGTTTATACCATATATCGTTTCTCAGATTGTACAGCCGTTTAACCTCCTCCTTTTATTGGCGGGAACGGTGATCGGAATCATTTTTGGCGCCATACCGGGACTTTCCGGTACACTGGCCGTTATGCTTTTTATGCCTCTTACCTATACCATGCCGGCAGGAACGGCGGTTATCTTCCTGATCAGTTTGTGGGTTGGCGGATGTTCCGGGGCATTTATCGGATCAGTGCTTTTGGGAATTCCGGGATCAGCTTCTGCAGTAGCGACCTGTTTTGACGGTTATCCTATGAGCCAGAATGGAAAAGCCGGTAAAGCGCTGGCAATCGGTATGATAGCTTCCTTTATCGGAACATTTTTCAGTGCGATACTGGGCGCTCTGCTTAGTCAGTCGGTGGCGGAAGTGGCGTTTATGCTGGGGCCGTGGGAGTATTTTTCCCTGTGTTTTGTGGCCATAACCATGGTGCTTGCCATATCAAAGGGCAATATGTTTAAAGGGCTGGCTTCGGCCACTATCGGGCTTCTCTTTGCATCTGTGGGCTTTTCGCCGATTGACGCGGAAGCCAGATTTGTGTTTGACAATATGTATCTGATGAGCGGCCTTTCCATGACGGTTGTTTTGATCGGTATTTTCGGTGTCAGCAGAATTATTGTAGAGTACGGAAAGGGATTCGATCCCCTGCCTGAAGTTGACACTAAGAGCATTAAAGGGCTTGGAATTACCTTAAAGGAGATAAAGGATCAAACCGTTAATATATTGAGATCCTTTGGCATCGGTCTTGGAATCGGATTTCTTCCGGGGATGGGAGCAGGGCTTTCCAATCTGGTTGCTTATTCATCTGCCAAAAATGCGTCCAAAACTCCGGAGTTGTTCGGAAAAGGAAATCCGGAAGGTATCTGGGCTTCTGAAGTATCCAACAATGCAGCCATCGGCGGTTCCATGATCCCTATGGCAGCTCTCGGTATTCCTGGAGACTCCACCACAGCTCTCTTAATCGGGGCATTAACTATTCACGGGCTTGAAATGGGACCAATGGTATTTAAAAACAGCGGTAATGTGGTATATCTGATGTTTGCGGTTGTGGCAGTCTGTGCATTCTGCACACTGATTCTGCAGGCTCTTGGAATGCGGCTGTTCCCTCAGATTTTAAAGGTTCCTTACCACTACATGTATCCGGCCCTGCTGGTGATTTCATTAGTCAGCGCCTATGTGGATTCCAGCAGTCTGTATAAATGCGGTATGATGATCGTCTTTGCGATTGTGGGCATTCTTATGACCTATGGCGGACTGCCTACGGCTCCGCTCATTCTGGCGTTTATTTTGGGGCCGACGCTGGAGAGCAACATGTTAAAAGCATTCCAGTATTCCGGAACAGCGGCTTCATTTTTCACAAGACCTATCTCATGCGTATTAATGATCATCGGAATCGGCTGTGTATTTTCACCGATTATCCGCACCATATTCGCAAAGGTAAGAAAAACTAAAGCATAGAGAAATGGAGAGGGTATAAAAGCCCTCTCCAAAAAAATGGTGCCGTCATTGCGGCAGAAAAGGAGGAAAGCATGGAAAGAGGAGAAAACAGGTATATAGCGAAGGAATGGGAACAGATGTGCGAGCCGTTCCAGATGGCGCCGGGGGTGTATTATGTGGGGACCACCTATGTGGGAAGTTATTTACTGGATACAGGGGATGGACTGATTTTGATTGACCAGGCCTTTGCTGAATCCGTCTATCTGATTTTAGAGAGTGTTAGAAAATTAGGGTTTGACCCTATGGATATCAAGATGCTATTCGTTAGCCACGGACATCTGGATCACTGCGGTGGGACGAGGCTGCTTCAGGAATACACCAAGGCTAAGGTATATATGTCCAGGGAAGATTATCAGATGATGAAGGAACATTCGGAATGGGTGTATTTTGATTATGAGAACAGGATTGACTTTGAGCCGGATGCGTTTTATGACAATGAGAATCCGATCCGCATGGGAAATATGGAAATCCAGACAGTATTGACGCCGGGACATACGCCGGGAACCACATCATTTTTCTTCGAGGTGAAGGATGAGAATGGGAAAACATTTCGCTGCGGGCTTCACGGGGGAATTGGACTGAATACCCTGGTTCCGGAATTTTATGAAAAATGGCCTGGATGGCCTGAGGACCTTCTGGATAAGTTCAAAAGTTCCCTGAAGATGCTCATGGAGGAGCGGGTGGATATCACGCTTCCATCCCATCCAAACCAGGCGCCGATTATGGATAAGGCGGGAACTTACAGTGCGGGTCAGAATCCGTTTGTGGATCAGGAGACATGGAAGAAACTTCTTAGCGCCAGATTGGATATGGCTGATAAATTGGCATAAGATAGAATTTTCAGCCGGCAGAAAGGAGAATAGCTATGCCGTTAAACAGTACATCTAAAACAAGCCCGCCAGCAATGGTTCTGATGGAGCGCTGCTGCAGAAGACCCTGGGAGGCATACGTGGAGCCGATAAAAATGGCTCCGGGAGTTTATTATATTTCGGGAAATGACTGGGTAGCCTGTTACTTAATCGATACTGGGGACGGTCTGATCCTGATCGATACGGCTATGCATGAGACAGCATATCTGATGATTGAAAATATAAGGAAATTGGGATATGAACTGACGGATATAAAAAAAATCCTGTTGACCCATGCCCATATCGATCATATCGGAGCGGCCAGAACAATGAAGGAATTGACAGGTGCAAAACTCTATCTGGGAGAGAGGGATCTGCTCTTCCTGCATGAGAGAAGGGATTTAATCAGGATAGGGGATTATACCTGCGGTGAATTCGAACCGGATGAAATCTACGGGGATGATAAACCGATCACTCAGGGAACGATCACCATTCATACCGTATCCACACCAGGCCATACGCCGGGATGCACGTCCATGTTTTTTGATGTGAAAGACAAAGACGGCCGGGTGCTCCGCTGTGGAATCCATGGCGGCCTGGGGCTGAACCTGACGAAAAAGAATTTTGAAGAGGACCGCCTTCCGGCCACTCTGAGGGATGAATTTATCGAAGGGCTTAAAAAACTGGATCAGATGGAAGTGGATATCTGCCTTCCTTCACACACCAATCAGGTTGGTATTCTTCTTTTGAAGGATCAGGTGACGGAAGATTTCAACCCTTATCTGGATCCGTCGATCTGGCATGAACTGATGCAGGAACGGTTAGAACGGGTTATGCAGATAATAGAGGACGAGAAAAATTTGTAAATTTATAGAGTGTTGACATGGCAGAAGAAACGCCGTGGTTTGCTGCCGCCCGGTGCGGGCGGACGAACCGCGGCGTTTCTTTTGCTATGTTTAGTTAAGCGACAGTTTTTCGGAAAAACTGTTGCTGGAGAGCAGAAGCTCCAATTTGCACTGGCGGGCCTTTGTAATATGTGTTTCCATGAGCTTGGCAGCGCTTTCCAAATCCTGTTTGGTGACAGCTTCGATGATTTGAATATGTTCTTTCACGCTGTCCTTGCGGCGCTGGCCGAGTTCCCAGCCGCTCATCACTGAGATACGGAAGTTTTGGTTGCTGATATTGGTGTAAAGCTGGTTGAAATAAGTATTCTGGGCCATGGCAAATATAAAACGGTGAAAATCGGAATCCAGTTCCGTGAAGGTGATAGGAGTGTTTGCATCCACATCGAATTGTTTGAATTCCTCATGAAATTTTCTGAGCATAATCATGTCGGCATTGGAGCCGTACCTTAAAATAATTTGAGTTTCCATGATGATGCGGACATCATAGATATTCTTCATCTCATTCAACGTAATTCCCTGTACAAAAATCCCCTTTTTAGGAACGATCACCACAAGATTATCCTGACTGAGCCGGCTGAGGGCGTCCCTGACCGGAGTGCGGCTGATATTTAGATCGGTACAGAGCATGTCTTCACTCAGTATCATATTCGGATAATATTCACAACTGAGTATTTTTTTCTTTATGTTGTCGTATGCATATTCTTTTAAGGGTTGTGTCAAATTCATCACCTACATTCTTTTTATTCTGACTTGGATACATGATAAATGCAAGATTATACCCAGTGAACGGTTTCCAGTTTTTTCCATAGAGCCATTATAGCAGACATATGGTCTTTTGTCAGCTGTTACGGGCAAACCGATTATATACCTATGAATATACCATGAATTCAGGAAAAATCAAGCCATTGGCAATGAGAATGCCCCAGAAGTAACGTAAAAAGTAATTATAAACATATATTGTATATGAAGTTTGTGCGTGTTTGCTAATTGACGTGGAAATAGCAGAAGATTATAATTTAAGTACAGCTTGGATACAAGTAACATACAAGTTGGGTACAAGACGATGAGCGTTTAAAGAAGGGGGACAGGTTTTCAATGAAAAAAGTTAAAAAAACGGTTTGTATTGCAATCAGCTGTATTCTCGGGTTAAGTCTGTTAGGGGGATGTGCCGCCGGAAAAAATGTGCAAAGCAGCAAAGAGGTAAAGGAGACGCAGACAGAGAAGCAGGGAATGGAAAAGAATCCTGAGGAATCCAGCGGGGATAAAATTGACTATCCCCAATATTCCATTCAAGTGATCGTGCCGTTGGGGAGCGGCGGGGATACGGATCTATGTGCGCGCCTGTTTGCTGCCTATCTGGAAAAGGAACTGGGCGTATCGGTTGTGGTTAACAATATAAAAGGAGCAGCCGGAGTCACCGGTTCCAGAGAAGTGCTGAATGCGAAGCCGGACGGATATACCGTACTGTTTTACCAGTATGCGGGGCTGGTAAATATGGTGACAGGAGCTGCGGATTTTTCTTTTATTGATGATTTTGAAGTGGCCGGAATAGCAATGCAGGATGATTGTTATATCTGGCTTGGGAATGCGAAGGCGGACTACAATGATCTGGGCGATGTGATAGAAGACGCCAGACAGAATCCGGGCAAGGTGAACATTGCACTGTCCGGTACGGGAAATATGTCCCATTTGAGCGCAGCCATACTGGAACGGCTGGCCGGAGTTGATTTTAATCTGGTTGATTTCGGATCCGCAACAGAAGACGCCGCCGCACTGCTCAGCAATCAGGTGGCTACTTATGCCGGCTATTATGTTTCTGCCAAATCCTATCTGGAATCAGGGGATTTCAAGCCGCTGGCCGTATTTGCAGAGAACAGGCACCAGCTGTTTCCTGATGTGCCTACAGTGAAGGAATTGGGATATGAAGCAGACTGCCTGAACACCAAATTTTATTACTATGCATTTCCTAAAGGAACTCCGGAAGAAATAGTCTCAGCCTTTTCATCTGCAATGGAGAAGGTGTGTAATGACGAAGAAGCGCAGAAAAAATTCTACGATGATTATTATATCACTTTAAATTATATGAATCCTGAGGATTCCGTTAATTATATGAAAGGCGTCTATGAAGAATTTAATGAATATGCGGATATATTTAAATGATACCGGGAAAGGCAGGGCGTATGATGAGATTTCTTAAAAACAGGGATGGGGTCTCAGGGCTTTTTCTTGCGGTGTTTTCGGCCTGGGCTTTTTACTCTGCTGATTCGTTTAGCAGATCTTCAATCAGCACATATGGAAATCCCGCAGTGGTTCCGCGGATCGTGACGGCAATTATATTTGCTCTGGCTGTTTTGATTCTGTTAGATGGTGTAAAGGAGATGAAAACGCGGCCGGCTGATTTGGATATCAGCGCTCAGAAAAAGAGGGATGCGAAAGAACAGCTGCCGGAAATTATGACATTTCTTCTCTTAACGATCTATGTAATGACCATTAAAAAGATTGGATTTGTGATCACGACTGCGGCATATCTGTTTCTGCAGATGTTTATTCTTTCCTGTTTCGATACAAAGAGAATATGGTTGTTTTTATTGATCGCCTGCATAATCTCCCCAGCGCTGTTCTACGGATTTCGGACATTTTTTGATGTCCTGCTTCCGGCAGGAGCGCTTGGATGGAACCCGTGAAACAGGCTGAGAAAGCAGAGGTAGATTATGGAATTAGTACTAAATGGGCTCCGGGATGTTTTTACAGCGGTAAACTTGCTTCTGATTTTGGGAGGCACCGCTCTGGGAATTGTATTCGGCTCAGTTCCCGGCCTGACGGCCACAATGGCAGTGGCTCTATGCCTGCCGGCAACCTATGCAATGAACAGCATTTCCGCCATGTGTCTTTTGGTGGGGCTTTATATCGGGGGAATTTCCGGAGGGCTGGTTTCTGCCATCCTGTTGAAAATACCTGGTACTCCATCCTCAATCGCGACTACATTTGACGGAAATCCCATGGCGGAACGGGGGGAAGCGGGAAAGGCGCTTTCTGTCGGTATTTGGTCCTCTTTTCTGGGCGGCTTTTTAAGCTTCTGTGTTCTTTTCTTCGTTGCGCCCATGCTTGCAAATGTGGCGGTCCGGTTTACTCCTTATGATTATTTTGCAGTTATCCTGTTTTCGCTGACCATGATTTCTTCATTGAGCGGAAATAATCTGAAAAAGGGTATCATGGCCGGAATGCTGGGGATTTTTTTATCCTTTGTGGGAGGGGATCCCATCGATGGAAAGATCCGTTTTACTTTTGGTATTACAGCTCTGGAAGGTGGGTTTGCAACGCTGCCGGTGGTCATAGGGCTGTTTGCTGTGACAGAGGTATTCGATGCGGCTAAAAATGCTTTCAGCCTGAGATACGAAGAAAAGGTGGATTACGAATTGGGCCATTCACGCCTGAGATGGGCGGATGTCAGTGATCAGGGAGTAAATTTTATCCGCTCCTGGGCGATAGGATTGGGAATCGGGATTCTGCCGGGTATCGGCGGAGGCGTGTCCAATTTGATTTCTTATACCACATCAAAAAAGCAGTCCGGCCATCCGGAAAAATACGGGACAGGCTGTGTGGATGGCATCATAGCTTCGGAGACTGCCAATAACGCCACAATCGGAGGGGCGCTGGTTCCGTTGCTGGCACTTGGAATTCCGGGAGACGCGATTACCGCAGTGCTGATCGGGGCGTTTATGATTCACGGAATATCGCCAGGGCCATTATTATTCACAACGGAAAAAAATTTGGTTTATGCCATTTTTGCGGCCATCATGGTGGCAAACGGGGCTATGCTTGTGCTGATGCTGGCTGGAAAGAGGATATTTACAAAGATATTAAAGGTTCCGAGGCACATTCTTCTGCCGCTTGTGCTGGCAGTTTGTGTGATCGGGGCTTATGGGAATAATAACAGAATGTTTGATGTTTATGTGGTGCTCATTTTTGGTGTGATCGGGCTGACTTTAAAGCATTTCAGCTATCCGGTGGCACCTATGGTGATGGGAATGATTTTGGGTACTAATCTGGAACAGTACTACCGGAGATCACTGATGTTCAGCGACGGATCTTTTGTACCGTTTCTGACCAATCCCATCTGCGCATTCTTTCTGACAATTTCTGTGATTTCTGTGGCTCTTACGCTCATCAGGCAGCAAAAAGCTGTTAAGAATGGTAAGGAGAAACAATGAAAACGGGGCGGGAAATCTGCTCACGGTACTTAGATAGTCACTGCATTATGGAGGATTGTAATGGACATAAAAAAATATAATATTGTTTGGTTTTGTACGGATCAGCAGAGATTCGACACCATATCGGGGTTCGGCAATGACCGTATCAGGACTCCAAATATCGACCGGCTGATGGAAGAAGGTGTCAGCTTTCAACGTGCCTATACCCAGGCGCCGATCTGTACGCCCAGTAGGGCCTGTTTTCTGACCGGAAGGTATCCCAGGTCTACCCGGGCCACCTTTAACGGCAACGATCATTTTTCAAGAGACGAAACTCTGGTTACCAAAATTTTCTCGGATCACGGATGGAACTGTGGACTGGTTGGAAAACTGCATCTTGCGGGCGCTAAGGATCATTTGGAAAACAGGACGGATGACGGTTATGAGATGTTTAAATGGAGCCATCATCCACAAAATGACTGGGAGGAAGGAATTGACGCCTATCAGACATGGCTCCGGTCAAAGGGAATCCGATGGGAAGACGCCTACCAGGGGTGTCACTGGGATAATACTAATAAACATACGGAACATCTGGCAGAAAAAAATGCCGGTTACTTAAAGGCTGTGTATGAAGAAGGATATCGGCCGTTTGTAGGAATTGACGCAAAATACCATCAGACTACGTGGTGCGTGGAGGAGGCGATTGGTTTTATAGAGGCCAATTTGGAACACAACTGGCTGATCAGCATTAATCCCTTTGATCCCCACCATCCCATCGATCCGCCGCCTGAATTCCAGTCCCGGATCGATGAAAAGAACATGAAACTGCCCCTCTGGCAGCAGGGCGAGCTTGATAATAAGCCGCCGTTTCATAAAAAGGATTATATAGAAGGGGCTATGGACGGCCGCTGTCACAGCATTATCGGAATGTCTGAGGAGCAAAAACAGCAAAATACCAGGGATTATTATGCGCAGATTGAGCTGATAGACGAACAGTTCGGGCGTCTGATGGATTATCTGGATGAAAAGGGCCTCCGGGAAAATACCATAGTGATCTACATGACCGATCATGGGGAACTGGACGGGGACCACGGCAGTTATTTTAAAGGACCTTATTTTTATGAGTCGCTGGTACATGTGCCTTTGATCATGTCCTGTCCGGGAACCATTTTACAGAATGTTAGACGCAGCGCCCTCGTGGAACTGGTGGATCTGGCTCCCACACTCCTGGAGATGAACGGTATTGAAATACCCGCTTATATGCAGGGAAAGAGTTTTAAACAGCTGCTGATCGATGAAGGAGCAAAGGATGTCCATAAGAAATCCGTATATACGGAATATTACGACTGTCTCTGCCAGGTTGGGTATTCCGGCATTTTTGCCACCATGTACTATGACGGGCGATTTAAAATTGTCAATCATCACGGGCATGACTATGGAGAACTCTATGATCATGCGGTAGACCCGGATGAATATCATAACCTGTGGTATGATGAAAAATACAGGGACTTAAAGCATGAATTAATTAAGAAGAATTTCGATCAGATGGTCCTCAACAATGCGGATTATGTTTTGGAACGGAGATGGGGATATTGATGACGGCTTTTTCCATTTATACCGCACAATCCTGAATAAACTTCCAATCTATGCTATAATGAACGAGAGAGTATAGCGATTGGAGTTTGAGGAGGATATAGGAATGCTGCTGTTAATCACCCCCTACCCCGGCCTTAAGGAAGTGGCCCTGTCTGTGATGGAAGAATACGGATATACGGATATTGACATATATGTGGGCAACTACCAGAAAGCGCCGGAGCTGATACGCAGTCTAAATGCGGACGAAACCTATGAAGCCGTCATCACCCGGGGCGGTACGGTAAAGGTCTGCCGGGCGGTTACGCGGCTGCCGGTGATAGAAATCAGGATCACGGCATTTGATATTCTGCGGATTTTAAAGCTGGCGGAAGGATATTCGGGGAAAAAGGCGTTTCTGGCGTCTGAGAATCTGACGGAAGAGTTTTCCCGCTTCGGCAGCCTGATGGAAACCGATGTGGATGCGTTTGGCTATAAGGAGCATGGACAGGTGGAAAACCAGGTCAGCGGCTTAAAACAGGATGGATATGAACTGGTTATAGGGGATCACATTGTGTACAACTGTGCGCAGGAACTGGGGATGAACAGCATGCTGTTAACCAGCGGGCCGGAAGGGGTGCGGGATGCGGTGGAAGAAGCTGCGAGGCTGTGCCTTCATCTGAGGAATGCGAGGAGCTGTGAAAACACGGAGGGCGGCAAAAGGGATCCGGGCCGCAGCATTTCACCGGTGCGGGAAATGCCGAAGAGCTGGCAGGAGATCAATAACCTTTTGATTGTCAGCCGGATAGACAGCATGTCGGCCGGAGATGTGCATACCGTATTTCCTAAAAGCCAGCTGGAAATGATTAAGGATTACAGCCAGACCCCATTTCCTACGATCATCAGCGGAAGGGATGGAACCTGTAAAAATGATGCGGGCTATCTGTGCTGCTGTTTTGGCAGAAAGAAGAGGGGCGTTTTTATCCGTCTGGACTGCTGCGCGGTTTTGGAAGACCAGGATTTCGGGCTTTTGGACGAGGCGCTGGATACGCTGTTTGGTACGGAGGGAGGCATCCTGTTTTTGGAAGATATTGACCGGATGAAGCCGGAAGTACAGAAAAAAATGGTCCGCATTCTTCGGAAATTAGAAAAGAATAAAGAATTAAAATTGATTGCTTCCTGCGAACTCCCGGTTGATGAGTGTGTGGCCAATAAGATGCTTCTCAATTCCCTGCAGGCTGTTTTGGATGAAGTGCGGATCGAGTTAAAGCCGTTGAAGGCCCTGACTGGTGAGATCAAAAATATGGTAAGCGTTTATCTTGGAAAACTGGACATGGCATGTGGAAACTACAGCGCCGGGATTGACCGGAACGGACTTGAGCAGTTGGAACACTATGGATGGCCTGGCAACACCCGGCAGTTTATGAGGGTTTTAAACCATTTGGTTTTGGGGAAGAAAGGGCTGTTTATAAAAGCTTCTGATGTGAAACGTGTGCTCCTGGAGGAAGGGGAGCATGCGGACTGCCATATGGTTCCCATGAATTTAAACGGCAGCCTTTCAGAGATTGAGGAAAGGATCATCCGCCAGGTGATGGAAGAAGAGGGGATGAACCAGTCACGGGTGGAAAAACGGCTTCAGATCGGACACAGCACTTTGTGGAGAAAATTAAACCGGAATGGTAAAAATGTTTCAAAATGAAATAGAAATAGATAAAAAACCATGTGAAAAACGGGAAATCTCTATTATACTTAATTCAGCATCAAATGCAAAAATCAGATAGAGAAAGAAGAGAACAGACATGGTTAGAGATATGACCACGGGTAACATTAACAGCCATTTGATCCGTTTTTCCATACCGCTGATTCTGGGAAATCTGTTTCAGCTGACCTATAATGCGGTGGATTCCATCATCGTCGGGAAATTCATAGGAACGGAAGCTTTGGCGGCAGTCGGCACTGCGAATCCGGTGATGAACATTGTGATATTGGGAATTACGGGGATCTGCATCGGTGCATCGGTGCTGATGAGCACATTTTTTGGCGCAAAGGAGATGGATAAGTTAAAAAGAGCGGTCTCCACAACCATGATGCTGGGGCTCATTTTCTCCGTGATCATCGTGGTTTTCGGGGAACTGTGTTCGGAAGGGATATTGAAACTTCTGCATGTGCCGGAGGATATTCTGCCTATGGCAACCCTGTATCTGAGAATTATATTCTGGGGAATGCCGTTTACCTTCGCTTACAATGCCTATTCGGCGGCCATGAGGAGTGTTGGAGATTCTAAAACACCCATTAAGTTCCTGGCTATGGCCTCGGTTCTTAACGGATGCCTGGATTTTATATTCATAGCGGTATTTCAAATGGGTGTGGTGGGAGCGGCCATGGCTACCATTATAGCGGAATGTGTATCTGCCCTGATGTGCTTTATCTATGTTTTCCGCCATGTGCCCATGCTGAAATTGGGGATACGGGATCTTAAAATGGATAAACAGATGCTTAAATTAACCATACAAAATGGCTCCGTAACTGCGCTCCAGCAGTCCTGCCAGCCCATCGGTAAACTGCTGATCCAGGGCAGCATCAACTCCCTGGGGGTCAATGCCATCGCAGTTTTTAATGCGGTCAACCGGGTGGATGATTTCGCGCTGACGCCGGAGCAGAGCATTTCCCATGGCATGATGACCTTTGTGTCCCAGAACAGGGGGGCGAAGAAGACAGAGCGGATGAAAAAGGGCCTGACACACGGTCTGACCCTGGAATTTTGCTATTGGATTTTTATCTGCATCATGATCTGGCTGTTCAGAGAGCCGATTATGAGGCTGTTTCTGGATAATGACGATGCGGTGGGCATGGGAGTGAAATACCTGGGGCTGATGGCGCTGTTCTATGTTTTTCCGGGATTTACAAACGGCCTGCAGGGGTACTGCAGAGGCCTTGGCAATATGACCATCACCCTGATTGCCACCTTGATCCAGATCACCATCAGGGTTATTTTCGTATATTTCCTGGTTCCTGTGATCGGGCTTCCGGCAGTGGCCTATGCCAGCATGGCCGGATGGAGCTGTATGCTGCTGGCTGAAGTGCCGTATGTAATAAAGGCTTCCAGAAAGCAGAAAACGGTTTAAAATTCTATTGAAACAGAGGATGCTGTTTGATCAGATGGATCAGGTACTCCTCTGTTTCTGTTATGTGGAACCCTTTTCTGAAAGCGATCACATTATCCCGGTACAATCCGGGCACCAGGGAAAGGTAAGCGATGCCCGGTTCGCTGTTTTTATAGGAGGCGGGAATGAAGGCGATGCCCACATCTTTTGACACCAGCCTTTGGGCGGCTGAATTGCTGTTGACCTCACAGACGCTGATTGGCTTAAAATAATGGGAACGGAAAATCCGGTCTGTGCTCTGGCGCAGAGTAGAACCTTCGGCCGACAGGATAAAACTTTCCTGCTTGAAGATTCTGATCAGGTCAGGGATGGTTATCTCCTTCGTATCCGGATGACTGATGTGAAAATGGTGGCTTTCCGGGATGGCGAAGAGAATTTCCTCTTTTCTCAAAAACTCATACTGATAAGGAAAATCAGATAAATCGCTGACCGCCATCACCGCCATATCCAGTTTGGCGCTGGATAAGAGCTGAACCTGCTGGTTGTATTTGCTCTCGTGTATTTTAATGGTGATGTGTGGGAACTTCTGTTTAAAAGCGGGAAGAAGATCTGTCATCATATCAATTCCCCATTGGGAGGAAATTCCCACCTGGATCTGGCCGGTCTGGGAGAGGGAAGATACGTTTTGATACAACTGTTTCTGGATCTGGATCACGGATTTTGCGGCTTCAATATAGAGCTGCCCGGCGGGTGTTGGGATCAGCTCGTTCTTGGTCCGGGTGAAGAGGGGAGTGCCCATTTCCGTTTCCAGTTTTGAAAGATACTGGCTCAGGGAGGACTGGGAAACGTACAGGTTGTTGGCAGCTTTGGTAATGCTGCGCTGTTTGGCGATTTCCAGGATGTAGGTCAGGTATTTCGTATCCATGAGTGATGTCCTTTCTATGGTATTAGTAAAAGTGATGCCAGCTATCACATCTGCGAATTTGCTTTTTTAACTAAAGTAAACTAAAATAAATACATAACAACTTAAAGCGTGTTTGCAAATTCATTTCCGCCATCTGCACGCCCCATTTTGCGGTATATCTGCTCCGAATTCAGGTTACATAGCCCGCTATGTGCCCTTCAGCCGGGACAAATCATACACAAACTGTGACGCAGATCTGTCGGAAAGCAATTTTCAAACGCACACTAGTATATTATACCAGACGAGTGTGGAAAAGAAAAGGAGAAGAGATTATGGTACCAACAATTACAAAGATGGAAGTTTATCCGGTAGCCGGAAAAGATTGTATGGAATTAAATTTAAGCGGGGCACATTCCCCCTACTTCACAAGAAACATCGTTGTTCTTCATGCAGACAATGGGGAAACCGGTGTGGGAGAGGTTCCCGGCGGACAGAAGATCACAAAAGCGCTGGAAGAATGTATTTCTATCGTAGAAGGCACAAAAATCTCTGAATATAAGAGCACCTTGTTAAAAGTTAAAAAATATCTGGATTCCAGAGGAGAAGTGGACGTGAGAGGAAACCAGACATTTGACCTGCGCACCGGCGTTCATGTAATTACGGCGATTGAGGCTCCATGCCTGGATCTTTTAGGAAAATATCTGGGAGTGCCGGTATGTGAACTCCTTGGAGAAGGGCAGCAGAGAGATAAAGTCAGAATGCTCGGTTATTTATTCTTTGTAGGCGACCGCAATAAAACAGACCTGCCATATGATTCCGAACCGGATTCTGACTGTGAATGGTACCGCATCCGCCATGAAGAAGCTTTAACAGCGGACAAGATCGTGGCATTTGCAAAGGCAACCCAGGAAAAATACGGATTCCAGGATTTCAAGCTGAAAGGCGGCGTTCTTCCGGGCAATGAAGAGATGGATGTGATCCGCGCTATGAAGAAGGAATTCCCGGACGCGAGAATTGACCTGGATCCTAACGGCGGATGGCTTCTGGAAGAGGCGGTTGAGTACGTAAAGGGAATGCAGGGAATTCTTACATATTGTGAAGATCCATGCGGAGCTGAAGGCGTTTATTCAGGCAGAGAGATTATGAGCGAGTTCAGACGCCGCACCGGATTCCCGACTGCTACGAACATGATCGCTACAGACTGGAGAGAGGTAGGCCATTCCTTAGAATCCCAGGCGGTTGACATCATCCTTGCAGATCCTCATTTCTGGACCATGAGCGGTTCCGTAAGAGTTGCTCAGATGTGCCACGACTTCGGATATACATGGGGTTCCCACTCCAATAACCATTTTGACATTTCTCTGGCTATGTTCACTCAGGTGGGCGCTGCGGTTCCGGGGGAATACAATGCACTGGATACTCACTGGATTTGGCAGGAAGGTCTGGAAAGACTGACAAAAGAGCCTCTTCAGATCGTGGATGGCTGCGTAGAAGTTCCTAAGAAACCGGGACTGGGAATTGAAGTGGATATGGATCAGATTAAGAAGGCTCACCAGTTATATCTGGATAACTGTCTGGGCGGAAGAGATGATTCCATCGGCATGCAGTATCTGATTCCGGGATGGAAATTCAATCCTAAAAAACCTTGTTTAGTAAGATAATCGAATACCTGTATAAGATAAGGGACAGACTGGTTTAGATCAGCCTGTCCCTTATTTTGATGTGATGGTAAAATTCCCCTGTAATAGACAGAGACGGTAAAAAGACGCCCCTATACGGATTATTTGATACTATTGTATCATAAACTGCCGGTAATGGGCGATGATTAATGATGCCTGTTTACCAGCCACAGATGGATGGGTATGCGAATGATGACTGTATTTCAGATAAAAAGGACAAATCCGTGATTATTATATTTGTAAGAGAAGATAAGCTGTGATAGACTGTAACCATGAGACGCCCGTCTTATTTATCATCTTGTTACAGCGCAGACAACACCGTTTAATAAGGAGTACAGAAATGTCTAAAATCAACTATAAACCTCTGCCTGAAAAAACAGCGGATGCCATTTCCGACATGATCTACCGCAACAATTACAGAGTAGGAGCTAAGCTGCCCAATGAGATCGATTTAGCCAGGGAATTTGAAGTGAGCCGCAATACGGTACGGGAGGCCATACGCATTCTGGTCAGCAGAAATGTGCTGGAGGTCAAGCGCGGTTCCGGAACCTTTGTGTCCGCCCGTCTGGGGCTGACAGATGATCCCCTGGGCCTGTCGCTGATCTGTGATAAAAAGAAACTGGTAAGAGATCTGATCCAGATCCGGCTGATGATCGAACCCAAGATGGCTTCCATGGCAGCAGAATACGCAACATTTGATGAAATAAGGGCTTTAGAAGAAAATTGCCGAAAAGCTGAGGCCGCTTTTAACAGCGGGGAACGGTATTATGAACTGGATATGGAGTTCCATACCTTAATAGCGGGATGCAGCCGCAATCTGGTGGTGCACAACCTGCTTCCGCCCATTCACCAAACAATCCTCCTTCAGGAGAACATGACCCAGAACCGGCTGGGCGAAAAGACCATTGAAGGCCACCAAAGGATCTTTAAGGCTATAGCACAGCATCGCTGCAACGATGCCTATGATGCCATGCTGGCCCATCTGGTTTTAAACCAGGAGAGGATCACCCGGATGAACGGGAATTAATTTTAGACAAATTTGTACTTTTTAAAATGAAACCGGGCATAATTAGACCCTTTCGTGAGATTAGTATTGTAAGTCAAAAGAAGCTGTGATAAATATAATTCATAGCTTCTTTTTTGTTGTATACTGCCAATACAAAGAGCATTTGGCAGAGAAAAATGCTTCGGCATAGAGGAGGAAAATATGAATTCTTATGATGTGATTGTGATAGGGGCCGGTGCCGTGGGCTCGGCAGTTGCCAGGGAATTGACCCGTTACCAGCTTAAAACAGCAGTCCTGGAAAAGGAACCGGATGTGGCAACCGGCAATTCCGGGCGCAATTCCGGTATGCTTCATGCCGGTTTTACCTATAAAGTGGGTTCCTTAAAGGCAGAATGTGCGGTAGAAGGAAACATGGAATTCGATAAGGTGGCAGAGGAACTGGATGTGCCATTTCGCCGTACCGGAAAGCTGGTGGTGGGATTTACGGACCAGGACATGAAAAATATTTTAAAATATAAGGCCATCGGTGAGCAAAACGGCGTTCAGGGGCTGGTTCTCATAAATAAAGAGCAGATCAGGGAGATCGATCCCAATGCAGGCGGTGAATTCGCCATGTATTCTCCCATGTCCGGAATATTGGATCCCATCCAGTATAATATCGCTCTGGCGGAAAATGCATGTGAAAATGGGGCGGCATTTCATTTTGGAGAGAAAGTGGTCTCGATCGAACGGGTTGACGGTCTTTATAAAATAGAGACAGAATACCAGGATGGAACCGGGCAGACTGACGGCAGCCAGCCTTGCCGTCATCATTTTGAAACCCGCTGGGTGATTAACTGTGCGGGCATGTATGCGTCAGAAATATCGAGAATGCTGGGATTTCCTTATTATCCGGTGAAAGGCTTTAAAGGGGAGTATTTTGTGCTGGATAAAAAAGCAGGGGAGAACCTTTCCATCCCTGTCTATCCGGCTCCCAATGAAAAGGGCGGGTTTGCGACCCATGCGACCCCGACCATTGACGGCAATGTTTTAATCGGGCCGGATTCCTATGTTACGGAAGACAGGGAAGATTACGGCGTGACAAAGGAACATTTGGACGGGCTGGTTGTGGATGGAAGCAAGATGTTTGACCAGATCAAACGGGAATATTATATCAGGAATTTTGCCGGAATCCGCTGGAAACGGTATGATCCGGAAACGGGTGAAATCCTGGATTTCCTGTTGGAATCTGATGATGAACACCCAGGCGCAATCAACCTGGTGGGGATCGAATCCCCCGGTTTAACCAGTGCTCTTCCACTGGCCAGGAGGGCGGTAAAACGCCTTTTGGAGAAAGAAGACGTTCTGCCCAATCCTGATTTCAACCCGTACAGGAAGGGAATCCGCAGATTCAGCGAAATGGATCATGACCAGCAGAAAAAAGCCATTGAAGAAAACCCGGATTATGGGGAGATCATCTGCCGGTGTGAATCCGTTACCAGGGCGGAGATCCTGCAGGCAATTCATAATCCATTGGGAGTACATACGGTGACAGGGATTAAAAACCGCACCAGGGCCACCATGGGCCGCTGTCAGGGCGGTTACTGTGAAACCAGAATCACCGGATTGATTGAGAAAGAGCTGGGAGTGGAGGAAACAGAAGTCCGCTACTCAAAAGCCAATTCATATATGTTTACAGGAAAGGTCAGGTAGAGCATGAAACAGACAGATGTGATTATTATCGGCGGCGGTCCTGCCGGACTGGCGGCAGCGGCAGAACTGTACCGCCAGGGGATAACAGATATTTTGATATTAGAACGGGAACACAGTCTGGGAGGCATTTTAAGGCAGTGTATCCACGATGGTTTCGGGCTGACCCGGTTTAAAGAAACCCTCAGCGGGCCGGAATATGCCCAGCGCTTTAGCGACCAGATAGAGGAACTTAAAATACCTTACATAACGGATACCACTGTCATTGATGTGACCGGTGATAAAAAGGTATACGCGGTGTCCAGAGACGGTCTGCTGGAATATCAGGCCAAAGCCGTGATTCTCACCATGGGATGCCGTGAGCGCACCAGAGGGGCTGTCAGCATTCCGGGCCAGCGGCCGGCAGGCGTGTATACGGCCGGGGTTGCACAGTCCTATATCAATCTGCACAATAAAATGGTGGGCAGAGAAGTGGTGATTTTAGGATCGGGAGATATCGGCATGATCATGGCGCGCCGTTTGACATTGGAAGGAGCCCATGTACAGGCGGTATTCGAGATCCAGCCTTATGCCAGCGGTCTTCCCAGAAATATTGAACAGTGCTTAAATGACTACGGCATCCCGCTGTATTTGAGCCATACGGTGACGGATATCAAAGGAAAGGAACGTCTGGAAGGAATTACCGTATCAGAGGTGGATGACCATATGCAGCCCATACCCGGAACGGAAAAAGATTACGTTTGTGATACCCTGATTCTGTCTGTGGGGCTGATTCCGGAAAATGAACTGTCTCTTTCTGCGGGAGTGGTTTTGGATAACAGGAGCAAAGGCGCGGTGGTGGATGAGCATTACCAGACCAGCGTGGAAGGGATTTTTGCGGCTGGAAATGTGCTCCAGGTTCACGATCTGGTGGATTTCGTTTCCATGGAGGCAGAAGGTCTGGCGGATTCAGCCGCCCGTTATGTGAAGGAAAACGGCCTGAATCCATGCGGGCTCAGTGTTGAGACGGATGACAATATCACCCATACGATTCCGCAGAAAATAAGCGGAACCAGCGATTTTAAACTGTCTTTCAGGGTGCGCAGGCCCATGAAGGACTGCACCATTGAGATCAGCCAGGGCGGCAGGGTGATCAAGTCGGTGAAGATGAAAAAGGCCCTTCCGGCTGAAATGATACAGATTCCTGTGAAAGCAGAACATTTGAATGAAACGGATAATCTGGAGGTGAAGGTGATATGCTGAAAACATTTACATGCATTATGTGTCCGAGGGGATGTGAAGTGGAAGCCGAATGTTCAGATGGCCGTATCTTATCAGCAGAGGGAAACGCCTGCCCTAAGGGCCTTGATTACGTGACCCGGGAACTGACAAATCCCATGAGGAATATAGCCACCTCAGTGCTGGTGGAAGGCGGGGAAATGGAATTAGCCAGTGTGAGGCTGAGCCGTCCGATCCCTAAGGCAAAGATATTTGAAGTGATGGAACAGATAAAAAGAGTGAAGGTAAACGCTCCCGTTAAGATCGGGCAGGTGATCATTCCAGATGTGCTGGGGTTAGGATCGGATGTGATTATAACGAAGAATGTTGATGCACTTTAGGTGGGATTGAAATACGTTATTTACTGGTATTATTGGTTTCAGACTACAATGAATTCTCTCAATGCATTTGTTATACTTGCTTTAGAAAGAGACGCAGAATAACATGCTGCTGAAAAAGAATAGCAGGAACAGCGCTTAGAAAAATGTATTTATGGAGGGAAATTATGACTGTTAAAGAAAGAATCCTGGCAACGTTAAGAGGGGAACCCACTGATCTGCTTCCATTTGTTCCTCGCCTGGACAACTGGTTTTATGCCCATGAGGCGACCAATACATTACCGGATAAGTACAAAAATGCTACCTTAAGGGACATGGTGGACGATCTTGGAATCGGATACCATTCCATAATTCCCAATTTTAAAAACTGGAGGGAAGGCGGATATGGGGATCTCCATGTGGGCCTTGGCATCTATGACCTGGAACTCTCCCCATGGAAAGTGGTATTCCACAATGTCAAAATCACCCAGGAACGCAATGATAAAGGGGAACTGAAGGTGACATATGAGACGCCCAAGGGAACCATTACCACGAGAGTTGTCTATACTCCTCAGATGCTGAGGGATGGAATTGTGCTGTATGCACATAAGGAACACGCCATAAAATCATATGAAGATTACGATGCGGCCGCCTACATATTTGAAAATGCAGAGGTGATTCCGACATATGAGAAATATGCAGAATACCGTGAGAATTACATCGGCAGCCGCGGAGTGGCAGTGGCCTTATCAGCCATGTGGGCGTCTGCCGGCCATTATCTCATTAAAGAACTGATGTCATTTGAAAACTTCTATCTGGAACGCTTTGACGATCCGGAGGCCATGCAGGACGTGGCCCGAAGACTTCATCCGTTCTGTGACAAGCTGTTCCAGGCGGCTGTCAACAGCCCGGCAGAGGTGATTTTATCGGGTGCAAACTATGATTTCATGTTCACAAC
This sequence comes from Clostridiaceae bacterium, assembly GCA_018378255.1. Lineage (GTDB taxonomy): Bacteria > Bacillota > Clostridia > Lachnospirales > Lachnospiraceae > CHH4-2. The sequence goes on along the minus strand of JAGZXV010000040.1, from coordinate 8,217 downwards.
GCCTGATATGATCGAGGAGTATGTGGTGGATGAGCTGAAACGCCAGAGCGATATCGCCCATGGCATGGGCAAATTTATCGCCACCCATACGGACGGTGAGAATATGAAGCTGCTGGATTTGTATGTAAAAGCAGGTTTCGATATTGCCGATTCTATCTGTCCTGCGCCTATGACAAAGACGAGTTTGAAAGAAACAAGGGATGTGTTCGGTGATAAGATTACCATTTGGGGCGGAATCCCATCCATCGCCACTCTTCAATCGACCATGTCGGATGGGGATTTCTATAAGCTGGTGGACGAGACGATGGAAACCATCGGAAGAGGGGACCATATGATTTTCTCCGTAGCCGATACGCTGCCGCCGGCGGCTGATTTTGACAGGGTGCTTTATTTGAAGAAGAAAATTGAGGAATTTGGGGCGGTGAAATAAAAAAGGCAGGTGCAAATTGAATTGAGGTTCAGTTTGCACCTGCTGTTTTTCGTAATAACACGAATTTTACAAAAAAGCGAATAATTATGAAAGAAAAAGGTAAGAAAAAGGGAATTTGTAACCCCATTGTAACCGGAACGATGTATAATACCTATAATGCAATAAAAGTATGAAAAAGGAGACGAGTGCGCATGAGTATGGGGCAGTTAAAGAAGAAATGGAAACGAAGCCTTGCTGGTTTTCTATCGCTTTGCCTTTTTTTGACATCCTTCAATATGGTGTCATGGGCTGATGTTCAGGCTGCATTTTCAGTTAGAACAGCCACTTTTATAATGAGTGGCAGCGATTTTAAGGATGCGGCGCAGGCGGCAGTTGATTCCGGCGGGATTCTGAATTTTGATGACCTGGAATTGAGTGCAAAAAAGGACAGCCAGATAGAAGATTATGAAAAGCTGTTCACAAAGGGCTCTGTATATGAATTTTTCCCGTCTTATGAGTTAGGGGAGAATGAAAACGCAGAGGATTTGGAACTTAGGATGTTCTTGAGAACTCCGAAAATTGATTCAGAAGAGGAATATTTTCTGACTGGTGATGAGGATATTATATTCCTTTATGTGAATGGATCATCGGAAAGTATAAATTTCAGAAGTGAAATTGATGGTATTCAGACGAAAGAGGTTGAGGTTAAGCCTTATGCAATGGTCTTTGGTGAGGACGAAACTAAAGTTACAGTTCCTGGGCCTGTGGTTCCGGAAACAACGGTTCCAGAGACTACGGTTCCAGAGACTTCCGCTGAAGTGACAGAACCGGAGACAAGTACATCGGCAGAAGAGACACTGGAGGTTGAATCCTCCGAAGCGGAATCCTCTGAGACGGAAACCTCTGAATCTGCAGAGGAGACTAAAGAAGTTACAACACCGGAAGAAACCTCACCGGTGGAAGAAACGACAGAGGCGGTTGAGGAAACAGAAAGTGAAGCTGTTGAATCAACACCGGAAGAAACTGAAGCCGTGACCGAAGAGGAGACAGAAGCTAAGGAACCGGAAACGGAAACCAGTACAGAGGCTCAGTTATCTGTATCCGCAAACTATATTCCTGTAGTTGCTACGGCTATTGACAGTTTAGAAGACGGTGTTGAACCGGAAACCGAAGAAGTGGAAGAGACAGAACCAGAAACAGTAGAAGAGACTGAGTTGGAAACTGAAAAAGAAACAGAGGCAATTGAAACGACTGGTTCTGAATCGGCAGTTGAGATTGAAACTCAGGTATCAACAGAAGCTCAAACGTCAGAGACATCAGAAACCTCAGAAGCAGCGGAGAGCGTAGTCATTGTAGAAACTGGTGAAGATGATAATAATGAAACCAGTGCTGCAGAAACAACAACTGCCGCTCCATCCATGGATTATGAATGGGATGAGGCTGATCTGGAAGATGGAAAAGAGCTTATCAATGATCTTGAACCAGAACAGACTGCTCCTAGTTTAGAAGAGTTAAAGGGTAAAACATATGATATTGTATCTTTAGGTGAAGATGATACGGCAAGAGCATTTGTGATCTCTTTAAAATATCTTTTAGATAATGAAACAATTATAGCTACATCCTCAAATGCAGTTGTCACAGTGCAGTTCTTAGATGTTGACAGCCAGGCGAAGATCAAAGATGACAAAGTTTATAATTCCGGAAACAGCGGTTTCCAAATTGGCGATGAAGTGGCTGTTAATGACTTTGCTGAAGACATTGAAGGCTATGAATTTGTTTCGTCAGCATTGGAAGATGCGATACAGAGTGAAACATTATCACTGGAATCCAGCAACCGGATTCAGCTTTACTATAAGCAGATTGCGTCAGTTTCCTATAGAATAGATTTTGTACATAAGCTGATTGTTGATGATGTTACCTATATAAAAGGAAGCACGCTGCAGATAGAAAACAGCGACTTTGATGAAAGTGGCAATTATGATTTGACAGAAGCCATTTTGGAAATTGAAGGAACTCAGGCTGTCCTGGATGATTCGGGACTGCTGGTGAACAAAAGCGAGTTTGCACCATCACAGTTTGAAGACGGCGTGAATACGGTGAATAAGGAAATTACATATGAACTGCTGGAAGGCTATGGAGTTAAAGTCGACGAGATGGCGAAGTACTACAGAAGCGCAGTTCAGGATTGGCCGGAGATATATGCGTTGTCGAGTTTGCGTGATTTTGTTACGGTTAATACTAAAAATAGCGAGTATTCAAAGGGAACACGTAAACTGAAAATCGAATTGTATATTGATGATGACTCTGCCCCTAAAACATTTGAAACAAGAACCTATCAGTATAGTCCATCTAGTACGAGCGTTTCATTGACAAAAGAGGCAAGCGCTTTATATCGAATTAACAGCATGAATCTTAATGGTTCTAAGTTTGATAATGGAACAAACATAGAAGTATCTAAAAATAGCAGTAAAACGCTTCGTATTTATTTAGTAACAAAATCTAATTATACCGTTACAATTAAACCAAATGGCCCCGGAATTGTTGAGTATGTTTATAACGGCCAGAAATTTAGAACTGAAGTGGACCGTGAACTGCCGGTTGAGAATGTTCCAGATCAAACAAAAGCAGTTCTTAACTTTGAACCGGAATTAGGATATGCGGTAGGCCTTTTGAAAGTTGATGGCAAGAGCATTCCGGTAGGAAGTATTGTTGGTGGGACGAAATATGAATTGCCGGAGCTTATAGCTAATTCTACAATTGAAGTGTATTTTGCTCCAGTTGTAACTCCAAGCTTAACGTGGTTGAGATCTGATAATAATCCTAAGAAGGGTTATTGGTGGTGGGAAGAGGATGAGCAGTTAGAGGGTGTACTGGGCTATGAGAACAAGTATAGAAACTTTACGTGGGAAGAGATGAATTCTCTGGAGCTTGAATATCCTGCATGGGATAAGGGCAGCTACTTTAACAAATATGTAAATGGATATGATATTGAACCTCATGATTTTGCTACATGGAAACAATATAATAGCTATGATCTCAGACGGTTCCAAACAACATTTACAGTACCAGAGGGCTTTTCAACCCAGGATTACATCAAACTTCAGACCGTAATGCAAAGCGCATACAACAATCTGGGAAATGATGGAAAGATTATTCCAATCAATGATGATATATTTGTTTTTGTATACTCTAAAGAAGATTTAGAGAGTGGAAAGATAGAAGATGGCAATCTTGATAAGTATCTGGCTTTTTGGACAGGAACGGATGCATCCAGTTCTTTTAGAGGGAAAAAACCAACGAAAGCAACTCATGGAAACCGGTCACTTATTCCATATACAGATGGATGGTACTGTGAGGCTGACTTGGATAACGTAGGAAGTAACTTATTTAAAAATTATCCTAATGCAAAAGAAAACGATGAATTTGTATTGGATGTTTTTGTAGGTGATTACGCTGAAGGCGGTGGCATGGATGCCATGGATTTGAGCTTTGTAAAATCCGGCGGATATGCGGTTACTGTTAACTATTACAAAGATTCGATATCTGATGTTAATTATATTGACAGTGCAGGAATTAAAGGTTTGGGATTAGGTGAAGAAATTAACTTGTCCAAGTATGATGGTGGACAATATTTGAATCTTCACCGCCCTGCTGGCTATGATAAAGATGGTATTCAGACCCCGGCTACCTATTAAAGTTACTGCAACTGCTGATGGAATTATCAATGTAGTTTATACAAAAACTACTCAGACGGTGGATATTGAATATTACGTAAGAGACAGCGTTGACAGTACTATGGTAAAAGTCGGTACAATGGAAGATCAGGTATTCCCATTGAACACCAAATATAAAGATGCTGTAGATTTAAACAGAATTGGAGATTTCATTCCAAATGATGAAATTCCAAATCAAAGAGATGAGTATGACAGCGGTATCATTCTTGAAGCAGAAAAGACCATTGATAAAGATACCACTGTTATCAAGGTTGTTTATACGAAACTGCCATCCTATGCAGTTACGTACTATGAAAATACCACAGACACAGTCAGCAACATGCCTCAAGACGGCCAATACCGTGAAGGCGTAACTGTCACAGTAGGCAACGCTCCATCCAGAGCAGGATATACCTTTGGCGGATGGGCTGAGGCACCGCAGGTTTCTGCAGGTACAAAAGTATACCAGCCTGATGAAGAATTTGAGATGCCTGCTGCCAATGTAGACTTTTATGCAGTTTGGAATGCGAATAAGAATACGGAATACAAGATTGAGTATTATTTGCAGGATGAGGCTGGATCAGCCAGTTATACACTGGATGATGACCGTTCGAGAACAGAAACCGGAGAAACCGGTACATCTGTAAGTCCTGATGACTGGGATATTGATATTCCGGGATATGCTTACGACCATGCTGACCCGGCAAATGGAATCACAATTCAGGGCGATGGATCTGCTGTTTTGAAATTGTATTATAATTTGAAAGCAGGAGTTGTAAGATATGATTTGAATGACAACACTGTTGACACTACTCCGGCTGCATGGAATAATTATCCTTCAGGTAAATTGGATTTAGTGAACAAACAGTACTATGACAAACTTCATTATTCTTATAATGACAGAGTTTCCATACCAGGAGAGACCCCGGCAAGAGAAGGATATGAGTTTGTAAAATGGTCTGATGATCCGGCGGGCAACGGAACTTATGAAGCCACAGCTTCCGGAAGTATTCAATATCCTTATAATACGGATCAAAGTGAAACACCAACATTAACGCTGTATGCTGTTTGGAATCCTCTTTCCGCAAAATACCAGATTCAATACTATTTTGAACAGGAAGACGGAAGTTTTAAAGCAGATGCTTCTCAGACAGAAACAATCACAACTGTAAAAGCCGGTACATTTGTTCAGGCTGATACAACAAAGAATTTCAGTGGATATTATTTTGACGCTGACAATAAGAACAACAAACTCTCCGGCTATGTAAATGGCAACGGAACTCTTATTTTAAGCCTTTACTACAGACAGAAGAATGAAATCACTGTTAAACCTTTGAATGCAGATAAAATCTATGATGGAACTGTATTGACGGAGAACCGGACAGAGGTTGTATCCGGCGCATTAAAGGATGGAGATTTTATTACTGCTGATACGGACGGAACAGTAACCAATGTGCTGAATGACAGTACGGTCAATAACATCACCTCAATTCGGGTTTTGCGTATTGTAAACGGTATAGAAAAGGAAGTAACAGAAGAATACACGATTAGAACTAATCCTGGCACATTGAAAATTAATCCAAGACCGGTGACAATTACTGTCGGCAATGGAACATTTGAGTACGATGGAGAAGCTCACCATGTAGTATATACGGTTTCACCGAGGGGTAAGGATACTGGTTTATTAAAGGGCCATAAAGAACAGGTAACACTTGGCGATGCTGACAGAACCGTGCCGGGACGCAATGAGGTAACTGTTAATGATGCTTCTATATGGTTTGATCAAGTTGATGTAAGTGGGAACTATGATATTATTAAAATACCAGGTTCGATTGAAATCACTAATACATCCATCAAGAGGCCGTTAACTATAACTGCACCAGATGCCAGGAAAGTTTATGATGGAACGCCGCTGGAATCAATTGTGTGCATTTCTAAAGGAAATCTGTTCCCAGGTGATGACGTTTATGTCAACGCAACCGGTAGCATTACCGACGTAAGCGAAACTGAACCAGGGAATAACCCGGTAGGCAAAGTTACTATCATGCATGGCGATGTAGATGTAACGGCTAACTATGAGATCACTCCAATTGCCGGAACTTTGACCATTGATCCAAGACCGGTAACTATAACGGCTGAATCAAAATCCTTCCCTTATGATGGAGAAGAGCACAGTGTATCATACTTTGTATCAGAAAAGGGTGAAGGAACTGGACTGCTGGATGGCCATGAGGAAAGCGTAACCCTTACTGGAGCAACCCAGAAGTTTGTTGGAACTTATCCGGTTCAGGTTGATACAGTAAGCATCAGCGATGGCAAGGATGATAAGACGTCCAACTACAGTATCACTCGGGTAAACGGACAGATCATCATAAACAAGGCGACTGATAAAGCAATCACGATCAAAGCCAAAGATGCTGCAAAAGTTTATGACGGAACGCCGTTAACAGAACCGGGATTTGAATTAACAGAAGGAACCCTGTTTGAAGGCGATGAGATTTATGTGGAAGCAACCGGAAGTATCACCGAAGTGTCAGAATCCACTGCCGGAAACAACCCGTTAGGAAAGATTGTCATAAGACACGGCGGAGCAGACGGAACGGATGTAACCGAAAACTACAGCATCACCCCGGAGGCAGGAACGTTAACCATTACCAAGAGACCGGTAACCATTAATGTAGAAAACAAAGAATTCTCCTATAATGGAGAACAGCACAGTGTAGGCTACAGTGTGGCTAAGGCAGATCAGAACAGTGGGTTATTAAAAGACCATAAGGAAAAAGTAACCCTTGTAAATGATAAGCAGGTCTTCGTATGTGACGAAGCAGTAACGGTAAGTTCTGTGACGATCGAAGCAGACGGAGTTGATAAGACCGGAAACTATGAAATCATAAGCAACCCTGGCCGGATAAAAATAATTGCAGCAACGGGAAGGATAGTAACAGTAACAGCGCCGAGTTTGAGTAAGGTTTATGACGGAACTCCTCTCACTGCTGAAATTTGCGAAAGATCCGATACTCTGTTCCCAGGCGATGAAGTTTATGTAAATGCAACAGGAAGCGTAACGAACGTAGCTGATAATCGAGCCGACAACAACCCGGTAGGAACTGTAGTCATCCGTCATGGGGGCGCAAACGGAGTAGACGTAACAGAAAATTATAAAGTCAAGACAAAAGCCGGAACTCTGACAATCAATCCAAGGCCGGTAACCATCACGGCCGAAACAAAAGACGATTTCGTGTACAACGGAATGGAACACAAAGTAGGTTACCAGGTATCCGACCCAGGAACGGATCAAGGTCTGTTAAGCGGTCATACGGAAGTTGTAGAACTGAAAGACAACACCCGGACATTTGTGGGCGGCAATGATGTATTGGTAGATACTGTAACGATCAAATCCGGTGAAACGGATGTGACAGGAAACTACGATATTACAAAGCAGAAGGGCCACATCAATGTAAACGCGGCAACTGGAATTGAAATTGTGATTACAGCAGCCAGCGCAGATAAAGTATATGACGGAGCCCCGTTAACAGCATCCGATTATACGGTAAACAAAGAGAATCTTTTACCGGGAGATGATGTATATGCAGTAATTTCCGGAAGTATCACAGAAGTAACTCCAGGAGTGGCAGAGAATAACCGTATTGAAAGTTATGAAATTCGTCATGGTGGTCCGGAAGGCGCAATCGTGACAGAGAACTATGAGGTTAGGGAAGTTCCTGGAACATTAACAATTAATCCGAGGCCGGTAACTGTGACAGCAGAAACCAATGACAACTTTGTATATGACGGAACTGAGCACAAGGTAAGTTACAGCGTATCCAAACCTGGAGCAGAGACGGGCCTGTTAAGCGGTCATACGGAACTTGTAGAGTTGGAAGGCAATACAAGAACTTATGTCGGTGGCAATCAGGTGACGGTAAAATCAGTAAAGATTATGGCAGACAAAGCTGATATGACAAAGAACTATGATATTAAAAAAGTTGACGGCCATATCAGTGTCAGCAAGGCAACCGGAATCGACATCACAATCAAAGCAGAAGATGCAACAAAAGTATACGACGGAACCCCATTAACGGAATCCGGATATAC
>JAGZXV010000320.1 GCA_018378255.1 Clostridiaceae bacterium | reverse complement strand
CCAAGGAAAATTGCAAATGTAATATCCGTGGATATCCCGAGGCTGGTGCAGCTTTGCACCAATGAAAAAGTGAAATTTACCGCCTGCTCAGTGGAGGTGGCACAGCGGCTGTACAGGGCGCAGCGGGAAGAATTTGACCGGATTAAGAGTGAAAGATTTGGATAACAGCAGGAGATTATCATGAACAGGATCGATTTAAACTGTGACCTGGGGGAGAGTTTTGGAAGATATACCCTGGGGTTGGATGAAGAGGTGATTCCTCATGTAACATCCGTCAATATAGCGTGTGGATTCCATGCATCGGATCCCCTCGTGATGGAACGGACAGTGAGGCTGGCTAAAAAGTATGGTGCAGGAATCGGCGCCCATCCGGGTTTTCCGGATCTGATGGGATTCGGAAGAAGGGAAATAGATGCTTCGCCGGGCGAAGTTAAAGCTTATATGACCTACCAGCTGGGGGCGCTGTATGGATTCTGCCGTTCAGTGGGCGTGCCGATGGTTCATGTAAAGCCTCACGGCGCGCTTTATAACATGGCGGGCCGGGACTACCGGATGGCGAAAGCCATATGTGAGGCGGTTTATGAGTTTGACCCTGAATTAAAGCTTTTGGGTCTGGCAGGCAGCCAGATGGTTAAGGCGGCTTGGGACACCGGCCTTCCCTGTGCCCAGGAAGTATTTGCCGACCGGGCTTATGAGGAGGACGGTTCTCTGGCGGACAGAAAAAAGCCCGGCGCCGTAATTGAGGATGAGGAATTGGCGGTGAGGCGGGTGATCCGTATGGTTAAGGAAGGCAAGACAGAGGCTTATACGGGAAAAGAGATATCCATGAAGCCGGATTCGGTCTGTGTACATGGTGACAGCCCGAAAACGTTGAAATTTGTGGTCAAAATAAGGAAGGCGCTGGAGGAAGCAGGGATAGAGGTGGCTGCATTTTAGCAGCTGGATTGTTAGTATTTAAAATACAGGATTTATGAAGATAAAGGGGGCAGATGAGTGTCAGGTTTTCATATTAAACCGGATAAAGTATCGGCTTTGGCGGAAGAGTTAAAGGGATATTCCGGCCGGTTGGAAGAGCTGAGGGAAAAAGTCGGCAGCGTGAGGAATGCAGAAGGGATCAGTACCTCTTCTTATTCTTCTATCCAGTGGAGAATAAAGTCTCTGGCAGATGATCTGGAAGAAGAAAAGCGGAAGATGGGAACCATGTATGCTTCTTTACAGAATATCAATAAGCTGTACATAGATTGTGAGAAGGGCATTACCGGCAGAACCCAGGAAACAGTCATAGGAAGTGTGGAACCTCCGGCGCCGGGGAATGGCGGCGGTGGAGGAACAGACGGCGATAAGCCGTGGTATGCGGATCTCCCAAAGGAAACAATCAAGCTGATTCTGGGCGTCGTTGAAAAAGCCGGCGACATGGGCGGTACCGCCGCAGTTATCAATTCCATAATTAAAATCCTGATGGATCATGATGGTTTTACCTATAAAGATGCGGGCGCGGTCATTAAAAGCCTGGGAAAAACCATTATGAGCGCTTCAAAACTGGCAGGTGAGCCTTGGGATTGGGCTAAGGCGCTGGGGCTGAACGGCTATAAAGCGGTTTCCCTCAGCCAGACTGCGGGCTGGATGGGCAGGCTGCAGTCGGCAAAGGATACGTTTGAGGGTGCTTTGAATTATGAAGTGACAGGGGATACTGCGGGTAATGCCATTAAAGGAACGAAGATAGCGGGCTGGGCGCTTGCCTTGGTGGCCAATGGGTTCAGCAATTATGAAGAGTATTCAAAAGGAGAAATTACCGGTGAGCGGGCGGTGGCCGAGACTGTGCTGGAAACGGGAATCGACATTGGAAAAGGCGCTCTGCTGGCAGCGGGAGCCGCGGCCGGCGCGGCGGCTTTAGGCATTGCGGCGCCGGCAGTTGTGGTGGGCGGAGTTGCAGTAGCTGCATCTGCGGTGCTGGATTTCGCATGTAAGCAGCTTACCGGAAAAGCGGTGACGGAATTGGTTTCGGATACGATTTTGGATGTGGGAGAAGCTGTGATAAACGGCGCCAAAGAAGTGGCGTCCGGCATTGGAAACGCGGTGAAAGATACATTTACAGGGGCGGTCAGGAGTATAGGCAGTATACTGCCTAAGTGGAAGTGGTCTTTTGGCTGACCGTGATGATTTTGCATGTTATAGGAAAGGATGGAGGAGAAAAAGGAATGATTAAAGATTTACTGCCGATTGGTTCGGTGATTCTGCTGAAAAATGCGAAGAAAAAATTGATGATATATGGAATTAAACAGTTGGACAGCAATAATCCTGAGGTGGAATATGATTACATCGGTGTATTCTATCCGGAGGGAAATATGGGGCCGGATTACCAGTTTTTATTTAACCATGAGGATATTGAGAAAGTATATTTTGAGGGATATGATACAGAAGAGCGTGAGACATTTATCCGGGAGATAGCAAAGGCATATAATGAATAGAACTATCCGTATAGTATGGTTAAAAACAGGGAACGCTGATAACAGCAGAGCTGGATGTTAAACAAAAAGAGATTTTAATGCTTATGAATATGGCTCAGGCCATTCTGCAGGGCATTAAAATCTCTTTTAAATTTAATTGGCTTGAATCGCTGTTTCAGATTCTGAATCAGAGCTGCCGGAATCCTCAGCCCCGTCGTCGGACGCGGACTGAGGCGTTACTGTAGTCTGCCCCTGATTGCCGGAGAGGTCGCTGGTATATATGGTCAGGCCGTCGGCATCGATGGGGAATGTAACGGTTCCCGTAGTTTTGTCAATGGATGCCGGATAAATCGTAATTCCCATGGAATCTGTGGCATAAATGGCGTCGAAATTAACTCCGGACTGGCTGTCCTCGATAGTAAAGGTCAAAATCCCGTCTTCCACCACGGAATTGTTCAGTGACGGCGGGTTATCGTCCAGGACGCCAACGTATTCGTAGATGGAAGCTGTCATTCCGTTCATGCTTTTAACAGAGATATCAAGAGCCCCATTTTTTGTGATGACTGCTGTATAGCTGTTCTTTTTAACCTTAACCAGTTCCAGCGGTTCGGAATCCAGGGTTACCGTCAGATCTTTGGTTGGGAGAAATGATTTGATATCTAATTTAATTTCAGTGCTCAGATAATCATGGTCTTCTCCGATTACCAGTTCACATTTTGGTTTTGTGGTTACAAGGAAAAAAATCAAACCATTAATGACGATAAAGGGAAGAATATAAAACAGCAGGTTATGTAGCCATTCCTGCCCGGAGGAAACAGAGCGTCCGGATCTTCCCGTATGTTTGCGCCTTTGTGCGGTGCTGTATGTGTAATCTCTCATGTAAAAAGAAACCTCCTGTTTGATATAATATTGCCTGCTACAATAGCATATCAGAAAATAGCTTCTCTTACAAGTTTAACTTCTAAATTGTAAGTTTCTGTGTTATGATGTAAGAAATGTCATATTGTTTACAGAAAGGGAATCTCATGATACAAAAAGCTGTAGCTTTCGCTACGAAAGCACATAGTGGTGCTGTCAGAAAGGGAACGCTTATCCCATATATCACC
>JAGZXV010000319.1 GCA_018378255.1 Clostridiaceae bacterium | reverse complement strand
AAAACAGACGTAAAACTTAAATATCGTGTTAAATTTTCAAGGTACAAATTTATATCAAAGGTCTTTGACCTTTTGACACCCGAATCTTCATAGGAAAATTCGTCCTATGAAAGAAAAAAGCCCTCCGGGCAGGAACGCACTACGGCGGTAGGAAATTATGTCGCTGAAGCGACCCGCCGTAGGCGGAGAATCCCGCGAGCGGGATTCTTTCTTGTTATATCAGAAAGCATTTCCTATGAATCTTGACCGCAGTCAGATCAGGTGGACTTTTTCTGTTCAATTGTATCTTTCAGCTCTTTTAACGCATCGGCAAAACGCTTGGAGGAAGCGGTCGGATTGCCCCGCAGAATTCCTTTTCTGTAAAATGTCATGTGGTGTTTCAATTTCCGCCTGTTTTCGATCAGCAGTTCCAGCCTGGTATTCAAAGCGGCCTCTGTTTCCGCCTTCAGTTCAGCAACGCGCAGAGCCGTATCCTGTTTCAGACCGGCAACTATCTGAGCGGCGTCCTCTTTCAGAGTTTTCAGCTCGCTGACTTTGGAAGCGGCATCGTCTTTCAGGTTTTTCAGTTCGCTGACTTTGGAAGCGGCATCGTCTTTTAAGTTTTTCAGTTCGCTGACTTTGGAGACGGCATCCTCTTTCAGATTCCGCAGTTCGCTGACCCTTTGGGCCGTATCTTCTTTCAGTTCATTCATGCGCTGGGATGTTTCGGCTTTCAGCAGGGCGATCTGTACCTGAATTTCTTCCAGCTCGGCCTTCATCTTTGTCATGGCTTCCAAAGCGCGGCCCAGATCCAGGGCCTCACGGACAGACTGTACGGTATCGGCTGCGAAAGCGGCGCTGATGACGCCGATCAGGGCAAATTCCAGAACCGGATTCAGATGAAGCACAAATTCTTCAATGGGTTTATGGACAATTTCCGTCATAAAGATGGTTAAGAATCCCCACGCAATTGATGAACTGAGACAGATATACCCTCGTATGTTAAAGGGCTGGTTGCTGTAATCCCAGTATTTCATTTTAAACAGCCGTTCCATGGTGCTTCCTGTGATATATTCCAGTACCGTTGCAGCGATCACACCCGAGATATAGACGAGAAACAGGTTATTTTTCACCGGAAGTGATACCCAGAGCATCATCACCGCTCCTGTGCCGTAGAGGGGAAGGAGAGGCAGACGGAGAAATCCGCGGTTGACAAACCGCCGTTCCTTTAAGGATACATAGGTGGATTCAAAGATCCAGCCGAAAAAACAGTAGATATAGAAAAATGTGAGCCAGTGATACCATGCGTATGTATACATTATGAAAACCTTTCTGTGTGAAATAATCATTTATCTGGTTATGTTTCGGCCGGGAATTGGATACTAAAAGCCGCATAACTGATTATAATCATAAGTGTTTTCTGAGCAAAATGCAACCGTTTGAAACTTGTTGCCAATCTCTCCGGGAACCGATATAATCGAATCGTTAGCAGTTATCTTTCAGCAGGACTGGTTTTCAATCGAAAATACCTTATCAAAACCGCATTGGGAGAGGGCGGCGGGCATCATCCGCCTGATATTTGTCATGAAAGATAAAGGGGAATTTGCGGATATGATTAAAATATAGAAGACAAGATGAAAGAAATAGGATAAAATAAATCAGATAAAAAATTAAGAGAAGAGAAATAAGGAGATTTTTACAACATGAGCATATTAAATGTCGAGCACCTGAGCCATGGATTCGGGGACAGAGCCATTTTCCAGGATGTCTCTTTCCGTTTATTAAAAGGGGAACATATCGGACTTGTGGGAGCCAATGGAGAAGGTAAATCCACATTCATGAATATCATCACCGACAAGCTGATGCCGGATGAGGGAAAGGTGGAATGGGCGAAGAATGTCCGGGTTGGTTATCTGGACCAGCACACAGTTCTGGCGGAGGGGATGACCATCCGCGACGTATTAAAGAGCGCATTTGCATTTCTGTTCGATATGGAAAATCATATGAATGAAATCTGCGACAAAATGGGGGAAGCGTCTGAAGACGAGATGAATCAGATGATGGAAGAACTGGGAACGATCCAGGATCTTTTGATGGCCCATGACTTCTATATTATAGATGCGAAAGTGGAAGAAGTGGGACGGGCGCTGGGATTGGATGAGATCGGCCTGGATAAGGACGTCACTGATCTGAGCGGAGGCCAGAGGACAAAAGTTCTGCTGGGCAAGCTGCTTTTGGAAAAACCGGACATCCTTCTTTTGGACGAGCCCACTAACTATCTGGACGTCCAGCATATCGAGTGGCTGAAACGGTATCTGCAGGAATATGAAAATGCGTTCATTCTCATTTCCCATGATATCCCGTTTTTAAACAGTGTTGTCAATCTGATTTATCATATGGATAATCAGAGGCTGGACCGCTATGTGGGAGATTACGACAAATTCCAGGAAGTTTACGCGGTTAAAAAGTCCCAGCTGGAGGCTGCTTATAAGCGCCAGCAGCAGGAAATCGCAGAATTGGAGGATTTTGTGGCCCGCAACAAGGCCAGGGTGTCCACCAGGAATATGGCCATGTCCCGCCAGAAGAAGCTGGATAAGATGGAAGTGATCGAACTTGCCAGAGAAAAACCAAAGCCCGAGTTTAACTTCATGGAAGCCAGGGCCGCGGGAAGATATCTGTTCGAAACCCATGACCTGGTGATCGGTTATGACAGACCCCTTTCCAAACCCCTGAATCTGGTCATGGAACGGGGAGATAAGATTGTGCTGCGGGGGGCCAATGGAATCGGAAAAACAACTCTCCTAAAAAGCATTCTGGGACTGATTCCCCCGGTCAGCGGAAGTGTGGAGTTAGGAGATTACCTTTATATCGGATATTTTGAACAGGAAATGGCCCCGGGAAACACGACTACATGTATAGAAGAGATTTGGAAGGAATTCCCGTCCTATACCCAGTACCAGGTGCGTTCAGCCCTTGCGAAATGCGGCCTGACCACAAAACACATCGAAAGCCAGGTACGTGTCCTGAGCGGCGGCGAGCAGGCCAAGGTGCGGCTGTGCAAACTGATCAACCGGGAGACCAACATCCTTCTTCTGGACGAGCCTACCAACCATCTGGATGTGGAGGCAAAAGAAGAGCTGAGACGGGCGCTCATGGCCTATAAGGGCAGCATCCTGCTGATCTGCCATGAACCGGAATTTTATGAGGGGCTGGCTACGAAAGTATGGGATTGTGGGGAGTGGTCTTTGTTGGTGTAAAATTGGGATTTGATTGAGAAAGATACGCAGGAAAGCGGGGCGGAGGGACGGACTGGATGGTTGGGAGCGGACGGGCCAGGCGGAATCCGTTGGTGATGAAAACCGGCTTCCAACCGTAAGTGAAACTAAGACTGCAGGAATGGAAAAAGACGGTCCGATGCCCATTCACGGTAAACTCTTTATGGGACTTTACCGTTCAGTGGGCATCTCAGAAACTGATTTGGTTTTCAGTTGCTGCCCGTCTTTTTCCATCCCTGCAGCCTAAGTTTCACTAACGGTTTCCAGACGGCTTTCATCACCAACGGATTCCGCCTGGCCCGTCCGCTCCCAACCATCCAGTC
>JAGZXV010000318.1 GCA_018378255.1 Clostridiaceae bacterium | reverse complement strand
GGGAGCCTGAATTGAGAATTTCTTCAGGAATTCTCAATGAATGCTCCCGGTACCCTTCATTTCCCTTCCTTTCAGACCTAGAGCTGCCCCGGCTGGAACTATGAGCTGGAACTGTGAACCGTGCTCCGGTCTCCCGCAAACCAGGAGCCGCGTCCGGCGAGAGAACCATCCTCCACCCGCCCGGTCCGACGCCCCGCCCCCGATCCCTGGACTCACGGCGTTACCCCCGCCAATAAGTTAAATAAAGATTTACTTCTTCGGACTCTTTATCAGGAAACTGCAGACAAGCGCCACAGCTGCCGCCCCAATCATCAGTATAAATGTGCTGACAAAAGATCCGCTGGAATCATATAATACACCTGCGATGGTTCCTCCGAAGGAAGAAATCAGCAGATTCATGTTAATGATTGAAAAATTCACCGGGTAATTTTTCCTGCCAAAAAATGCGCTGATAAATGCAGAGTTTGTGGGGTTGATGCCGCCATAAGAGAAACCGGTGCAGATAAATCCGGCTACAATTAAACCGAAATTTTTCTGTAACAGAGCGATAAGAACAACCCCTACTGATAAAATAAATGCCACTGTGATCACAGTCATCGTTTTGGCCCTGCCTATTTTATCAAATAATCCGCCGAAAATCAGACGGCCAATACCATTGAATACGGAGATCAGGCCAACAACGGTTGCTATTGTTCCAGGATTTACATCAGGGCCGACTTCAGTTGCAACTCCGCTGGCCTGGGAAATCAGAGCTAAGCCGGCAGCGCTTAAAAGTATGGCCCAGATAAAGTAAAGCCAAAATGCCGACGTTTTTAACATCTCGCCCGGTGTGGCTTCCAAACCTGCCTCTTTGTTCTTCGCTTTTCCGGAACCATTTTCAACTTTAATTCCTGCTAAGTCCGCTGCAGTTGGTTTAACAAAGAAAAATCCGCTTACAGCCAGTACGACTAAAAGCACTACTCCAAAAACAAAAAATGAATTTCTCCAGGCATCTATACCTGCCCCTGCCGGAGTTGCAGCCTGGTATACTTTTCCGATAATAAAACTGCCGATTCCAAAGCCCATCAGTAAAACACCCGAGATAAGGCCCTGTTTATCAGGGAACCAGCCTAATACGGTACTCATCACCATATTGTAAACGAATCCGGATGCGAATCCGCAGAACATTCCATATCCGATATAGAGGGTAGCGGGGCTGCCGCTCTTTGAAGCTATAAAGAAGCCGACAAAAAACAATACTGCTGAAATCCATACCCCAACTTTTGTATTGATTTTATTGGACAGCAATCCGCCGGCAAGACCGCCCAGGCAGAAAAATCCCATGCATATGGTAAATGTAAGGGACAACTGTGCTTTTGTCCACTCTGAAAAATAAGCCGCTATCGGTGATGAAAATACGCTCCACGCATAAACCAGCCCTGCCAGCAGCAATACAATGATTCCAACAATGGCGTAAACCCATCGGTTTAATTTTTTATTCATACTTTACTCCTTTTTAGAGGCTGTCCTTATATGGCCGCCTCTTTTCCCTACTTTTTTTGTTGCTCATTCCTTTAATTCAATCATGATCAGCTTTTATCCATACAGATCCATTGCCTGTACTTTTGTATCCAGCTTTTATCTAATACCCTTAGCCCGTTTGAAACCTCAGGTACATAATGTCATCTCCCCTCTTTTCCTGTTTGCATAACGCGATTATAACACATTTTTTCAAACATATAAATTCAGACATGTTGAATCAAACATTTTTGTAAGTTTTTTATAAGCATCAATCCTGTTTTTTGTTTACATTTCACAATATTTACAATTTAATTTGTTATTTTGGGAATTTATGATAGAATCAACTATAAAAGATTTACAGATTTCATCCAAAAAGGAGCGTTCCTATGAGAACATTAAAATATGCAATTTTAGGTTTAATTAACCGGGAACCCATGACCGGATATGATATTACCCGGGAATTCAACAGCAATAATCTGGCAAACTTCTGGTATGCGAAACACAGTCAGGTATACCCTGAACTGAGCCGTCTGATGGAAGAAGAATTGGTCACCTGCCAGGTAGTCATACAGGGTGAAAAGCTGGAAAAAAAGCTGTATACCATTACGGAAAAAGGCCGCAGGGAACTGCTGGACTGGCTGATGGAAGATGATCCTTTAGGCCCCACTCCAAAAGATGTATTCCGTCTCCGCCTTTATTTTTCTGATTTTATGACGCCGGAAGAATTGAAAAAGCATCTTCAGGAACAAATAAAAAAACACACCTCCAAACGCCAGTATCTATCCGATATCATGGAGCAGAACCACCATAATACCCCGCCACCCGTAGGCACCAAGGAATGCGGTGATTTCATGGTGCTGGAAGGAGCGATTATCAGGGAAACTTCATACATACAGTGGCTTAAAAATTGTTTGAAGCGCATGTGAGCGTAGTGAAACTACCGGATCCGGGGGAATAGATGGTGCCGGATAAGTATTATTTTTTTAATTGAATAAGTTACGCCGGAAAGAAGGGGAAGCCGGAGCGGGCAGCCTGGGCTTTGGGAATGAGCCGCTTTCCGGCACCGCTGAATTCCGGCCCGCCCGGCCTATTCCCAAAGCCAAGCCTGACCTCTGCCCCCTCGTTCCGCATTTCTGCGTAACATTAACATTCACCAATCAAATCCCACTAATCCAACAACTCCTACTCCTCAATTTCCGGATAATCCGCTCCAAACCAGGTTGCGATAATTCCGTATGGCGTCTTCGGCGTTATCTTGCTTACTACAATCATGATAATTGTGGAAATAAGGGTTGCCACGATACATGCGTTCATTCCCAAACTCCATGGGAGCACGCCTTTGTCAATTAAAAGATACAGCGGAATTCCGGTTACAATAGCAGCTATGGCACCATATTCATTGGCTCCTTTCCAGTAATAACCGAGAAGCAGCGTGCTGGTAAATGCAACGGTCAGCCCTCCGGTTGAATATGTAATTAAGCTGGCTAATAATGCCGGCGGATTCAATGCAAACAGGAATATGACCAGTGAAATCACAACTGTGGAAACCAGTGATAATTTCTTTAACATCTCCGGCTTTGCTTTGGGCTGAAACAGGGTTTGATAAAAATCTTTTACAAAGCAGGAACTGAGGGCTACGATCATACCGCCTACGGAAGACTGCACCGCGCCGCAGACACCAGCCAGCACCAGTCCAGCCACCCAGGAGGGGAGAACCTTTACTGTAAGAAGCGGGATTCCCATATCCGGTACAGCTAATTCAGGAAACATGGCTTTGATCGGAAAACAGAGCATATTCAGGCATACCAGCCATACAAAAACGATTACCAGCCCTACCTTGATCGCATTATGAAGCACCTTGGTGTTCTTATATGTCAGCGCCGACATGGTCACATGAGGCAGGGTAAAGGTGGTAAAGCCCCATAGGAAGGCAAAGGAAAACACCATCTGCGGTTTCCAGGCAGGCATGAACCATTCCGGCTGGGTGTCAACCAGGTTTTTGACCACTTCCCCGTAAGGGCCTGCCGCATTCTTCCCCATCAGGAATAATACGACAACCGAGATGGTCATAATGATTCCCTGGATCACGATTGCAGTTGCCACC
>JAGZXV010000317.1 GCA_018378255.1 Clostridiaceae bacterium | reverse complement strand
GTGGCTGGACTCCATTCCCATGCTGATTCTGTCCGGACAGGTGAGATATGATACCACGGCCCGCTGGTCCGGCGTCGGGATACGCGCTCTTGGCGACCAGGAATTTGAAATCACAAAGGCAATCAGCTGTATGACCAAGTACTGTGAGATGGTCATCGACCCCATGAGAATCCGTTTCTGTCTGGAAAAATGCCTTCACCTGGCCTACACCGGCCGCCCGGGGCCTGTCTGGCTGGATATTCCCCTCAATGTACAGGGGGCGTTTATCGAGACGGATGATTTGATCGGATTTGACGCTGAAAATTATGATGCCGGCGGAACCGGCTGGCCTGCCGGAGCAGAAGGAAAGGCCTTGCAGATCGAAGAAGATAAAGCAGGACAGGGCGAACCGAGGCAGGTGCTGCCGGAGAAAGTGAGCGAGGAAACCGCCCGTAAAATTATAGATAAGATACGTAAGGCCAAACGGCCGGTATTTAACGCAGGAAATGGGATCAGGATCGCAGGCGCCCATCCGGTATTTTTAAGGGTTGCAGAAAAACTTGGAATTCCTGTTGTGACAGGCTGGGACAGCGAAGACTGTATCTGGGATACCCATCCGCTGTATGTGGGCCGTCCGGGAAATCTGGGGGACCGTCCGGGCAATTTGGCGGTGCAGAACAGTGACCTGGTCTTTTCCGTAGGAAGCCGGCTGAGCATCCGTCAGGTTGGATATAATTATGAGACATGGGCGAGAGAGGCATATACGATCATCAATGACATTGACCCGGAAGAGTTAAAGAAACCCACCCTTCATGTGGACATGCCGGTTCTGGCCGACGCAAAGGATCTTTTAGAGGTGATGGACCGTCTGCTGGATCAGGAGGAGACACCTGTATTCCACGGCGGAGAAGGTCTGCCGGGTATGAGCTGGCAGGAGACGTGCCGGATGTATAAAGAGAATTATCCGGTGATTCTGCCCAAACATTTTGCCAATACGGATGAGGAAGAAGCCAATGTTTACGCAATGATTTATGAGATCAGCAGCCGCCTGAAGGAAGGACAGATCACGGTGGTGGGCAATGGCTCCGCATGTGTGGTGGGCGGTCATGGGTATATTATCAAGGAAGGACAGCGTTTTATCACCAATTCGGCCATTGCCTCCATGGGTTATGACCTGCCGGCTGCTATCGGGGTTTGTATGGCGGAGAAAGCGGAAAAGGACATCATTCTGGTGACAGGGGACGGAAGCATCCAGATGAACATTCAGGAACTGCAGACTGTGATCCATCATAAAATGCCGGTTAAGATCTTTTTGATCAATAACGGCGGATACCATTCCATCCGCCAGACGCAGAAAAACTTTTTCGGAGAGCCGCTTGTGGGCATCGGCGTGGACAGCCATGACCTGAGTTTCCCCGATATGGGAAAATTATCAGCTGCTTATGGAATCCCCTATATCTGCGCCCATCACAACAGCCAGTTAAAAGATGCGGTACAGAAAACCCTGGAGACGGAAGGGCCTGTGATCTGCGAAGTATTTGTCACAACAGACCAGAACTTTGAGCCCAAATCGGCGGCCAAACGGCTTCCTGACGGAACCATGGTATCACCGCCTTTGGAAGATATGGCGCCGTTTTTACCGGAAGAAGAGATGGACCGGCTCATGATAATCAAGAGAATAAAGTAAAGGCGGTAACGCGGAATATGAAGTTTATAGTAACGGGAGCTACCAGCTTTATCGGAAGCCATACGGTGAAACTGCTGTTAAAGCAGGGACATCAGGTCTGTGCGGTTGTACGCCCCCGGTCATCCAATGCGGATAAATTAGAACAGCATGATAATTTGTCGGTGGTCTGGCAGGATTTGTCAGGCCTTTGCCGGCTAAAAGAGGAACAGGAATGCCGCGGTGCGGACATCTTCCTGCATTTTGGCTGGGACGGCATAGGCAGCGCAGGGCGGAACGACAGGGAAATCCAAAAACAGAACCTGGCTCATTCCATGCAGGCTGTTAGGACTGCCGCAGCGCTTGGCTGCGGACGTTTTTTATTCAGCGGTTCCCAGGCGGAATACGGCATACACCGGGATATGATGAGCGAAACCAGTAACTGCAGCCCGGTGTCGGAATACGGAAAGGCCAAGCTGGAATTCGGCCGTCAGGCGATGGCAGAGTTAAAGGGTGCGGATATGGATTTTATCCATGCCCGGATATTCAGCGTCTACGGGCCGGGAGATCATCCGTGGTCTTTGGTGAACACGGCATTGAGCACATTTTTGTCAGGCGGACACATGGAGCTTGGGGAGTGCACCCAGAGGTGGAATTTTTTATATATAGAAGATATGGCTGAGGCTGTGGTAAGTTTAGCATTAGGACTTGCGCCAAAACAATCTGGCGTATATAATATTGCTGGTAATGATACCCGCATACTGCGGGAATTTGTGGAAGAGATGTATAATTTGTGTGGGAAAAGGGGCAGCTATTCCTATGGAGTGAGGCCGCCTAACGCGGAAGGGCCTGCGTCCCTGATTCCCGACATTAAAAAGATAGAGGAAGCGGCCGGATGGAAACCGAAGGTTTCATTTGCAGATGGAATCCGTTCCATGCTTCCGGTACAAAAGGAGTAAGCTGTGAAACGTAAAAAATGTATATCCTGTGGGGCTCCTTTCTATGAAGACCCCATATTGACACTGGACAATATGCCTGCTTCGGCGCAGGATATCCCGGATGCAGACCAGGTTTCAGCAGATCATGGACTGAAGCTGGATCTATGCCAGTGCAGAGGCTGCGGGTTAGTCCAGTTCGACTGTGAGCCGGTGGGCTATTACAGGGACGTGATCCGTTCCGGAGGTTTTTCCACCACCATGGTGGAACTGAGAAGAAGCCAGTATGAACATTTGATTGAAACTTACCATCTTCAGGGAAAGAAGTTCATAGAGGTGGGCTGCGGCAGAGGAGAATTTTTATCGGTTCTGACCCGTTTCCCTGTAGAATGCTATGGGATTGAAAACAGAGAAGATCTTGTTAAAACAGCACAGCAGGAAGGCCTCAATGTGAGACGCGGTTTTACGGAGACGGAAGATACCGTAATACCGGAGGGACCATTTGACGTGTTTCTGTCATTTAATTTTATGGAACACCAGCCTGATCCCAACAAAATGCTCCAGGCCATCTATCAGAACCTGACGGAAGATGGAATGGGGCTGATCACTGTGCCCAGTTTGGAATATATTTTGGAATATGACGGATTTTACGAGCTGATCCGTGACCATATCGCATATTTTACCTTTGATACGCTGAGATTTCTGCTGGAACGCAACGGCTTTGAGGTGCTGGAACAGGAGATGGTGAACCGGGATACCATTTCCATGATCGCGAAAAAGAGGAAGAAGCTGGATGTGGCCAGGCTGCAGGAAAGTTTTCATATTATAAATAAAGAAGTCAATGAATGGATCGACCATTTGACAGATGAGGGAAAGAGCATTGCCATCTGGGGGGCCAGTCATCAGGGATTTACGTTGGCGGCGACCACCAGGCTGGGGGAGAAAGTGAGCTATATCATCGATTCGGCTCCGTTTAAGCAGGGGAAATTCGCTCCGACTTCCCATTTGGCCATTGTTTCACCGGATTATTTTATGGAACACC
>JAGZXV010000039.1 GCA_018378255.1 Clostridiaceae bacterium | reverse complement strand
GTATGTGATCTGCCCCATGGTAGAAGAGAGCGAGATGATCGAGGCTGAGAATGTCATCGATTATACCAAAATACTGAAAAAAGAGCTGTCTCCGGCAATTCATGTGGAATATCTTCATGGCAAGATGAAGGCAAAGGAAAAAAATGCGATCATGGAACGGTTTGCGGCCAATGAGATTCAGGTTCTGGTATCCACCACGGTTGTGGAAGTTGGCGTCAACGTGCCCAATGCCACCGTTATGATGATAGAGAATGCAGAACGGTTCGGCCTGGCCCAGCTTCATCAGCTGAGAGGACGGGTGGGAAGAGGAAAATACCAATCCTACTGTATTATGGTGAACTGTTCCGATCAGGATGGAACCCAGGAGCGGCTGGACATCCTGAACAGGTCCAATGACGGTTTTTACATTGCATCTGAGGATTTGAAGCTGAGAGGGCCGGGGGATATTTTCGGCATCCGACAGAGCGGAGATCTGGAATTTAAGCTGGCTGATATTTTCACAGACGCCAATATCCTGAAAACTGTGGCCGGCGAGGTGAAGCGTTTGTTTGAACTGGATGAAAGGCTTGAGAAGGAAGAACACAGAGAATTAAAACGGAAAATGGACAGTTTTTTAGAAAAAAGTTATGAAAAGCTGAATTTATAATAGTTAGGTAACAGTTCAGGACGGCGGGGAAATTGGTGAAGAAAGGCGCGCTTTTTGGTCAAGAAGAGGAGCTGTACTGAACCGTCACTTATTTAGATATAAAAAGTTCAGATTAATTTCATATCTTACTGGGATAAAATGTGTTATAGTTAGAAAAGAAAAAACGAATGAAAGAGGTTTTATAATATGATAGATTCTAATGGACCAGTACTGAATACGAGACTTGTGAATGCAATGCAGGAGATGTTAAAGGATAATAACGAGAAAACCCGCGCCAAGATGGTGTCGGCATTGATGGGATCAACCCTGCTCTCCCCAGTAGTCCGCCAGATTGCGGTTACGGATGAGGCGAAGAAACAGGGCAATGCCAGATTCAGCTTTACCATGATTCAGAATGATAAAGGGGACAAGTATTTTATGGCATTTACTGACTGGGCTTCCCTGAACCGGTGGAAAAAGGAGCCGGGACAGCAGGTTGTCCACATGGAATTTGATGATTTCGCCGCTATTGTCCTGAGAAAAGGCAGCAATATGGCTGGATTCGTGATCAATGCATATGGGGAAAATGTAACCATATCCAGGGATCTGATCATTTCCCTGAAAAAACAGAAAGATGAGAAAAACAATCATTAACCGTCAAAGTGCAGAGGCGGTAAAAAACAGGCGTCAGCATATGACCGGATCAAGTCATTGGCTGACGCCTGTTTTAATTGTTTATTGGATTGTCTGATAGTATTCAAACCCGTCTGCCTGATATCTGCGGACCAGTTTTTGAATTTTGGCTGTGGGCGAAAGAGCCGCTCCGATGGAAACATCATGGTTAAAGGAATTGATGATAGCCGCCATGTATTTGCTCATATCAGCTTCCAAATACCAGTCGCGCGTTAACAGCGCTGCCGGACGGTAATTTAAGTTTGTGGTGATCACATAGTCGATATATCCTTTTGCATAGAATTCATCGAACTTGTCCAGGCCGCTGGTGAAGAGGCCGAATGTACAGCAGATGATTACTTTTTTCGCCTTCCGTTCTTTTAACTCTTTGGCAGTGTCCAGCATGCTTTCGCCGGAAGAGATCATATCATCGATGATCAATACGGTTTTATCTTCCACAGAAGCTCCCAAAAACTCATGAGCAACGATTGGATTCCGTCCGTTAATCACCCGTGAATAGTCCCGCCGTTTATAGAACATACCCATATCCACGCTCAGGTTGTTGGCCAGGTAGACGGCCCGGTCCATAGCGCCTTCATCGGGGCTGATTACCATCAGATGTTCTTTGTCGATCTGCAGGTTTTTATCGTGGGCGAACAGGGCTTTGATGAACTGGTAAGTAGGCATAAAGTTGTCAAAGCCGTTGAGTGGAATTGCGTTTTGTACGCGGGGATCGTGGGCGTCAAAGGTGATGATATTGCTGACCCCCATGGAAACCAGTTCTTCTAAGGCCATAGCGCAGTCCAGGGATTCCCGTTTGGTGCGCTTGTGCTGGCGGCCTTCATACAGAAAAGGCATGATAACATTCACACGGTGGGCCGTATCCGCACAGGCGCCGATGATGCGTTTTAAATCCTGAAAATGGTCGTCCGGAGACATATGGTTGGTATATCCGCTTACCGTATAGGGGATGCTGTAATTAGTAACATCCACCATAGCAAATATATCGGCTCCGCGGACGGATTCATGGATCTGGGCTTTTGCCTCTCCTGTGCCGAATCTGGGGCAGGAACAGTTCAGCAGATAAGAATCCACATCATAGCCGCGGTAATGAAGGTCTTCCTTGCGGCGGATTAATTCTTCTGTATCATTTCTTCTGAATTTAACAACGTGGTCGTTAACCATCTGTGCCAGATCCCTGCAGCTTTCCAGTGCGGCGATTTTAAGCGGTGCAACCGGAAGAATGTCGTTGAAAACATAATTATTAGCCATGAGCAGCACTCCTTTATTTTGTCAGCATTTACCCGCAGAAAGCGGGAACATACATGGGTATAAACCTGCCGTCTGCGGGTGATCTGTAAAAACATTTACATTCATTTATATCATTTTTCGACAACGCCCGTCAATAGATAACTGAGATTTTGCGAAAAAAACCTGAAAGTGATTCCTTTACAAAGGGAATTAATATTGATATGATAGATCCATATGAAAGAAAGGTCAAAGATTTTATGAAGAAAACAGAACACATTATCAAGTCCGTAGATCCGGGATCAATAGCGGAGGAGTTGGAACTGGAACCGGGAGACTGCCTGATTTCCATTGACGGACATGAGATAGAAGATATTTTTGATTATGAATACTATGTAAACAGTGAGTCCATGGTTATGCTGATCCGCAAACCGGACGGGGAAGAATGGGAACTTGAAATTGAAAATGATTATGAGGATCTGGGCATAACCTTTGAAAATGGCCTGATGAGCGATTACCGTTCCTGCAGGAACAAATGCATTTTCTGCTTCATCGACCAGATGCCTCCGGGAATGAGAGAGACTCTGTATTTTAAAGATGACGACTCCAGGCTCTCTTTTTTACAGGGGAATTACATCACTTTAACCAATATGGATGATAAGGATATCGACCGGATTATCCGGTTCAAACTGTCACCCATCAACATATCTGTCCATACCACAAACCCTCAGCTGCGCTGTAAGATGCTGAACAACCGCTTTGCCGGAGAAGCGCTTAAAAAGATAGACCGGCTGTTCGAAGCAGGGACGCCGATGAACGGACAGGTGGTGTTATGCAAAGGGGTGAACGACGGGGATGAGCTGAACCGGACAATTGAAGACTTGAGCCGTTATCTTCCCTGTATGGAAAGCGTGTCTGTGGTTCCGGTCGGCATTTCCAAGTTCAGGGACGGCCTCTTTCCTATGGAACCCATTGGAAGAGAGGATGCAAAAAAAACGATAGATCTGATTGAAAGCTGGCAGAAAAAGCTGTTTGCCCAATACGGAACCCATTTCATCCATGCCAGCGACGAGTTCTATATTCTGGCAGGATGCCAGGTTCCGGAAGAAGAACGGTACGACGGATATATCCAGCTGGAAAATGGAGTTGGAATGATCCGTCTGATGACAGAGGAAGTGAAGCAGGCATTGGAGCAGACGGAGGGCGATGACAGACAGGATGAGCTTTCCATCGCCACAGGATGTCTTGCGGGCAGGTTTATGCAGGAGTTTGTTGAGCAGATCCGCGCTAAGTTTCCCCGGATTAAGGTTCATGTTTATCCCATTACCAATTACTTTTTCGGTGAATCCATCACTGTGGCCGGATTGGTTACAGGACAGGATTTAATCGGACAGCTAAAAGACCGGAAACTGGGCAGCCGGCTGCTTCTGCCGGCCTGTATGTTCAGAAGCGGGGAAGAGGTGTTTTTGGATGATATCACCCGGAGCGAGGTACAAAATGCTTTACAAGTTCCGGTTAATATTGTAAAATCAAGCGGACAAGATTTTGTACAGGCAGTTTTATGTCCGGAATACACAGAAGAAATTGAATATGAAGGATATGAGTTAAAGGAGATATAGTATATGAGCAAACCAGTAGTTGCAATTGTGGGCCGCCCGAATGTGGGTAAGTCTACTTTGTTTAATTCCATCGCCGGAGAGACGATCTCGATTGTAAAAGATACCCCGGGTGTAACCCGTGACCGAATTTACGCAGATTGTACCTGGCTGGACAGAAATTTCACTTTGATTGATACCGGAGGAATTGAGCCGGACAGCAGTGATATCATCTTATCCCAGATGAGGGAACAGGCGGAGATCGCCATCGCTACCGCCGATGTCATAGTATTTATAGTGGATGTGCGCCAAGGGCTGGTGGATGCGGATTCCAAGGTAGCCGATATGCTTAGAAAGTCTAAAAAGCCGGTGGTTCTGGCTGTAAATAAAGTGGACAGTTTTCAGAAATTCGGCAACGATGTCTATGAATTCTATAACCTGGGGATCGGGGATCCGGTGGCTGTATCGGCTTCTTCCAGGCTGGGGATCGGCGATATGCTGGATGAGGTGATAAAGTATTTCCCGCCTGCATGTGAGGAGGAAGAAGAGGACGACCGTCCGAGGATTGCTATTGTGGGTAAACCCAATGTAGGCAAATCTTCTATTATAAATAAGCTGATCGGTGAGAACCGGGTGATCGTATCCAATATCGCGGGCACCACCAGGGACGCGGTGGATACAAAGGTGATGCACAACAATACGGAATATATATTTATCGATACGGCCGGTCTGAGAAGGAAGAATAAGATCAAAGAGGAATTGGAACGCTACAGCATCATCCGTACCGTTACGGCGGTAGAGCGGGCCGATGTTGTGGTTGTGGTGATTGACGCCACGGAAGGGGTTACGGAGCAGGATGCGAAAATAGCCGGTATCGCCCATGAACGGGGAAAAGGCATTATCGTTGCTGTGAATAAATGGGATGCCATAGAGAAGAATGATAAGACGATCTATGAATTTACCAAAAAGGTGAAGGATACCCTGTCCTTTATGCCCTATGCGGAAATCATCTTCATTTCAGCTGTCACAGGGCAGCGTTTGGGAAAATTGTATGAAATGATCGATATGGTCCGTGAAAACCAGACCCTGCGGGTTGCCACCGGCGTGCTCAACGAGATTATGTCGGAAGCAGTTGCCCTTCAGCAGCCGCCTTCTGATAAAGGGAAGAGACTGAGGCTTTACTATATCACTCAGGTTGCCGTTAAGCCGCCGACATTTGTTATTTTCGTAAACGATAAAGAATTGACACATTTTTCCTATACCCGTTATCTGGAAAACCGGATTCGTGAAGCGTTTGGATTCCGGGGGACTTCACTTAAATTCATCTATCGGGAACGGAAAGGGAAGGACGAATAAATCATGGAAAGAATTATTTGCCTGGCATTCGGTTATTTGTTTGGGCTGTTTCAGACCGGATACCTCTATGGAAAATTACACAAGATCGATATCCGCCAGCACGGAAGCGGAAACTCCGGAAGTACGAATGTTCTTCGCGTAATGGGAGTAAAAGCAGGCGCCACTGTTTTCATGGGCGATTTTTTGAAAACGGTGATCCCATGCTTTATTGTACGGGTTTTCTATAAAGACCAGATATCAGTGCAGTATCTTATGATACTGTACACAGGGCTCGGTGTGATTCTGGGGCATAATTATCCTTTTTATATGCATTTTAAAGGCGGAAAAGGGATTGCCGCTACGGCGGGGATTTTAGTATCCCTGGACTGGACGGTTACTCTCATCTGCCTTGTGGCTTTTGTCCTGATCGTGGCGGTTACCAGATTTGTATCGTTGGGCTCTCTTGTGGTGGTAAGTATTTTTCTGGCCCTGATGATCTTTGAGAGCAGCCGCGGTACATATGGACTTTCCCCTGATTATCTGACGGAATTCTATCTGGTATCCGCCTGTGTGACGGGTCTGGCTTTCTGGAAACACCGGGCGAATATTGTTAGGCTGGTTCACGGTACTGAGAATAAGCTGGGATCAGGAAAGAAATAATGAAATGAATGCCGTTACGGCGGCAGAATCGAGGTTAAGATGGCAAATATTGGTATTATAGGCGCAGGAAGCTGGGGAATTGCGTTGTCTCTGCTGTTACATAACAACGGACATCAGGTGACTGTCTGGTCCGCTTTGGAACAGGAGATTGAGGAACTCAATGCAAAACACGAACATCACAGCCTGCCGGGTGTAATGCTTCCGGAGCAGATGGTTTTTACGTCAGATTTGGAATCGGCAATGGATGCCAAAGATCTTCTGGTACTGGCAGTGCCGTCTGTTTATACGAGAAATACGGCTGGGCAGATGAGAAAATTCTGCAAAGACGGACAAATAATTGTCAATGTGGCAAAGGGAATTGAAGAAGCCACACTGATGACCTTATCTGAGATCATCGAAGAAGAGCTTCCTTGCGCCAATGTGGCCGTTTTATCAGGTCCCAGCCATGCGGAAGAAGTGAGCCGGGGGCTTCCAACCACCTGCGTGGTCGGAGCTCATAATAAAGAAACCGCGGAAAAGATACAGAACCTGTTCATGAGTCCGGTATTCCGGGTCTATACAAGCCCTGATATGCTGGGAATTGAAATCGGTGCTTCCTTAAAGAACGTGATCGCCCTGGCAGCGGGAATTGCGGACGGCCTCGGATATGGAGATAATACAAAAGCTGCCCTGATCACCAGAGGGATTACAGAGATTGCCAGGCTGGGAATGGAGATGGGCGGAAAGTTCCAGACCTTCTGCGGACTGACCGGTATCGGGGATTTGATCGTTACCTGCGCCAGTATGCACAGCAGAAACCGGCGGGCGGGTATTCTGATCGGAAAAGGATACTCCATGGAAGCGGCCATGAAAGAAGTGAAGATGGTAGTGGAAGGCGTCTATTCGGCTAAAGCCGCATTAAAGCTTTCTGAGAAATACCAGGTGCCGATGCCGATTATCGAACAAGTGAATGCGGTTCTGTTTGACGGAAAACCGGCAGCGGATGCGGTTGGCGATCTGATGCTGCGCGATAAGAAACTGGAAAGTTCCGATTTGCCGTGGGAAGATTGACAAGAAGATGATTCAACACTTGACAACGCAAAAGTATAATTATATAATTGAAAAAGCTTAATTTAAAGCGTGGCTTCTAAACAACCTGGATAGAAGCCACTTTGATTATGCGTACATAGGCTACATATAAGCATTTAAGAGGAGGAAAGATTATGAGAAGATTTGTTAGTGTTGGTTTAGCGGCTATTATGGCGGCTTCCCTGACAGCATGCGGCGGCGGCGCTAAAACAGAATCTCAGGCAACAGAAGCAAAAACTGAGACAACCGAAGCAAAAGCGGAAACAACCGCAGCAGAGAAAACAGAAGACAAAACAGAAGCTGCAAAAGCGGAAGGTGAAACAACCGCAGCGCCGGCATCAGGAGAAGGCGGAGTATTTAAAATCGGCGGGATCGGACCGATTACAGGCGACGCAGCTATCTATGGTTTAGCTGTTAAGAACGCAGCTGAACTGGCAGTAAAAGAGATTAATGAAAACGGCGGCATTAACGGCATGACCGTAGAGTTCGCTTTCCAGGATGATGAAAGTGATCCGGAGAAATCCGTAAACGCTTACAATCAGTTAAAAGATGATGAGATGCAGGTGCTGATGGGAACCGTTACCACAAACCCATGTATCGCAGTTGCAGCGAAGACAAAAGAAGATAATATGTTCCAGCTGACACCTTCAGGCTCAGCAGTGGAATGTATTCAGAATGACAACGCATTCCGTATCTGCTTCTCAGATCCTAACCAGGGTATCGCTTCCGCACAGTATATCGGGGAGAACAAGCTGGCTTCAAAAGTAGCAGTTATCTATGACAGCTCCAGCGTATATTCTTCCGGTATTTATGCGAAGTTCAACGAAGAAGCTGCAAACCAGGGAATTGAAGTTGTATCTGCCGAAGCATTTACCGCAGACAGCAAAACTGATTTCACCGTACAGCTTCAGAAGGCAAAGGATGCAGGCGCTGAACTCGTATTCCTTCCGATTTATTATTCAGAAGCAGCTCTTATCTTAACACAGGCCAACACTATGGGATATGCTCCTATTTTCTTTGGCTGTGATGGATTAGACGGTCTTTTGACAGTTGATAACTTTGATAAAGCTCTGGCAGAAGGCGTTATGCTGTTAACACCATTTGCTGCCGATGCAAAGGATGAAGCTACACAGAATTTCGTTGCTGCTTATAAAGAA
The DNA here is from genome assembly GCA_018378255.1 of Clostridiaceae bacterium. Classification (GTDB taxonomy): domain Bacteria; phylum Bacillota; class Clostridia; order Lachnospirales; family Lachnospiraceae; genus CHH4-2. The sequence goes on along the minus strand of JAGZXV010000039.1, from coordinate 24,796 downwards.
GCATATGGCGACATTCCTAATCAGTTCGCAGCAGATTCTTACGATGCGATCTATACAATTAAAGCTGCAGCCGAAAAAGGCGGAGTAACTGTCAAGATGAGCATTTCCGAAATCTGCGAAGCCATGAAGGGCGCTATGACAGAGATTACTGTAAACGGTCTGACCGGTGAAGGCATCACATGGTCCGCTGATGGTGAACCTTCCAAGGCTCCTAAGGCTGTTAAGATCGTTGACGGTGTTTACACTGCTCAGTAATTCGCCGGGGCGAATTGAATATTATAAGAGACAGGCCGACCCATTGATGGCAGTCTTTTAACAGTTTATAACGGGTATTGTGGCAATTATGCTTCCAATACCCGTTTTTGTAAAAAAAGATTGTATTGGCAAGTTTCCTATGATATAATTCCTCACATATGGTTTTTAAGTAAGTATTTACAAATAAACTAAAGAGGTGTTTCTTATGAGCTTTATTTCCTATTTTATCAACGGTGTCAGTCTGGGAAGTGTATATGCCTTGATTGCATTGGGATATACCATGGTTTATGGTATTGCCAAGATGCTGAATTTCGCTCATGGCGATGTAATTATGATAGGCGGTTATGTTACTTTTATTACGGTCAGCACCATGGGACTTCCTCCTGTGGTCGGAATCTTACTGGCTGTTGTCATATGCACCGTATTAGGTATGACCATTGAACGGGTGGCTTATAAGCCTCTGCGTATGGCATCCCCACTGGCTGTTTTGATCACAGCGATCGGTGTCAGCTATCTGCTTCAGAATATTGCACTGCTGATTTTCGGGGCTGGAACCAAGTCCTTTACTTCCGTAGTGAAGATTGCTCCTTTAAAGCTGGCCGGCGGACAGCTCAGCATATCAGGAGAAACCATCGTTACAATTATTACCTGTATCATCATTATGGTGGTATTGACCACCTTCATTAAGAAGACAAAGGCGGGCCAGGCCATGCTGGCGGTTTCCGAAGATAAGGGAGCGGCGCAGCTTATGGGCATCAATGTTAACGGAACCATCGCGCTGACGTTTGCGATCGGGTCAGCCCTTGCGGCGGTAGCAGGCGTACTTTTATGTTCCGCTTACCCATCTTTATCCCCATATACCGGAGCCATGCCTGGTATTAAGGCATTCGTAGCCGCTGTATTCGGCGGTATCGGTTCAATTCCGGGGGCATTTATCGGCGGGCTTCTGCTTGGCATTATTGAGAATTTAAGCAAAGCATACATTTCTTCTCAGATGGCGGATGCGATTGTATTTGCAGTGTTGATTGTAGTGCTGTTAGTGCGTCCAACCGGTCTTTTGGGTAAGAAAATGAATGAAAAGGTTTAAGGTGGTTGGGATGGAAAAGAAAAAATCAATCAGCAAAATAACAAAGGCCAATTTGATTACATATGCAATTGTGATCATCGCTTATATTATAATGGAAGTCATGGTCAAGTCCGGCAATATATCCAGTTTGTTAAAGGGCCAGCTTGTACCCATCTGTTACTACGTAATTCTGGCGGTTTCCCTGAACCTGACTGTAGGTATTCTGGGAGAACTGAGCCTGGGACATGCAGGATTCATGTGTGTGGGCGCATTTGCCAGTTCCTTATTTTCCGTCTGTATGGTGGAAGCAATTCCCGTTACGGCAGTCCGGTTTACGCTGGCGCTGCTGATTGGCGCTGCCAGTGCGGCAGTCGCAGGAATCATTGTAGGTATCCCTGTTTTGAGACTGAAGGGGGATTACCTGGCAATCGTTACTCTCGCCTTTGGTGAAATTATTAAGAATATTGTCAATGTAATATATCTTGGGAAGGACAGCAGCGGATTTCATTTTTCTATGAAGAGCGCCATCGAACTGAAGATGGCTGCCGATGGAAAAGTGCTTATTAACGGTGCGCAGGGTATTACCGGCACGCCTAATGATGCCAACTTTACAATTGGTTTCGTCCTGATCCTGATTACATTGTTTATTGTACTGAATCTGATCTATTCCCGTTCCGGACGTGCGATCATGGCCATCCGTGACAACCGGATCGCAGCGGAATCCATTGGAATCAATATTACCAAATATAAACTGATGGCCTTTACCATCTCGGCATCGCTTGCAGGTGCGGCGGGAGTTTTATATTCCCATAACCTGTCCACATTATCTGCTACCCAGAAGAACTTTGGTTATAACCAGTCCATTATGATTCTGGTATTCGTTGTTTTAGGCGGTATCGGCAATATCCGTGGATCCATCATAGCTGCCATTGCGCTCACTCTGCTGCCTGAACTTTTGAGAGGGCTTAACAGCTACCGTATGTTAATCTATGCGATTGTATTGATCGTTATGATGATTTTCAACTGGAGTCCGGCAATTATTGACTTTAGAAAACGCCATTCCCTGAAAAAGATGTTTGGGAAAAAGGCGCCGGCAAAGGAGGTTAAATAATTATGGCTCTTTTGGAAGTGAATAATCTGGGAATCTCTTTTGGCGGTTTAAAAGCGGTTGACGGATTTAGTATAGAGATTAAAAAAGGACAGCTTTACGGCCTGATCGGCCCTAACGGCGCCGGCAAAACAACGGTTTTTAACCTGCTTACCGGAGTTTATAAGCCGAATATGGGATCGATCATCCTGGATGGGAAGAACATTACAGGGCGTAAGACTATTGATATCAATAAGGCGGGAATAGCCAGGACATTCCAGAACATCCGCCTGTTCAAAGATCTGACTGTGCTGGACAATGTAAAGGCAGGCCTTCATAACCATTTTGTCTATTCCACCATAGAAGGAATTCTGCGCCTGCCCCGATATTATGCTGTGGAGAAGGCCATGGATGAAAAGGCGATGGAGCTCTTAAAAGTGTTCAGCCTGGACGGAGAGGCTGATTATCAGGCTGCGAATCTTCCTTATGGAAAGCAGCGGAAGTTAGAGATCGCCAGAGCTCTGGCAACTGATCCCAAACTGCTTCTTCTGGATGAACCGGCTGCAGGCATGAACCCCAATGAGACGAAAGAACTGATGGATACGATCCGTTTTGTACGGGATCAATTCGATATGACTATTCTGCTGATTGAGCATGATATGAAACTGGTTTCCGGCATCTGTGAGGAACTGACCGTATTGAACTTCGGCCAGGTGCTTGCGCAGGGAGAGACCAGCCAGGTACTGAATGATCCTCAGGTCATCACGGCGTATCTGGGTGAATAGGAGGAAGACGTTATGGCTATGCTTGAAATAGAAAATCTGGAAGTGTATTATGGTGTGATCCAGGCCATAAAAGGAATCTCTTTTCAGGTAAATGAAGGGGAGATCGTAGCGCTGATCGGTGCTAACGGAGCCGGAAAGACCACGATACTTCATACGATTACCGGTCTGATTCCCTCCGCTGCAGGAACCATTCGTTTTGAGGGGCAGAATATAACTAAAGTCCCGGGTTATAAGATTGTTTCCATGGGCATGGCCCATGTGCCGGAGGGACGCCGCGTGTTTGCGCAGCTTTCCGTATTGGAGAATTTAAAGTTAGGCGCTTATACAAGAAATGATAAGACAGAGATGGAAGAGACGCTGGAACGGATTTATAAACGTTTTCCGCGTTTGGAAGAAAGAAAGAACCAGCTGGCAGGCACCTTGTCGGGTGGAGAACAGCAGATGCTGGCTATGGGACGGGCCCTTATGTCCCATCCCAAACTGATCGTCATGGATGAGCCGTCCATGGGCCTTTCACCGATCTATGTCAATGAAATTTTCGATATCATTAAAGAGATCAACGATGGAGGAACAACGGTCCTTCTGGTGGAACAGAATGCGAAGAAAGCTCTCTCCATCGCTCATAAAGCTTATGTTTTGGAAACGGGGAACATTGTCCTCAACGGTGATGCCAAGGAGCTTATGAATAATGATTCAGTTAAGAAAGCGTATTTAAGTGAATAAGTAATGGATTTTTCCACTCCCCCATGATAAAATATCAGTATAGATTAATGTTCAGAGGGGAGTGATTTTTTTGCTTGACAGAGCCATAGAAATTGCCAGTAAAGCGTTGGATGGGATGAAAGATCCCGATGGTAATTCTTATTTGGACCATGCCATCAGGGTTATGGACAAGATGGATACCGAAGATGAAAAGATTGTGGCAGTGCTTCATGATGTGATTGAAGATACCGAACTGACATTAGGAGAACTTGCAGAAGAAGGATTCAGCCGGCGTGTGCTGGACTCTATTGAACAGTTGACAAAGCGCAGGGATGTCACCTATTATGACTATATCGATGATATCAGCGGAACCGAACTGGCCACAAAAGTGAAGATCGCAGAGATTGAGGACAATAAGGATATTTCCAGAGTTAAGAAGATGTCCTTCCAGACGTATTCGATTGATGAACGTGCGAAGCGTTCCTTAAAAATTCTGCGGGGAGAGTAAAACCAGATTACATAAAGAAATACCCCTATGCATATACTGTATCAGCACAGCATGCTTGTAACAGCGGCTAATAAAGTATAGCAGGGGGTATTTTTATGGAAAATTATAATGTCTATAAAGACATTGAAGCCAGAACAAAAGGTGAAATTTACATAGGAGTTGTCGGTCCCGTCAGGACTGGAAAATCTACGTTTATCAAGCGTTTTATGGAACTGATGGTGCTGCCGGATATCGAAGATGAGCATCAGAAAGCCAGAGCCAGGGATGAACTGCCCCAGAGCGCTGCCGGCAAGACGATTATGACCACCGAGCCTAAGTTTATTCCTAAAGAAGCGGCGGAAATTAAGCTGGATGACGGGATTCAGGCCAAGGTCAGGCTGATCGACTGTGTGGGATTCATGGTGGAAGGCGCGGCCGGACACATTGAAAATGATACGGAACGCCTGGTTAAGACGCCATGGTATGATTATGAGATACCGTTTACAAAAGCTGCTGAGATCGGAACCAGGAAGGTAATCAATGACCATTCCACCATTGGAATTGTGGTCACCACCGATGGATCCATAGGGGAATTGAAACGCCCTAATTACATAGCTGCGGAAGAAAAAACAGTTCAGGAGTTAAAAGGCCTCGGCAAACCGTTTATTCTCCTTCTGAACTCCTTAAAACCTTACTCAGATGAAACTGTTTCCTTAGCCAGGGAGCTGATGGAGAAATATCAGGTTGCTGTGCTGCCGGTGAACTGTGAACAACTGAAAAAAGATGATATTTATCACATTTTGGAACGGGTTTTGAAAGAGTTTCCGGTAACGGAAATGGATTTTTATATTCCAAAATGGCTGGAAATTCTGCCTGCCACCCATTGGCTGAAAAGCCAGGTGATCCAAACGGTCAGGGATATCATGAAAAAAGTTTCCCATATGAAGGATGTAAACAGTGAGGTGATGGTCCCGTCCTCTGAAGCGGTGAAAGGGCTGAAACTGCAGAATATGGAAATGGCCGATGGCAGTGTGTCCGTGGGAGTGGATGTGGACGACAGCTATTATTATCAGATCCTCAGCGACTATGTGGGAATCCCGATTGAGGGAGAATACCAGTTAATGCAGACGCTTTCCAATCTGGCCAGAATGCAGTCCGAATATGAAAAGGTTCAGAATGCCATGAACCAGGTGCGCTTAAAGGGCTATGGGGTGGTGACGCCTGACCGTTCTGAAATCATGCTGGATGAACCGCAGGTTATCAAGCATGGCAATAAATACGGAGTAAAGATGAAGGCAGAGGCGCCTTCCATCAATCTGATAAAAGCTCATATAGAAACGGAGATCGCTCCGATTGTGGGAAGCGAACAGCAGGCGGAGGATTTAATCGCTTATATTAAACAGAACGCCAAAGAAAGCGATGACGGAATCTGGAGCACCAATATTTTCGGAAAATCCATTGAACAGATCGTAGAAGACGGAATACAGGCGAAGGTTTCCCAGATGACGGAAGACTGCCAGATGAAGCTTCAGGATACGCTGCAGAAAATAATTAATGACAGCAATGGAGGTATGATTTGCATAATCATATAATTCAGTGTTATAATGGATTATACGACAAAAGACATAGGAGGGTATTCTATGAAGCTTACATTTATTGGGGCAGATCATGAAGTGACCGGAAGCTGTCACTGTTTGGAGACAGAACACGCCAATATCCTGGTGGACTACGGGATGGAGCAGGGGCTGAATGTTTACGAAAATGTGGAACTGCCAATCAGCTATTCAGAGGTTGACTATGTGCTGCTCACCCATGCGCACATTGACCATGCGGGACTTCTTCCGCTGCTCTATGCCAGGGGATTCAGGGGCAAGGTCGTGACAACGGTTGCGACCGGGGATTTATGTAATATTATGTTAAAGGATAGTGCCCATATTCAGGAGATGGAGGCTGAATGGAAAAACCGGAAAGCCAGAAGAGCAGGCAGCCCGGAAGTTCCTCCCCTGTATGAAATGAATGACGCACTGGGGGTTTTACAGCATTTCGAAACATATGAATACGATGAACTGGTGGATTTAGCGGAAGGCGTAAGAGTCCGTTTTACGGATGCGGGCCATCTGTTCGGATCGGCGTCCATTGAAGTGTGGATAACAGAAGACGGAGAAACGAAGAAAATCGTATTTTCCGGAGATATCGGCAACTTCAATAAGCCTCTGATCCGCGATCCCCAGTATATTAAAGAAGCCGACTATGTGGTGATGGAGTGCACTTATGGCGACAGAAATCACGTTCATACCAAGGATCACATTACCGAGCTCACCCGCATCATCCAGGAAACCTTAGACAGAGGGGGCAATGTGGTGATTCCGGCCTTTGCAGTCGGCCGTACACAGGAACTTTTATATTTCCTCAGAAAGATAAAATTAGACCACATGATTCACGGCCATGATAACTTTGAAGTCTATGTGGATAGCCCTCTGGCTGTGGAGGCCACTCATGTATTTAAAGAGAATCTTCTCCGCTGTTATGATGAAGAGACGAAGCAGCTGGTGGAGATGGGAATCAACCCCATATCGTTTCCAGGACTTAAATTGTCCATCACAAGTGATGAATCCAAGAATATCAACTTTGATACAAAGCCTAAAGTTATTATTTCAGCATCGGGCATGTGTGATGCCGGACGTATCCGCCATCATTTGAAACATAACCTGTGGCGCAGGGAGTGCACCATTGTATTTGCAGGATACCAGGCGGTGGGAACTCTTGGGCGGAGCCTGATGGACGGAAACCGGGAAGTGAAGCTGTTCGGTGAAACGATTGATGTGGAAGCCCATATCGAATCCCTTGAGGGCATCAGCGGCCATGCGGACAGGGATGGTCTGCTGGCATGGATCAATGCATACGAGGAAAAACCGAAACAGGTGTTCGCCGTCCACGGCGATGATGCAGTTTGTGATATTTTCGTCCGGACGTTGAGAGAAGAGCATGGATTCAACGCTGCGGCCCCGTTCAGCGGTTCCAGCTATGACCTGCTTCAGGGCAGATGGCTCACTGTTACTAAGGGAATTCCGGTGAACAAAGAAACCGCTGCAGTGAGAAAGGCAGCCGGCGTCTTTGCCCGGCTGGTTGCTGCCGGTGAACGCCTGCGCCGGGTTATTCTGCGCAATGAGGGCGGCGCCAATAAGGATCTGGCAAGGTTTGCAGATCAGATTAATGCATTATGCGATAAATGGGACAGATAAGGAGACAAAAAGCAATGACAAAAGTACAGTTATACACAGACGGATCGGCCAGAGGCAACCCGGATGGGCCAGGCGGTTATGGAGCGGTGCTTCAGTTTATGGACAGCAAAGGACAGCTGCATGAAAAGGTGATGTCTGGAGGATATAAACGGACAACCAACAACCGGATGGAGCTTATGGCGGCAATCGTCGGCCTTGAGGCATTGAACCGGCCTTGTCAGGTAGAACTGTATTCGGATTCCAAGTATTTAACGGATGCGTTTAACCAGGGATGGATCGATAACTGGATCAAGAACAACTGGAAACGGGGAAAGAGCGGCCCGGTGAAGAATATTGACCTGTGGGAACGCCTTTTAAAAGCGAAGGAACCCCACGATGTAAAATTTTTATGGGTTAAAGGACATGCAGGCCATCCCCAGAATGAGAGGTGTGACCAGCTGGCCACCAGTGCCGCCGACGGCAGCGATCTGATGACGGATACTGGGCTGGCCGTATAATCATTAAGTTAATCTTACAAAATATTACTAATTGTGGTTTCCTATTCCTTTTCGGCCTTTTTTATGATATTTTAAAATTGAAAATAATGAGTTTCTGAATGCTGCAGGATCATGCAGCGGACCGGGATTCAACGCAGGATATCGGATTTCCTGCAACAAGGTAGGAAGGGAGAATTCCCATGAAAAGGAATTATGGAATCTGGTATGTGATCGCCGCTATCATCGTGATCGGCGTTGCCACTACCAATTATACCAATAAATTAGTAAAGAGCCAGCAGCTGCAGATGGCTGCCACGACTGCTTCCATTCCGGAAGCAGTCGATTTGTCTGGACTGAAAGATGAAAAGGAAGATAGTATGACCACGCCTGAGGAAACCGCCGGCACAAGGATGGCAGAAGCGGCTCCCATGCCTGAAGCCGCCATGGAAACCATTGGAGAAACCATCATATCCCCTGCCGAGACAAGAGCGGAACAGCGGACGGAGGCTTTAAACGGAAAAGCAAAAGAGGAGATAAAGCCTGAGACAAGGGTGTTTACAGTAGCGGAAGATACTGAAGTAACAGGCATTGCGGAGGCAGCCGGACCAGAAACCAACGCATATGAAAACCGGCTGGCGGAACTGGATGCACAGATCAAACGGCTCCGTGAGGAAGAAACTGATTCCAATACCAACTCCATCAAAGCAACGGCAGATACGGAATTAAAGCTGTGGGATGGGGAATTGAATTTATTATACGGCGCCATCATTGGGGAACTGGATGAAAAAGAAGAGCTGATTCAGGAAGAGAGAAAATGGATGAAGGACAGAGACGCCCTGGCCGTTGCGGCGGCGAAAAAGTCGGGCGGCGGAACGATGGAAGGGTTGGAATACACAGCCTCTCTTGCCGATTCTACCAGGAAAAGAGTTTATGAATTGGCGGCAACTTATAAAGATGTTCTTGATAATTAAAAACTCATATGATAGGATAGTAAAGATAGATTAAATAAAAAAAAGAGAATCGATAGGAGGACATACCATGGGTGCATTTGCGGCAAGTTTTATTGAATATACAATCAAGTTCATTTTCTTTATTGCCATCGCTTATGGAGGGGTTATCTGCGGCAAAAAATTCAGAGACCATAAGGATGCGAAATCGAATTAAAAAGCATTAGAATTACAGAATGTAAATAGCAGAGAGGTGTAAAAGTGAAGAAGTACGGTGTTAACGAACTGAGGAAGATGTTCCTGGAGTTTTTTGAAAGCAAAGGACATCTGGCTCTTAAAAGCTTTTCCTTAGTTCCGCATAATGATAACAGCTTGTTATTGATCAATTCAGGTATGGCTCCGCTGAAGCCATATTTTACAGGACAGGAGATTCCGCCAAGAAAGAGAGTTACTACGTGTCAGAAGTGTATTCGTACCGGTGATATCGAGAATATCGGTAAGACTGCGCGTCATGGCACTTTCTTTGAGATGTTGGGAAATTTCTCTTTTGGAGATTATTTTAAGCATGAAGCCATTGCCTGGTCATGGGAATTTCTGACAGAGGTTGTAGGGCTGGATGCAGACCGCTTATATCCATCCGTATATCTGGATGATGATGAAGCATTTGACATCTGGAATAAAGAGATCGGGGTTCCGGCTGAACGCATATTCCGTTTTGGAAAGGAAGACAACTTCTGGGAGCACGGCGCCGGCCCTTGCGGTCCATGTTCTGAGATCTATTACGACCGGGGTGAAAAATACGGCTGTGGAAAGCCCGGCTGTACGGTAGGTTGTGAGTGCGACCGCTATATCGAAGTGTGGAACAATGTATTTACTCAGTTTGATAACGACGGACACGGCAATTATACGGAACTGCAGCAAAAGAATATAGATACCGGTATGGGGCTGGAGCGCCTTGCAGTTGTGGTTCAGGATGTGGATTCTCTGTTTACAGTGGATACGAATAAAGCTCTTCTGGATGCAGTCTGCGAACTGGCTCATACCTCTTACCAGTCTGATGAGAAGAAGGACGTATCTCTGCGCATTATCGCAGATCATGTAAAATCCTGTACCTTTATGATTTCCGACGGTATTATGCCGTCCAATGAAGGCAGAGGATATGTTCTGCGCCGTCTGATCAGACGTGCAGCACGCCATGGAAGGCTTCTTGGAATAGAAGGCAGATTCATGCCCGACTTGAGCAAAGTTGTCATTGAACTCTCCAAAGACGGTTATCCGGAGCTGGAAGAGAAGAAAGCCATGATCTTAAAGGTTCTGGCAGAAGAAGAAGAAAAATTCAACAAGACCATAGACCAGGGGCTTGCCATTCTCGGAGATATGGAAGAAGAGATGAAAGCGGAGAACAAGACGGTTCTTTCCGGAGCCGATGCGTTTAAACTATATGATACCTATGGATTCCCTCTGGATTTGACCATTGAAATTCTGGAAGAAAAATCTTTCTCCGTGGATGAAGAAGGGTTCCAGACTGCCATGAAGGCACAGCGGGAAAAAGCCCGTGCAGCAAGAAAAACCACCAACTATATGGGAGCGGATGTTACCGTATACCAGTCCATCGACCCTGCAATCACAACCAGATTTGTAGGCTATGACAGGCTGGTTCACGATTCTGAGATCACGGTGTTAACCAGTGAAACCGATCTGGTTGAAGCTCTTACAGACGGAGAAGTTGGCACCATTATTGTGGAAGAGACGCCGTTTTACGGCACCATGGGCGGCCAGCAGGCCGATACTGGTGTGATCATCAGTGATAAGGGCGAATTCAAGGTTGAGGACACCATCCACCTTCAGGGCGGTAAAGTAGGCCATGTTGGAAAGATGACCAAGGGCATGTTCCAGATAGGGGATAAAGTCACGTTGAAGGTCTGTGAAGACAGACGGTTATCCACCGGCAAGAACCACAGTGCGACCCATCTGCTTCAGAAGGCTTTAAGAACCGTATTGGGAGAGCATGTTGAGCAGGCCGGCTCTTATGTGGATGCGGACAGGCTTCGTTTTGACTTCACTCATTTTTCTGCCATGACTCCGGAGGAGATCAGACAGGTGGAAGATCTGGTTAACAAAGAAATTCAGGAAGGTCTTCCGGTAATAACCCAGGAGATGACCCTGGAAGAAGCTAAAAAATCAGGAGCTATGGCGCTGTTTGGCGAGAAATACGGAGATAAAGTCCGGGTAGTAAAGATGGGCGGCTTCTCCACTGAACTCTGCGGAGGAACCCATATATCCAATACAAATGTAATTTCAGCATTTAAGATCATTTCCGAAGCAGGCATCGCAGCAGGTGTACGGCGTATTGAGGCCTTGACAGGAGATGGTTTGATGCACTATTACCAGCAGACGGAAGCGGAGCTTCATGAAGCTGCCAGGGCTGCCAAGACAACACCGGCTGATTTAAAAGCCAGGATTGAATCCATGCTGGAGGAAATCAAAGCCCTTCATTCTGAAAATGAAAAACTGAAGAGCAAACTGGCCAATGATTCTTTAGGAGATGTATCGGACCAGGTGAAAGAAGTAAACGGCGTTAAGGTTCTTGCCACAAAAGTTGCTGATGTGGATATGAACGGGCTCAGGAATTTAGGAGACCAGTTAAAGAATAAATTGGGTGAAGGCGTAATTGTAATCGCATCAGTTCAGGACGGCAAAGTGAACCTCATGGCCACTGCAACGGATGAAGCGCAGAAAAAGGGAGCCCATGCAGGAAACCTGATTAAAGCAGTTGCTGGACTTGTTGGCGGCGGCGGCGGCGGACGGCCTAATATGGCACAGGCCGGCGGAAAGAATCCGGCAGGTGTGGATGACGCGCTGGCAAAAGTTTTTGAGGTAGTTTCCCAACAAATTTCAAAATAATAGTTGACGAATAAGGAATTTATGCTATAATCATTACAGTGCTATAAAAAATACCCAAACAGTTGTATTTACGCACAAGTACACAACTGGAGGGAGGTTAGGTGTGAGCTATGTCAAACGTAATTGTTAAAGATAACGAAACATTAGACAGCGCTTTACGCAGATTCAAAAGAAACTGTGCTAAAGCTGGTATTCAGCAGGAGATTCGTAAAAGAGAGCATTACGAAAAACCAAGCGTAAGACGTAAAAAGAAGTCTGAAGCTGCTAGAAAACGTAAATTTAATTAATTTATTTAGTAAAAAAATCCTCAGTCGTCAGACTGGGGATTTTTTCGATGCAGGAACTTTGCATACAGCCCATTGCCTTTATATGGATTCTCACACTCAGGTTAAAAAAATATGATATAAAGACAATAGAATGCATAAGATATAATAAATACCATATGAGGATCGTTATGTTTGAAAATTCAAAAATAGCTGTAGCAACGGCATTGAATCTGCCCAAGGATGTGGTTTTGGGAGAAGTGCTGATATCATTTGTAGGCCGTCACTGTGTTGTGATTGAAAATTACCGGAAGATACTGATCTATACGGATACGCTGGTGAAACTCCAGGCTAAAAACTGTAAAGTGGCTGTTAATGGAAAACGGCTGATGATTGAATACTATACAGACGATGAGATGAAGATTACCGGCCTGCTTCAGTCGGTGGAGTTTGAAGGATTATGACGAGAGGTTGGGTGATTGAGTATGCCTGCATGGTTTTTACATCTGTGGTATGGGTACCTTCTGGTGCAGCTTCGGGGATTTTCTCCTGAACGGTTTCTGAATCTGTGCAGCGCCAACCGCATCGAAATCTGGGATCTGGAATACCGGGACGGAGGATACCAGTTCTACATAACCTTAAAAGGGTATCGTGCAGTGAAGCCGCTGGTGAAGAAATCGAAGGTCAGACTCAGAATCGTAGAGAAGTTTGGACTTCCTTTTTTTTTATACCGCAACCGGAAACGCAAATTATACTTTACGGGTGTAGCCAGCTTTTTTATGATTCTCTATCTGATGTCTTTGTTTGTTTGGGATATCCAGTTCGAGGGAAACAGGATGTACACCTACGAAACGCTTACTGATTTTCTGGAAACGGAAAATGTTACATTCGGCATGCGCAAATCTTTGATTGACTGCGATTCCCTGGAAGAGGAAATCCGTCTGGCATTTCCTGAAATCACCTGGGTTTCGGCCCGTGTATCAGGAACGCGGCTTTTGGTTAAAATAAAAGAAAACGAAGTGCTGTCCTCCATTCCGGAAAAGGATACATCGCCTTGTGACATTGTGGCGGCCAAAGACGGGGTGATTACCAGTATGATTGTGAGACAGGGGACTCCGGTGGCCGCAGTGGGAGATCAGGTGGAAAAGGGCCAGGTTCTTGTAAAGGGCCAGGTGGAGATAAAAAATGACAGTGAAGAGGTTGTAAATGTCCACTATGTCCATGCAGACGCGGATATTATGGCCAAAACGGAATATCATGTATCCCAGGCGTTTCCAAGAATGCACACAGTGGTAACGGAGACTGGAAAGACCAGACAAGGGTATTATCTGAAAGCGTTCCAGTATTCGGCCATGTTCATTCTGCCGTCAAACGGAGAGAATCCATGGAAAATGGTGATGGAAGAACAGCAGCTTAAACTGTTTCAGAATTTTTATCTTCCCATTTATCTGGGCAAAATAAAGGCGAAAGAGTATATTACATATGAATGTTTATATACAAAAGAGGAGGAAAATATCAAAGGAACCCGTATTCATGAGGAATTTGTAAAAAATTTATTGGAAAAAGGGGTACAAATTATTGAAAATAATGTTAAAATACAAGATGATGATTCAAATTGTACAGTAAACAGTTATGTGCTCGCAGTGGAGGCCATCAGCGAACAGCAGGCGATTCAGGAAGAGCAAATGAAAACAGAGGAGATTATAGAACCAGATGAGCGTAATTGAGACAATCATTGACATTCCGGTGGAACATGAAAGGAATGTCTGCGGACAGTTTGATACCTACCTGAAGAAAATTGAGAGAACTCTTCATGTCACCATGATCGCCAGGGACGGTGCTCTCAAGATCATTGGCCCGGATCAGACGATACAAAAGGCAAAAAGTGTTTTTAATAATCTGATAGAGCTTTCCAAGCGTGGAAATGTGATTACGGAACAGAATGTGGATTATGCATTGTCCCTTTCCTTTTCAGAAAGTGATCATCAGATTCTGGAGATTGATAAGGATATTATCTGCCGGACAATCAACGGAAAGCCGGTGAAACCCAAAACTATGGGACAGAAACACTATGTGGATCTGATCCGCAAAAAGATGATCGTATTTGGAATCGGGCCAGCCGGAACGGGAAAGACTTATCTGGCTATGGCAATGGCCATACAGGCCTTTAAAGACGGCCAGGTAAACAGGATTATCTTAACCAGGCCTGCGATTGAAGCCGGAGAAAAACTGGGATTTCTTCCAGGGGATTTACAGAGCAAGATCGACCCCTATTTGAGGCCGTTATATGATGCCCTGTACCAGATTATGGGAGCGGAAAGCTATCTCCATAATGCGGAAAAGGGGCTGATTGAAGTGGCGCCTCTGGCTTATATGAGAGGCCGTACCCTGGATAACGCCTATATCATCCTGGATGAGGCCCAGAATACCACACCGGCACAGATGAAGATGTTCTTAACCAGAATCGGTTTTGGCTCAAAGGTGATCATCACCGGCGACCAGACACAAAAGGACCTGCCGTCAGGAGCGGCTTCCGGTCTGGATACGGCGATCAAGGTCCTTCGCAAGATCGATGATATCGGCATCTGTAACCTTACCAGCAGCGATGTGGTGCGTCATCCGCTGGTTCAGAAGATCGTCCAGGCTTATGAAGAGTACGAAAATAAAAGCAAAAGCGGTGAAAGGATCAGAAGAAGCCGCAGTAAATAAAGGGTGGGCATATGACAATTAATATAGAATACGAAGCAGAGAAAAAGCTGGAGATCCCCTATGAGGAGATCATTGAACATGTGGTATTGGAATCCCTGGATTATGTGGAATGTCCCTATGAAGCGGAGGTCAATGTCATCTTAACAGATAACCGGGAGATCCAGGCGATTAACAAAGAACACCGCCAGATCGATGCTCCTACGGATGTGTTGTCTTTTCCGTTGGTAGACTACGAAACCCCTGCCGATTTTGACCATGTGGAAGACTGCGTAGAAGATTATTTTGACCCTGATACAGGAGAACTGCTGCTGGGAGATATTGTCGTCTCCGTTGATAAGGTGGAAGAACAGGCTGAAAAATACGGCCATTCAACCACAAGGGAGCTGGCTTTCTTAATAGCCCACAGCATGCTTCATCTATGCGGATATGATCACATGGATGATGAGGAGCGGCTGGAAATGGAAGCAAAGCAGCGGGAGATTCTGGAACGCAGGGGGTATAGCAGATGAGAGATGGGAATGTTCTGTCAGGAAAGGCATTGACTGTATTATTATGTATGGCTGCGCTTCTGTCCGTCAGCGGGTGCCAGAAGAAGTATTCTGAAGTTTCGCTGACAGAAGTTTCCACGGAGATGGTGCCGGAGTCTTCCACAGAGATTATATTGGAATTTGAGACTGAGGCGCCGGAAACGGAAGCCGAGACAGAGCCGGAGGAACGGATTGAAGTTGACGGGAAGATAAAAAGCTATCTTACCGGTGAGATGGTGGATGTGGCAAAGGCCGACAGAAGGCCCATTGCCATCATGATGAGCAATGATAAAGCAGCCCTGCCCCAATACGGCATTAACCGGGCCGGCGTGGTATATGAAGCGCCGGTGGAAGGCGAGATGAACCGCTATATGGCCATCATTGAGGACTATGATGATCTGGAACGGATCGGCTCCGTGAGAAGCTGCAGAACCTATTATACATATTTTGCCCGGGAATTTGATGCGATCTATGCGCATTTTGGGCAAAGTACCTTTGCAAAGCCATATTTAAAAAATGTGGATAATATTAACGGAATCGACGGCATAGGAGATACCGCTTTTTACCGTTCCAAAGATAAGGCCAGGCCCCACAACGCCTATGCCAGCGCAGCCAGGCTGCAGGAAGCCATAGAAAAGCTGGGATACAGCCAGCAGTATGATGCAGACTATCAGGGCCATTATAAATTTACAAAGAACGGCGAGGAAATACATCTGGAAAATTCTCTGGATGCATATAAAGTATATCCGGGCTATCCGATGAACAAGCCCTGGTTTTCCTATAATGAGGAGGACGGCCTGTATTACCGGTACCAGTACGGAGCTGCTCACAACGGAAGCGAAGGCCAGATCGCAGTGAAGAATATCATCTTCCAATATTGTCCAACCGGCAGATATGCCACCACAGAGTATCTCAATATCGATGTACATGCCAACGAATATGGATATTATATAACCAATGGGAAAGCCATACCGGTTACCTGGAAAAAGGACGGTGAATTCGGCGTGACCCACTATTACGATACAGAAGGAAATGAAATTGTGCTGAACCAGGGCAAGACCTGGGTATGCATCATACAGACCAGCGCATTTTCTAAGACGGAGATTCATGGAAAAGAATAATCAGAAACGTACACGGAAAAAAGGATCTAACTTTGTTATCCAGGGAGCAATTCTTGCGGCGGCAGGGATTTTTGTCAGGCTGATCGGCATGTTTTACCGCATACCGTTAACCAACATAATCGGGGATAAGGGAAATGGATATTACAGTTCTGCTTTCAGCATTTATTCCATCATGCTGATCGTATCCTCCTACAGCCTGCCGGTTGCCGTTTCAAAGATGGTAGCGGCCAGATTAGGGACAAGACAGTACAAGAATTCCATAAGGATTTTAAAAGCATCTCTTTTTTATGCAACGATAGTTGGGGGACTGGCTGCGGCTGCCCTTTGGTTTGGAGCCGATTTTTTTGCCAATGCGGTTAAAATGCCCTTCAGTTCCTATGCCATCCGGACCCTCGCGCCTACCATATGGATTATGGCCTATTTAGGGGTGCTGAGAGGGTATTTCCAGGGCCATGGCACGATGATTCCCACCGCCATTTCCCAGATCTTTGAACAGATTGTCAATGCGGTGGTCAGCATCATGGCGGCCAGTTACCTGTTTGCCCAGGGACTGAAGTCAAATGCGGTCTTTGACGAGACCCAGTTTTCTTATGCTTTCGGCGCGGCGGGAGGTACGATCGGCACGGGGGCCGGGGCGTTTATCGCCCTTTTATTTGTACTGTTTCTGCTGTTCACCTACCGCCCGGTCATGAGGCGGCAGGCCAGAAAAGACAAGACCGTTAAATTGGAATCCTACAGGGAAATCTCCTATGTGCTGGGGCTTACGGTTCTTCCCATCGTTATCAGCAGCGCGATCTATAACGTGGGTACGGTTGTGGACAACTATATATTCGGCAACGCCATGTCATTTATGGGAAAAGGGGAGGAGATTGCGACAGCCTGGGGTGTTTATATGGGGAAATACCATCTGCTCTTCAATATCCCGGTGGCCATTGCCAATTCATTATCCTCTTCTTTGATTCCATCCCTTTCCAGGGCGGTTGCGGCGAGAGATAAGGCCCTTGTCAAGGACCGGGTTGCAATTGTTATCCGCTTTTCCATGATAGTTGCCATACCTTCTACGGTAGGCCTTACGATTTTGGCCGCGCCGATCTGTAATCTTTTGTTCCGCGGGGATAATACGGAATTGATCAAAATGACCATGACCGGCTCTCTGGCCGTCGTTTTCTTTTCCCTGTCCACGGTGACTAACGGCGTGCTTCAGGGAATTAACCGGATGAATGTGCCGATCCGCAATGCGCTGATCTCATTAATTGTCCATGTAGTCATGCTTGTAACCATGATGTATGGATTTAAAATGGGAATTTACAGCGTTGTGGCCACCAATATCATATTCGCACTGCTGATGTGCCTGTTAAATGCCAGATCGATCAGAAGATATTTAAGATACAGGCAGGAAGTCAGGAAAACATTTGTGCTGCCAACCATTTCGGCCGCGTTTATGGGAGGGGCTGCTTATGGTTCCTACCGGATGATCTACCGCCTGTGCTCCAGCAACTTAATCAGCCTGATGGCAGCAATTGTGATTGCGGTGCTGGTATATGGCGTATTACTCATTAAAACCGGCTGTGTGGATGAGGTGGAGCTCTACGGCATGCCAGGCGGAAGGAAGCTGGTGAAAGTGGCTCACAAACTGCATTTATTATAAGCGGTTTCGTGTGGAACATAATCCCGAAGGCTTATTTTTCATAACCCGATTTGTGGCGATGCTATAAATTTGAATCACAGATGGAAAGTTCGGATTCCCAGCGCGTGCCTGCGCAATCTTTGCGTAATGCAATTTCTGCGCAAAAATCGCTCCGGCATAAAGGTTTAAAATGACAAAAAAGGCAGATACTATACTTAAAGGAGGAATACCTTTATGAAAAAGTATGGTATCTGTTTATTTTTGCTTTTATTGACCAGTATTGTCTGCCTGTTTACCGGTTTTTTTATTACAAGAAATAGTATCCGTCAGGAGGAAGCGATTCCAAACGTTACGATTGAAACGGAAACCGTGACAGAAGACCGGGTTGTCTTAAACCAGAAAAAAATTGAGCCGGTTGTCAGCACTGAGGAAACAGCTCCGGCCAAACGCTATTATCTGGTTTCGGAAGACGGATTTCTCCTGGTGTTCTGTGAGGATAAGGCGACCGTATGTTTATACACCCATATGCCAATCAGTGATTTTCCCCAGGCAGAGCAGGATAAACTGAGAGAAGGAATTTGGTTTGAAACCATGATCGAAGTATTTAATTATCTGGAATCCTATACGAGCTAATTTATGATGAAAGGGCTTGAAAAGAACTGCTAAACTGGATACAATAATAGCTGACTGTATTTTTACAACAGAGAAAGAGAACTGCCGCCTGGCGCGGTGGAAATGAGGTTGGAATGAAGCGTTCTGTAGTTATTGTAGGCGGTGGAGCTTCCGGTCTGACAGCGGCCATATGGGCAGCTAAAACCGGGGCTGTTGTGACTGTCCTGGAACATATGGACCGGGTGGGTAAGAAGATATTATCCACGGGAAATGGAAGATGCAATCTGACAAATTTATATATGGAAGAGGAATGCTACCGGTGCGGACAGTCAGGTTTTCCCATGAATGTGATAAAAGGATTTGACGTAAAGTCCACGCTTGAATTTTTTCAGGAACTGGGCATTCTTCCTAAAGACAGACAGGGATATGTGTATCCCAATTCAGATCAGGCGGCCTCAGTGCTGGATGTGCTGAGATCGGAAACCGCCCACAGGAATGTGGAGATTCTATGCGGCTGTGATGTGAAGAGAATAAAAAAGTGTAAGCAGGGTTTTGAAATCATCACATCTGCCGGAACTTACCGGCCAGATGCGGTTATACTGGCAGCCGGTTCGAAAGCGGCCCCCTCAACCGGTTCCGATGGGAGCGGTTATGAACTGGCGGAAGCATTTGGACACCGGATCATTAAGCCGCTTCCGGCATTGGTACAGCTGCGCTGTGAGGGAAAGTTCTTCAAACAGCTGACCGGTGTCAGGACGGAAGCCCAATTATGCCTGCTGGCAGATGGAAAAGCGGTAATACAGGACAGAGGGGAACTTCAGCTGACTGATTACGGGATTTCAGGAATTCCCACCTTCCAGATCAGCCGTTTCGCATCTGTCGCACTGGATCAGAAAAAAAAGGTTTCCGTAGCCATTGATTTTCTTCCTGCAATGTCTTTTGATGAGACGTCAAAGTTTTTAAATGAACGGATCAAGCGGATGTACTATAAAAAATGTGATGAACTTTTAACCGGTGTGCTCAATAAAAAGCTGGCGTCTGTGCTGTTGAAGCAGTCTGGTATCAGCGGGGAAGCAGCAGTTTCTTCTATTTCTGCTGCGCAGGCAGGGGCATTGGCTGTCCAGATTAAGAAATTTGTGGTGAAGGTATCTGCCGTCAATCCATTTGAAAATGCCCAGGTCTGCTGCGGAGGAGTGGATACGGTTGAAATCAATTCAAATACAATGGAATCAAAACTGGTAAAAGACCTTTATATTGCGGGAGAACTTCTGGATGTGGATGGCATCTGCGGCGGGTATAACCTGCAGTTTGCCTGGTCCAGCGGTGCTCTGGCAGGAATCCATGCGGCAAAAGGCATTTGACAAACAGCAAAATGAAATGTGAGGTATTAAAATGATTCGTATCAATCAGTTAAAACTGCCGGTGGATCACGGTAAGGACCAGATTCTGTTAAAAGCGGCCAGAACCCTGAAGCTGCCGGCAGATCAGATAAAGAGCATCCGGATCGTAAAACAGTCCGTGGATGCGAGAAAGAAACCGGATATTTATTATAGTTATATGGTGGATGTGGAAACAGGGAAAGAGAGTGCGGCTGTACATAAATTAAAGAACGCCAATATTTCCCTGGTGCATGAAAAAACGTATCAGTTTCCCGGGCCGGGTGAAGAAATCCTGAATCATCCCCCGGTAATCGTTGGGTGCGGGCCTGCGGGGCTTTTCTGCGGCCTGATGTTAGCCAGAGCCGGATATTGCCCTGTGGTTTTAGAGCGGGGAGAGGATGTGGATGCCAGGAATAAAAAGGTTTCCGAATTTTGGCTGACCGGTGTGCTGGACGCCCAATCCAACGTACAGTTTGGAGAAGGCGGAGCCGGGACATTTTCAGACGGAAAACTGAATACGCTGGTTAAAGATCCTGTTAAGAGGAATCAGAAGGTGCTGGAACTTCTCGTGGAGTTTGGAGCGGATCCTGCTGTTCTCTATCAGAATAAACCTCATATCGGTACGGATGTGCTGAGCGGGATTGTGAAAAATATGAGAAATGAGATCATCCGTCTAGGCGGGAGCGTGAATTTTCTCAGTTGTGTGACTGATTTTACGGTGGAGAACAACCGGCTGGCGGAAATTACGGTTAACGGCTCCATGCAGGTGAAAACAGATGCCCTTGTTCTGGCAATCGGGCACAGCGCCAGGGATACCTTTGAAGTCCTTTACGGCAAACATGTGCCTATGGAGCAGAAGGCATTTGCCGTTGGACTTAGAATCCAGCATCCTCAAAAGATGATCAATCTTTCCCAATATGGTACGGACCGGTACGATGAAATCCTGGGTGCTGCCAGTTATAAATTGACCAGACAGACCTCAGGGGGAAGAGGAGTTTATTCCTTCTGCATGTGTCCGGGTGGCTATGTGGTGGACGCATCGTCAGAGCCCGGCCGTCTGGCCGTCAACGGCATGAGCAACCATGCGAGGGATGGTGTAAACGCCAACAGTGCGTTGATTGTGACGGTTACACCAGAGGATTTTCCGGGTCAGACCGCTTTAGCCGGTGTTGAATACCAGCGGAAACTGGAGACGTTGGCCTATCAGTACGGCGGAGGAAAAATTCCGGTACAGCTCTATGGGGATTTTAAAACTGGAAAAGAAACCACCGGTTTCGGAGATGTGACACCGGAACTGAAAGGACGTTTCCAGTTTGCTAATTTAAAAGAGATGCTACCTTCTTATCTTTCTGAAGCTTTAATAGAAGGAGTGGACGGGTTTGAATCCATGATCCGTGGATTCTCCAGGTACGATGCTATATTTGCCGGGATTGAAAGCCGGACTTCCTCACCGGTACGGATCAGCAGGGACGCCGGGTTTGAAAGCGGCGTGAAAGGCATTTTCCCCTGCGGAGAAGGGGCCGGATATGCCGGCGGAATCACATCCGCTGCCATGGATGGAATCAAAATAGCGGAAGAAATCACCAGGCGTTACCAGCCGTTAAAGTAAATTGACGGATGGAGAAAAATGGTGTAAGATATGACAAAACGAATGATAGAGCTGTGAATAAGGGCACAGCGGAAACAGAGGAGAGTATGTTGACAGAAGACAGATTGAAACTGAGGGATAAAAAGAGAGTGGTGATTAAGATTGGTTCTTCTTCTCTCACCCATACAGAAACGGGCGATATGAACCTTATGAAGATAGAAAAACTGGTTCGGGTGATTTCCGACCTGAAAGGCCAGGGAAAAGAAGTGGTTTTGGTGTCATCCGGTGCGATTGCTGCCGGACGCCAGGCGCTTGGGCACCATCAGAAGCCGACCAGTATCTCCCAGAAACAGGCATTTGCGGCGGTGGGCCAGGCCAGGCTGATGATGGTATATCAAAAGCTGTTTGCCGAATACAACCAGACAGCAGCCCAGATCCTGATGACGAAGGATACCATGGTAAATGATGCATCCAGGTATAATGCCCAGAATACCTTTGATGAGCTGCTGAAATTGGGAGCTATTCCGATTGTGAATGAAAATGATACCGTGTCCACATCTGAGATTCCCCTTGTGGACAATTTCGGCGATAATGACCGGCTGTCGGCGATTGTAGCAGCTTTGATCGGAGCGGACCTTCTTATCCTTCTTTCCGACATTGACGGTCTGTATTCCGATGATCCCCATACCAATCCTGACGCCAAATTTATCAGTATGGTAAATGAGATCACTCCCCAGTTAATGTCCATGGGAAAATCCACGTCCGGCAGCGATGTGGGAACCGGCGGGATGGCAGCCAAGCTGGCCGCGGCCAGAATCGCTACAGACGGTGGTTCAGATATGGTGATCGCCAACGGGGATGATGTGGAGATCGTCTGCCAGATCATGGACGGCCAGGATAAGGGAACGCTGTTCATGGCCCATAATAACCTTGATTTTGACTTAATGCACTATATCAACAATGAATATTAGGAGGTAAGACTATGAAACAGGAGATGATAGACCGGATCAATACCCTTTACCATAAATCGAAGTCAGTTGGGCTTACAGAGGAAGAAAAAGCAGAACAGGCAGCCTTGAGAAAAGAGTATATCGAAGCCATCCGCACGAATATGCGGGCTAATTTAAATAACATATCCATCCAGGAGAAAGACGGCTCCATAACGGACCTGGGCAAAAAATATGGAAATATCAAAGAGGTCTAAGGCGGAAATCCGCAGTTATATCCGGGAAAAGCGAAAAAATATCAGTCCGGAGGAAGAAAAACTTCAAAATGAAATCATCTTTAAAAAATTATCGGTGAAAGAGGAACTGTTAACGGCCTCCTGCGTTTATTGTTATATGGATATGAAACATGAGGCAGGAACGGGAAGGATTATGGAATTTCTTCGCGGTTTAGGAATCAGGACTGCGGTTCCCAGGGTGGAAGTGGAGCAGATTAAGTTTTATTTCGTCCATTCCTCAACGGATCTGGTAAAGGGATGTATGGGGATTCTGGAACCAGGGCCCGGTTGTGAACTGGCAGGAACTCTTTATGCGCCTGTCATTGTGCCGGGAGTAGCTTTTGACAGGGAGAATAACCGGCTTGGTTATGGAGGCGGCTATTATGACCGCTTTTTTGAGCTGGAGCCGGATCATCATAAAATTGGCATTTGTTTTGATTTTCAGATGATGGATACTCTTCCGGCTGAACCGTTTGACCGGAAGATGGATGAAGTGGTGACTCCGTAATAATCAGAGAGAGGAGCAGGAATTATGGAATTAACAGAGATAGGGAAAAGAGCCCGAGAAGTTTCCAGACGGTTAAATGTGCTGGGACAGACTGAAAAAAACAAGGGCCTGGAACAGGCTGCATCATCACTGCTTGACGGCCGGGAAGAGATATTGGCAGCTAACCGGGCGGATATGGAACGGGCCAGGAAAAATGGCATGAGCCAGGGACTTTTAGACCGTCTGGCTCTTGATGAATCCAGAATCAAATCCATGGCTGACGGCCTTTTGGAGGTGGTTTCTCTGGAAGATCCGGTGGGAGAGGTTTTATCCATGAAAAAACGCCCCAATGGACTTATAATCGGTCAGAAGAGGGTGCCTCTCGGCGTGATCGGTATCATCTACGAGGCCCGTCCCAATGTGACAGCCGATGCATTCGGGCTTTGTTTCAAAACCGGCAATGCGGTGATTTTAAAAGGCGGAAGCGATGCAGTTGAATCCAACAAAGCCATTGTAAAATGGATTCAGGCTGGTCTTAAAGGCGCCGGACTTCCGGCTGATGCGATCCAGCTGATTGAGGATACCAACCGCGAAACGACAAAGGCATTTATGCGGTTAAACCAATATGTGGATGTTCTGATCCCCCGCGGCGGCGCAGGACTGATTAAGACGGTGGTGGAAAACAGCACGATTCCGGTAATTGAAACCGGAACCGGAAACTGTCATGTTTTTGTGGACGAATCCGCGGACTTTGATATGGCTTTAGATATCATTTACAATGCCAAGACGCAGAGAATCGGCGTATGCAATGCCTGCGAATCCCTGATTGTACATAGAAAGATCGCGGACCGTTTTCTGCCGCTGCTGAAAAAACGTCTGGATGAAAAACATGTGGAAATCAGAGCAGATGAGGCCGCATGCCAAATTGTGCCGGAATTCGTGCCCGCGTCGGAAGAGGACTGGGGAACCGAATATCTGGATTACATTATTTCTTTGAAGATTGTGGATAACATCCAGGAAGCGATTGACCATATTAACAGATATAATACAAAGCACTCGGAATCCATTATCACATCCGATTATTCCAATTCCCAGAAATTCCTGAATGAAGTGGATGCTGCGGCTGTTTATGTAAATGCGTCCACCAGGTTTACGGATGGCTTCGAATTCGGGTTTGGGGCTGAAATCGGAATCAGCACGCAAAAGCTCCATGCGAGGGGGCCGATGGGAAGACATCTTGTTAGTAATTAATGATTAGTTAGACGGCATAGTTAGTTTTTATTTGACGAGAAATCCAAGCCGGAGAATCA
>JAGZXV010000038.1 GCA_018378255.1 Clostridiaceae bacterium | reverse complement strand
TAAATCACTATTTAATTTAGCCACAGAACCATTTATCCCCGTCAACGCCGCCACAATATTCCCAAGTATAGTTTTAAATTTCGCTCCCTTGGTAATATTGGCAATATTAGCAGATGTATTAACATCCACGCTATCATATGCTGTATCTAGTTGCAATTCGCCATTATCAAGTATGTTTATATCATTGCCACCCTTAACTAAGCCTAATACGGAATTTGTGGCTTTTGAACCAAGATCGGCTATTAATTGTTTCATAAAATTCAATCTCCTTACTCTTATTCTGGGAAGTTATAGTATAACTTTTTAGTTTCATCGTCAAAAAAGAAAGGGTTAACTTCGTTATCGGGATAATATGCGTACAGTTTCCCATTCTCAAAGGATAATGTATAAATTCCTGCCAAATTTACAAAGGTATTTTTAACTTCATCATCTGTTACCATGTATAGCTGATTTTCATCAATGGTATCATTAGTAATGAGTGCATTATATTCACCCTGGGTCAGATAAATAATATTATCGGCCACTTCAATGTCGCTTGTGCCGTCAAAGGGAATACCATTTATATTCCTTGGCGTCAATAATTTTGTGGCGCTTAATACGTTTTTTTCAGAATCGGCAGTATTATCTGCATTTCCTAGTCCCACATCATCTTTGGTAACTCCATGAGGGTTGTTTTTATCTGAAATATGAGTGAAGGCGGAATTCCATTTGTCTATGAAAGTGGAAGTAATAGTATTCAAAATACTTTGATTTTCATGTTTATGTCGGTTATTTAAAATATCTATGTAATTTGAATCAGATTCATTAAGCGGCGTATATCCAAGGGCAGAAGAAATATTTTGTGATGTTATTTCGCTGCGGATGGTGGAAGAGGACTTGTTTTCTACATTGTCAAGCCCAAGATTGGCGGGAGTGATGTTCACATTTCCTGTTCGGTAGCTTGTTTCGCCGGAACCTTTTACGCCAGATACGCCAGCAACGCCGCCGCTGCCGGAGGTGTTGTTAACGGTTTGTATGTATAGTTCGCTCCAGTTATTTTGTGGAGCACATACGATAACGATCTGGTTGGTGGATAATTGTGCATCGCATGAGGCCGCAAATGTTTTGCCTCTGTATGAGATTTCATATCTGCCATCGGATATTTTTCCTATTATTTTGGCTTTAAATGTCCTGTCAAACTTTGCGTTTTTATTTAAATAATTATCCAGGTAATCTCCTATAGAGGAAGATATTTCGTCTATTATTTGTCTATAATTTATCTTTTCTATTTGAATCCCTCCAAATAAAAGAAACGGCAAAAATGACTGCCGCCTCTTTTTAAATTTTAAAATTACGGAAACTGTGCTATCTGCGCCCCAAGTCTATTCTCAGAGAAGATCTGAGTTCAGATCCCAGAGCTTTGGCAAAGCCATCAGGATTATCACATTTTTGAATTTGAATGTCTCCAAAATTAAACTGCTGCGTAGGCTGATCCTTTTTGATGGTAGTTAAACTGCTGTAGTCAAGGGATGGAATATCCAAATCTGGTATGCAATTATATGCAAATGCAAAATTGTCTAATAGCATTCTCTGCTGAAGTGGATTATAGACAGCTTCACCTTTATGAAGAATAGCCCTTACTTCATCATTATTGAGCTTTTTTAGGCCGAGAAGTTTTAAGACGGTTTCACGATTGGTGATACTGTTACATCCAACCATACCATGTTTAATACCTTCGGCCAGATATGCGCCAGGACCGGGATTTACAGATTCATCATCATACCTGGGACCGTGACCTACAGTTTTACGGCTGCTGTCATCATCATCGTCATCATCCCGTCCTTCCAACGCATCCGCCAGATTATCCCGTACATCTTCTAAAATGTCCTTCATATTGGCAACATTATCCGTGAGCTGCTGCCAGCTGGAGGTATATTCTGAGATCATACCGCTGTTTTCATTGTACTGCGCCATGGATTTGAGCAGTTCGTCGGCAGTCTGTGTGAGTGACTGCTGTACTGCGGCTAAAATGCTTTCGGCATCAGCAGATGTGCCTCCCACCGCGCCCAGATAGTCATAGATATTCTGCAGATTGTCTTCTGCGGACATTTTCTCGTTTATCTGTGACAGCAGATCCTTGATTCCGGCTACGGCCTGGTCGTAGGAGAGAGTTCCTTCTTTGTATGATGTAATATAATTTTCCAGCAGGGAAGAAATGTTTTCGGTAGTGTTGATCTGTTCCTCATAATTTGTCATCTGCTGGGATAAGGATTCGTTTAAGCCTTTAAACAGGTTATAAAGCTCTGTATCATCGCCGTTTAATATGGTATTTTTCCATCCTGAGCCAAGGTAATCTGCGGCAAGGGCTTCATTTTTGGCTGTTTCAATATTGTCTTTGATCTCGGACCATTTTTCAGAGATCTTTTCCAGCTTTTCTACCTGGCCGTCATAGGCTTCATTGATTCCGTCCAGTTCTTCCTGAAGGCCGTCCATTTTTGTCTGGAGATTGTATTTCTCCAGTTCGTATTGGGCGTCTGCCAGGCTGTTTTCTGCATTTCTGACTGCTTCGGAATCTGATTCGTATGTGGTCTGGCCGTCGCGGATAACCCGTGTTGTCTTCTGGTTTCTGGCTTTTTCAAGTTCGTACAGGGCCTGCTCTACGGAAAGCTGGTACTGGCGGGCTTCATTTGCTTTATCCAGGAGATCCAATTGTTCCTGTAAGGCATCAATCTGGTTTTGGTAGGTATCGTTGGTCAGCTCATTTTCCTCTTGGAGAGCGTCGATTTGTTCCTGGATCGCACCGGTGACAGCGGAGAGGACAGCATCGTAGTCGCTTTGCAGATCGGTCATCCCGTCCAGGGCCTGCTGAAGGGTGGAAGAGTACTCTTTGATCGAATCTAAAGGCATTTGGAGAAGGGCTTCGTTCCACTGGTGGAGATTTTGGACCATGGAGGACATTTCGCTGTTGATGGACTGTAATTTGCTGTATAGGTCGTTCCAGGTTTCACTGCCCTCTTTGTATCTGCCCATGAGGTTTTGGACGGCGTCGGCCTGTTTTTTGTGGTGGTCGATGATGGTGGCGCCGTTGGTGATTAGGGTTTGGTAGTAGGAGGCGTCGAGCTTTTTGCCGGAGGCTTCGTAGACGGAGCCCCAGTTTTCGATGGCTGAGGTGATGTCGTTATACATGCCGATGATGGTGTCGAGGTTGTCGATGGGCATACGAAGAAGCTCATTATTCAGTTTCTTTTGTTCTTCTTTCGTTCCAATCAGCTCTTCATGTAATGATGATATCTCATTTTCAATATTATAATATTCCTCTGTACCTTCTTTGATCTCGCCAGAGCTTAACAGTGCATTTAATTCAGCTTCTTTATCTTTGATTTTACGGTTAATGAGGTTTTCCTGTCTGCGTAAATTTGAAATCAGGATTTCATACGAGGCGGCATCAACAAGACTGCCGGATTCTTTAAGATAGCTGATTTGTGCTTCGATGAGTGAGTTGTTGTTTTTCAGCTTTTCAGTTTCAGCATCCGCATATGCGATATCATTGTCATAATAGGATTTAGTAGTCCCTATATGCTTTTTCTGTAAATCTTCCTGGTCTTTTAATTTACTCTGCCATTTGTCATAATAATCAATGACTTTCAGGATCTCTTCACCTTGATCTCCTGGAAAGAGTTCAATATCGTCGCCGCCATTCTCGATTTTATTTTTGATATCATCAGGAAGCTTAGCAACTGCATCTTCATATTTCTTTTGATAATCCGGGAGAAGTTTATCATATTCAGATAAAAGCGTTTTTTCCAGTTCGAGCTGGGAGAGGAGAGAACTGCGGCGGGATTCCGTGCCGCCATCTTCAATAGCCTGATAAAATTGAGCCATTGACATACCGGCATTTGCGGCAATTTCAGATAATTCTTGTAAATCACTGCCTGCTGGTGAGACGGTTTGCGATAAAATCTCTTTCGCACGGTTTAGTTCACTTTCAGTCAGACCGAGATAGGAGAGGAAAGATGAGGAAGATTTTTTTTCGAGATTAGCGTCTTTCTCAGAAAATAGCTTTAGTTTTCGGTCTCTCCAATCAATTTCCTGTTCGGATTGAACTTTGCCAGATCCCGTTGCGCCAGAATTAACGTAATTATTTATACCATTATAATCGGTATTTCCTAAATTAGAAAGAACGTCGTTAATTTCTTTCTGGGCTGCAGAAATAGTTTCTTTTCTTTTCTGTTCCTTTTCTTTTGCCGATTTATAAACTGAAGGATCTGCCATTAAAGGCATGGAAAGTGCCTGCATTTCCTCAAAAGTTAGGAGATCAGAGCTATTGCCCGATTCAAATGTTTCTTTAGCTGTAGCCAATGCATTTAGAGCGGTTACTCCACCACCACATGTTGAAACTAAGTTGGCAATATTTTGGATATCGGCACTTGTTTTTAGCGCAATATTACTTGTATTTAGTTTAGCAAGACCAAGTAGTGCGATATTCTTTTTTGCCTCATTGGAAATTGAGGCCATTTGGGAAAGCCTTATTATTTCTTCAGTTGTAGCATCAGAAAGGTCGTAACCATAATACGCAGCCTCCTCAAATGCTCGAGCCATATTAATGGTTATAAGATTTCCGGCATTTGATAAACCGTTGAGTTCTAATTGGGCAATGATTTGATCGCGAGTTTGGGTGTTTAATCCTGTTAAAGCTTTTGTAGCGAACAACCATTCTGTTACTAATGAATTAAATGCTTTTTGCAATGTTTCCTCGGTACCGGTACCATTTGTAAATAGTTTATTAAATTCTTCAAAGGAAGGAAGATCTTTAAGACTACTGTCAAGCCCTTGGAGATCCACTGCATCAAAAATCAGAGGTTTGTTATTGTCTAGTTTATTATGAAAGTTACTGTATAGTTCGTCTATAGTGTGTAACTGTTCAATGACATTAGCAAAAGAACTTGATGTAAACACATTTTTATCTCTTTTGTCATCATTAAGTTGGTCTTTATAGTCTTGAATTTTAGTAAGTAAATCATTCCAGGATAATTCTGTACCCTCTGAAACTGTGATTTTATTAAAGGCTATTTCTAAATCTCCGAGCGATAATTCACCTACTTTATAATCATAATCATCTTTTAACTTCTTTTGGACGTTGTTAACCATTGTTTTAATGTCAGAGCCGTCAGAGGAAGTAACATTAAAAATTAGGTCTATAGTCTTTTTTGTTTGATCGTCAAGATTATTTAGACGGATTTTGAGATCAGAAATAGCTTCCAGATATTCATCGATGTTAATCAAGCCGTTATCCAGTTGGACTTTGAAATCTAGTGCATTTGAAATTCTTTCACCATTTTTTCCTTGGAATAATGTAAAAATATTATCCCGTATATATTTTTGAGCATCATCCCAAGTGGAAAAATCCAACGAACTCCAATCAATATTATAAATTACCTGTTGAAGAGATGCCTGCATAGCATCAGACAGAGAGGAATATAGGGAATCTGTTTTAAGCCATGATGCCATGAAACTTGATAAAGATGACCAATTAATTTGAATATTTTTATTTTCAGCTTCGATTTTATCCTTTAATTCATGGATTTTAGATGAATAATTTTTTTTTAGTGCGTCAATCCCTTTTTGAAGTGAATCTTTCGCCTCTTTAATCTCCTCATCGGATGAGAGAATCATAATTGTTTGGCCTACAGGTATTTCTCTACCAAAATCATTTATAGAATAATCTGCGTATCCTTCCTTGTAAGTAATATTATTGTCTTTTAATAGATCTAGTAAGTCATTATATAATTCCGAAAGATATTCATAGTTGTCATTTTCAATATGAATCCATTTGTCAGATAATCCATTGGATAAATTTGTTGTAATATCATCATCGGATATATAACTAAGGTTTTTATTGATCGCGTCTATATCATTTTCTAAACTGTTGATATTTTCTACATACTTTTTTGAGTCATCGGCTGTATTTTTAAAAAGATCATGTAATGCCTCTGCATTTTGACTATTAACGATATCTGCTTGAGCCTTAACTAAATTATTTAAAGAACCTACAATTGTATCAATATCTCCGCTTAATTGTACAATGGCATCTCCATTTTCAGTATAGTTTCGGCTTAAAGTGGGGAAAACTTCTGCTAATTCATTACTAAGATTAAGAAATTCTCTGTATTCATCATCATTTAAGGAAATATTTTTACCTGTTAACTGATCGACACCTTGTGCAAGTTCGGCATATCGTTGTCCGCTGTCGGATACAAGTTTTTTATTATCTTTTAATTCATTGTTCAGAGCTGTGATTTCCTGTTTGGTTTTTTCAGCAGCAGCTTTCATTTTTTCTGATTTGTTAATCCAGGAAGATATTGCAGTGACGACGCCGGAAACAATCAATGAAGTCCCCATTGTTAAAGCTGTATTAAGAGCAATTGTTGCCACTCTTAGGGCAACTGTTTTTAATGTAACGCCAATAAGTGACATTATATATCCACCCAGACTGGCTTTAGCTCCATTTAATCCTAATAAATAGGCACCAAGAGCTCCATTTGTGATACCAATGGACGCTGCAAATGAGGACTGTTCTTTTATGCCTGATGATGACATTGTATTAAACTGCTGAATAGCAGTAGAAACTTTTCTGAATCCGGTTACATTTCCCTGCAGTGACATTGTATAAGCCGCCATAGAAGCAGGAGCACCTTTTATATTTGTCAAATATGTTCTTAGTCCAATGTCAGATTGGGCTAAGATTCTTTCCCAGCCTTGCTGTGATAAGGAATTGTGTTCAATCGCCTGATTATATTTCCAGATTACTTGTTCGGCATTTGCAAATGGCCTTATAACCCTATCATTTATAGAAGAATTAATTCCGTTAAACCACGAATTTACTGTTTCTTGTTTAAAGATCATACTATTTATAAATAATCATAATGTTATGGCACAAAATCATAATGATATGATATAATTTTAATGCTTGTTTGGAAAGCAATTGTTTTTTGTGGCTTATTTTGTTATTATACCTATAATAATAGAGGGGGGATCAATGCATGTTTAAGCGTAAAAAACTAATAATCTGTGGTGTGTTAAGTGTGATTTTAATTAGCCTTGCCGTTTCAATCTTTTTATTTTACCCAAGGAATACCCGAGACTGCCCTTTAATAGATATAAACCTTGGTACACCTTATGAAGAGGCAATTCGCATATTGGATAGGAAAAAGCTTGAATATGAAGTATTGGATCATGATAGAAAGTATATACGAATTGGCAATATAATGCTCAAGGATATATGTGGAACAATTGAACTTCGTACTGGGGAAGATAAAAAGTACATCAGTTCAATTGGGTTTAGCGTTGAGGCAGCATCGAATCAGGAACTTTCAGATTATACAACTGAAATGGTTGAATATCTTACTGATTTATATGGATCAGATAGAGAGTATTTAGCTTATGGAGGAAGGGATTTATATACATATAAATTAAATAATTTAAGCATTAGTATTATGTATCCAAAAGAACATGATTATAAATCTTTTATTCATATTTCATGGCAGAAGGCTGTGCGATAGTAAAACATGGTTATATAGATTATTGTTTCGTATATTATTGCAGAATATGAAGAATAACCTGTCAAAGGAATTCTTCACCATTTTCATTTTACGAATTGTCTTTATTGACAGGAAAATTATATGGAGGCTAAATGCATGTCTAAGCGTAAAAAACTAATAATCTGTGGTGTGTTAAGTGTGATTTTAATTAGCCTGTCCATTTCAATCTTTTTATTTTACCCAAGGAAAACCCGAGACTGCCCTTTAATAGATATAAACCTTGGTACACCTTATGAAGAGGCAATTCGTGTACTGGATAAGAAAAAGATTGTATATGAAGCAATGGAATATGATGAAAAGCATATTTTCATTGAGAATATAATGCTTAAAGATATATCTGGAATGATTGAACTTCGCACTGATGAAGATAAAAAAAACATCAGCCTAATTGGGTTTATTGTTAAGGCTGCATCAGAACAGGAACTTGCAAATTACACAACTGAAATAGTCAAATATTTTACTGATTTATACGGGGCAGATAGACAATATTTAGAGTTGGGGACAAATGTTTTTTATACGTATATATCAGGTGATTTAAGAGTTAGTATTATGTATCCAAAAGAACATAAATATAAAAATAGTTTTATTCAAATTTCATGGCATAAAGCTGGGCGATAGCAACGTATGGTTTTTATAAATTCTTGTTCCGTATACTACTCGCAGAATATGAGGAATAATCGGTTTATCTAAGAATCATGTTCTAAAATTTATCAAGGCTTGCCGAAATAGCAGGCCTTTTATAGTTCGAAGTACCATTCTCCGTTTCTTCCAAACTTACGGCTAGGAGAAATCCTGAGTGCTTTTTCGGTGCACAAAACCGAGTACCGAGCGCATATTACCATAGTATCATTTCATATAGCTATGGCCGCCTGTTGTCGCTGCAGTGAGGGCTTTTCTCATAGAGAACTGTCCCTGCTGACCCAAAGAGCGTAATCTCTGTTCCAAATCTAATATGTTGCCATAATAGAAGAGGGTATTACGTTGTACAATGTTCCCAGCATATTGAGGCTTCGTTTACCTTAATGTATTTATTCATTAAGTATGTTATGAAAACTGCTGTATCCAACAGAACACATAACATTGTCGGTAATTTAAATCAAAAAACAGTAATTGAGGGAAAACATTCTATCCCTGCCGACGTTTTTAAGTGATGCGAATATTCCAATTCCGGCTGCTAAAGTGGGGATAGCGCCAAATGCATTTGATAATTCTTTTATAGCAAATGCAATTCCGTTAATAGTTTTAAGAATTCCGGTGACAGAATTATCAGTTACGAAAGTTTGAACAAATCCCGTCCAGTTGAACGCAATTTGCTGCAGCAGTCCTCCCCAGGAGTTTGCAGTTGCCATTGCATCTTCTAAAGCAGATCCTTCTGAATTATTGTAATCAGAAAATATTTTGCTATAGCTGTCCCAGTTTTCTAAAATTGAACTTAATACATCGCTTCCATATTCTCCGCCAATATCTGAAACGATACTGGCTCTGTCTTTACTGCCTTTTGGTAGTGAATTATAGATATCTGCCAGTTCATTGAGCAATACAATAGGATCACGAAGTTCAATGATGCCATTTTTCATATTATTAAGCTCTATACCAAGGCTGCGGCATCTTGTTTCTGCTTTTTTTAATGAGGTTTCATCAATAATTTGGCCAACCGCAGTTTCTCCTGTTATTTGTTGGAGGTTCATCATAATACCATTGATAGCATTTCCCACAGCTTCGCCAGACTTATTTGACGTCGATATTCCTACACTGAGCAATGCCGTTAATTCTTTTTCGTCAATCCCCATTTGAACTAGTTGGCCGGCTGCAGCTTTTGTGCCGGCGGCCAGCTCTGAAAAACTTACTGCATTTCTGTCGGCAACTTGATTTTGGGAATCTAAGAGTGCATTCAGCTTTTGAAGATTACCATGATATCCATAGGCAGCGTCAGACGCAATTAAGTAGCTGTCCGCTAACTCAGCAGTCATAGAACCGGCAGACTGGGCGATGGCGGACAGTTCAGCCAGCTTTTCGGATTGGGTATCATCAAAACCCGCTTTGGACATTTCCTGTACACTATTCAAATAAGTGCTGGGTGATGTCCCATATTTACTTGCATTATTAACTGCTGATATTCCCAGGTCTTCCAGGGAATCCTTTGTTTTGGGAGTTGAAACTGAGATATCAGTTAAAATGTTATCAATTTTCTTTAATTCACCGATTGAATTTTCCGTAAGCTGTAAAACAAATTTTTCGAATATGTTAAGTTTTAGAAAGTCTGCTATTTCAGAAAAAGTGCCTTTTAAGGTTTCACCCCAGGATTCTGTTGCCAGATCAGCAGCATGAACTTCAGTCTGAAAGGCTCCCATCTGCGTGTTAAAATTGTTAAGCTTAGTTTCAGTGGAGAGTGTATG
Source organism: Clostridiaceae bacterium (assembly GCA_018378255.1). Taxonomy (GTDB): domain Bacteria; phylum Bacillota; class Clostridia; order Lachnospirales; family Lachnospiraceae; genus CHH4-2. The sequence goes on along the minus strand of JAGZXV010000038.1, from coordinate 23,244 downwards.
TAAGGCTGTAACAATTTGATCAAGATCAGCCATTAACTCAGGATTCTTTTTTAAGGATTTCCATTGTTTATTAAATTTTTCAGTTTGAGACTGTGCCAATTTAATTGACTCAATCAAGTTATTTATTTGTAAGTTGGAATTAGAAGCATCAAATTCAATTTTTGAAGTTTTTGAATATATTGTACTGTCTTTTTTGTAATCTTTGGAAACATTTTTAGTAGAATTTAAAACATTTTTTGCAGCGAATTTCAACTCTCTTTTATTAAAGATTTTATCCATCTCTTTAGATATTTTGACAAGATCTTTTTGAAACATTTTTCTATCTATAGTAGGTGTAATCTTCATACTTTGAGAATTAATAAATTTCTGTATATCCTTAAATTCTTTCACCAATTTCGCCTTATCCAGCACCGCCTCTATTAATACTTTAAAATCATCCACGATATTTCATCACGTTCCTTTCTTATTTATGGCAGCAAAAAAGAGACGCCGTTAAACGCCCCTTAATTTAATAACTGATAAAGAGCAGGGCTTATCAAATCGTGATAAACCGGAATCTCTTCATATCCGTATAGTTCAATATGTAATCAGAGGCCTCCTCGACAGGTATGATCACCTCATCATATACTTCGGCCCCCAATACTTTTGTTATGTCGATTACCACAATTCTTATCATTCCCATAATTACCTCCGCTAAAGAATAATTGCTGTTTTGATATAAGTATCTGTATGTATGCAGGTACTTCCTGTGCTGTATTCGGGTTTCATATCCTGGAACAATTCCACCACATTTGTTAAGTCATTTGTCATAGGTGAAGCATTGTAATCAGCCAGATATCTTCTTAAAACGCGGTATATGGCTTTGGAATCTGTATAGGGATAGTATGTCCAGTTCTGCATTTTAACCTGGTCTGCACGGGAAGCGACTTTTAAGAATGCATTGGTAAAATCCTTATTGGGCTCACTTTTTTCTAAAATTCTAATGAGGCAGTTCGAATACCCCATGCTGAATGTCTCGATATATAAAGCTTTAGCAATTGGAAAATGATAGGAATATAAATTTTTTAAAGCCTGCCTATAAAGAGAATCATCCAAGTCCGGCAGGAGAGAGACAGCGGCAGCGGCCTTCTCTTCCGGGAAAAACGGTAAAAGGCTTATTTCATAAAGGAGCTGGGAGACAAAGTTTGCAGTATGCCAAACAGTAGGAAAGAGGTATTTATATCTCAGGTATTCCGTAGCAAAGCTTACCATATCATTGGCATTGTAATAGCCTGTCATAGTTTTTTTCATCATTTCAGCTTCAGCTGGCAGTTTGATAAATTTTAATGTGGATTCTACTGAGGCAATCGCCTTTAGAATTGCATTCCCAGGAATACCAGCGTTAAGATTAGGTTCTGTGTTCATTTTTTACCTCCTAATTGATGATGATGTTAATTTGTGGTATAATAAATAATATCCAATTAAGATATAACCATATATGGAAGATAAATGAATATATAAACCATATATGATATATCTATAAAATTAATATACCATATAGTGCAAAATGCGTCAATAGGAGAGGAGCCATAAATTGAAAGAAAAGGAGTCTATACCATTTTTACTGGACAATATTCGGTATTTATGTAAAATGCGTAAAATAACACTACAAAAATTATCGGAGGATTTGGAGATACCGGTATCCACAATTTCAAAATGGAATTCCACAATTCCATCGGTCTTATACGCGTTGAAGGTAGCAAAATATCTGGACGTGCAGTTGGAAACTCTCTGCAATGCTCCTTTAGAAATGAATGAATACGAACTGTTTATTGAAAGTTTGATTACAAAAACACAGTATAATACGGTTTGTTGGAAGCTAAACGCTGACGATGTGATTGCAACTAATGTCAAATGGCATGAAAAAGTAGTAGCCCATGTAGAAAATTTTTATAATGAGCCATGGGATGAATTCATAAATAAAGCATATGGCAGCTTTGGAGGAATTTATTTTTTGAAAAAAAATGATGACAGCTATGTTATTTTTGCCCATCAGCAGGAACCGTACCAACCGGAAGACGAATACCGGTTCCATGATTTTTACCATCTGTTTTTGTACTATGATAAAAGCCTGCATTATATTGACGGCGGCAATAAGGAGAGCCTGCTGAAAGCCATTCAAAAGCAGGTGTTTACCGATGTGGAAGAGAAGAAAAATAAGGAGTTTATCGAGAGTTTTTTAATTGATTAAGATGGGAATACGCTGATTTTTCAGTTGTATACCCTGTTTTTTGCCGTTTATTATAGGATTAACCCTGTCTTTGCCAGGTTTTCTTTTAAAAGTGCGGTAATCCCGGCCTCATCGCCTAAATCCTGGATTACTAGATCCGGCAGGACATGGATGCCGCCGTCGTTTATATGGATATTCCTGCCGTCATATCCCAATCCGGATTCATCTTTGGAACGCAAAACTGTGTTGTGTGCGGCAGGATAGGCAGCGGGTTTTAACATATCAGGGTCGGAATAGAGATCATTTAGAAATGAGCTGTCTATTTTCACTTCACAGCAATAGGAATTCCCCTTTTTTCTGACTTCTGTTGATATGAGGGAATTTAAAAAATCCACCTGTTTTTTTAGGTTTGCAGGATCGTTTTCGTGATAGAAGTCTGAGACTGTTTTTTGTATGCTGCTGCCGATCATTTTCCGCGTGTTTTCTAGGGCTGTACGGATCTTGGCGTCCAGTATTTTATCCAGCTGGGATATGTTTTTTACTGTTATAGCAGCCATAATCAGTCAGTCTCATGGGAAGTTTCGTTATGTATGATCTCACTCAGGGCTTTAACGAATTCTTCCTGATCCACGCCTTTCATTTTTTCAGCCATTTCAAGGAGGGCGGAAGTATCCACCGATCCATCCAGGAACTCGAGCGCACCGTAAATTTTGCTGAGAATGATTACTTCATATCTCAATTTTGCCGCCTTTAATTCTTTCAGTTCTTTTCTGGTTTTCAGCCATTCAGTCATAATTGATCTCTCCTTCATAAATTGTATTATTATTGATAGAAGCCCAGCTTCATTTTTTCTTTATAACATTGATTTATAATATCCATGGAATTGGTGACCTGTCCATTTAATAATTTATTTTCTTTAATATACGCTTCGTATTTATTGTGCGTACCGATTACATGGTCAAACTGCTCTTTGCTGTAGTTTCTTCCGGCAGATAATGCTGAGGCGAAATCTAAAATTTCCCACCGCATATCTTCCACATTTTTATCGATTACCATGTCCGTCAGTTTTTCCAGACCGTCTTTTAGGTCTTTGTCGTGTCTGATTGACTGTTGTACATCTTTTTCCCGCTGGTTTTCAAGGGTTTCCAATCTTTTTGCTACGCTGATGATCAGTTCATGCTCTTCCCGTTTTTTTCTTGTGGATTTAAATTCCAGACCTATTTTTGTAGTAAACCATTCTAAGACTGCCCAGGCGTATTTTAATCCGATTAATACAATGAAGATGTCCATAATAAAAGAAGAAAAATCAACCTGAGTCAGCATGTTAATTTCATTCACTCATATGCACCCGCCCTTTCTGTAATCCAATTTGCAGTAATTTTCGGTGTGGGATGAAGCTATCTGCCAGACTAGGTATTGGGTCTTCGCTTCAGCCATTCCAGGTAAAGCTTTTTTGTTTCACCTTTGTGGAAGTAGCAGCAGATATGGCCTTCATTATTCGCGCTTTCGCAGATCCATTTTGGCTGTATTTTGTGGCTTGTATAGAAGATAATCTGTTTCAGGGCGGTGACGGGGATAATATTATTTTCGCCGTAACATTCATATACTTCTTCTAAATTTTTAAATATGTTCAAACTAAAGTCTCCTTCAGGTGTAAAAAATGAGGTAAGCGCTGTTTACAATTGTATTGTAAAAGCGCCTACCTCAGGCTTATGAAAATACAATACAATCCATTTTTTTTACATGGAACGTGAAGGCATTTTCAGAAATGCCTTCACGCTTTAAATTAAAACCTGAAGGCATTTTCGAAAATGCCTTCAGGCTTCATGTAAAACTCAATAGCTGCTTATACAGCCTCGTCCGCCAGCTCAACCATATCGATCACATTTCCGTCTTTATCTTCCATCACAGAGAATGTAATTGTAACAGAAGCCGGGTCCCCTTCAGAAGAGAAGGACAGGTCTAACGATTTCTGTGGTTTAGCCTTATAAGCTGTAATAATATATGGAGTCAAAACGCCGGATTCATCTTTCTCAACCGTATTCATAGTGATATAGTAGTCCAGTGGATTCCGTTTGTTGTTAAAGGCAATTCTCTGTACGCCGTCTGATTTAGAAACCAGATAACCCACTTCATAGCTTGAGCCGACAGCGATTTCATCTTCTGTTTCAGCAGTAAATGTATTGTTGGCACAAGCGCCTTTGATCTCCTTTCCTGCGAAATCGTCGGCCGGATAAACGAATACGGTTCCGGCTTTTGCACCTGCCGGAAGTGTGAGAGTTCCGGCTGTTTCGCATTTGAGAGTCTCTTTCTTTGCGACTACGGCGGTTGTATCGATGACACCGTCTGATAAAAGCGCATAGAGTTTGAATGGAGCGACCTGAGCCTCGATGGTCATTGTGCCTTCCATAGGGTTTGTAAATGCAATTTTATTAGCGCCTTTTGCCTTTGCATATGTATCTTCAGATGAAAAACCTGCAGTAGTCGTATTCGCTGTATCAAAGAATAAAAACGGTTCCATAGTCTTTAAAACTCTGATATCCACATCACATACCTGTCTGTTTGCTTTATTAATGTTTGCCATAAAAAAAATCCTCCTTGATATAAAATGTTATTTAGTTTTAATCGTCAATTGGCTCAAACCATAGTGTTTCTTTAAAATTACCATCAGAATCGCCCCATGCGGCCACGTTCATGGACTGGATTTCATAGGAATCCAGATAGCGCTGTCTTTTAAACTGGTCGTAAAGCTGATAAACAGTGAGATCCCAAATGTTGGTCATGTTGATGCTGGAATGACGGGAAGCGAGAGCGGATATCAGATTTGGAAGTTCCATTTTTCCTTTGTCTTTAGACTCTTTAGATTTTCTGGCTTGTTCCATTCTGGTTAATAATTTTTCGGCCGTTTTATTTTTGATTTTGACCGGTTGGGATGCCGAATCGCTTTTAAAAATTCCGTTGAGCTGCAAAATAATATTGATGACTTCATTATAATTTTCTCTGTTAATACAGCCGGTGATGAGCTTTTTATTCTCATCGTCCACCGCTCCGTTATATAAGAGAAAGGCACTCTGGTGTGGGTCATATTTTATTTCATCAACAAAAAAGAATTGTAAAGCGGCCATAATTGTGCTCAAAGTCATTGTGTCTAGCTGTGCTAGATCCCAAAATGATAAACTTTTTTGCTCCTCCGGTGATAAATTCCAGTATTCTTCTTTGACCTTTTTAAGCAGAGATATTTCGTCTGCAGCATACAGTTTATTATGTTCTTCATTAATTCCGTCAATGGATCTGAAATAGGTATCGATATCTAAGGACAGAAAATTCAGAAAAAGAGAGTACGCCGAAAACGTTATTTTTGCAATCTCTTTCAGTAAAGGCGATTTGACGCTTCCAACTTTAGGGATGTTAACCGGTTCATAGCTGAGCAGGGAGAAATAGTCTAATTTCGTAGTGATCACCTGCTTTTTACTTTGAACTCAGGCATTGTGTAGATCAGCTGCCGGCCATAATACTTATCATTTGGGAAAAAATGAGTATCGGACTCAAGTGTGGGTCGTCCGATTCCAAAATTATCAGAGCCCATGAGGCACCGGTCCACCATATCCGATAAGATGTCGGCGCGGGTTCCAAGAAAATCTTTCCTGGAATATTTCATAATTCCCTTGTGGCAGTATGCCCATACAATGATCTTCATATCTTTAATCATCTTGGTAGGTATTCGTGGCACTTCTACTTCAATGCAAAGATAAGAAAGTTCTTCGGTTTGAGTGTCATTGACATATAGATAGGGGAAAATCTGGCTGTAAACCAGATTTTCCACGTTATCATCGGTAATGGTATCATTGAGCAATAAGGAAACAATATCCTGTGAACCGGTCAGAAGTGAGATAATCCGGTTTTTGTATGCTCCTATATCTTTTAAGGCTGAATCCATTTTGTCCTCCTTAATAGAGACTTTCTATATTGAGTTCCAATTCATAACCGTAGTTGGAAAGCTGCAGGATTAGTGTGGAACCAATCGCATTTTCATCGTTTATTTCCAGAAGAATGCTGTTATCCTCGATATGCTGGTATACTTTATAATCACAAATGACGTTCCACTCGGCTGTGATACCCGTTAACGGATTATGATCCTTATCCGTAAAATGGGCGGTATAGGCTGCAGTGCGCCCAACTTTTAACGATGGGCTGCCGTCGATGGACGGAAGTACCGTGAGATCGGGCGGCAGGCCGGTGGAAGGAGAGAGGATGGGGGCGCGGTAATCACAAATCCCAAGCTCCGGATTGTCCGTCAGCGGATTGAACTCCGTTTTGCTGGCTATGAACTTAATAATTCCCCCGTGATCTTCGCCATAGTTGAATAAAATGTCATCGGACCGGGTGATCTTATAAACTTTTTGCGGGCTTTTTTCCTTTTTATCAATGAAAACCCGTCTTCCGCCGAGAGTTAAAGATTCGTTGTCATTTGGCAGAAGAAGAGAATAGGTATTAGCGGAGAGGATCAGGTTATCGTTTGCATGTTCTCCGGTTTCGTACTGAACATAAGAAGTTCCATGGCACCAGCGTTCTGTTACAGTTCCATCGCCGTTTTGCCAGCGGAGTTTGTGCTGGCATAATGACATGACGGCTTTTTCATAAATCCCGTTTGATCCGGGATAACCGGTAATCAGCCAATAACTGTTATCAAAGAAAAGATACATGCCGGCCTTTACGGTCCCCTGTTTAAATAACCCGGACCGTTCCATAGATGGTAACAGGCTGTCGGCGCTGCTGCCCTGTATGATGCATCTGATTTCCCGTCCAACGGACAGGTCGGAGTTATACAGCACTGCGTCTGCGGCTGATTCTGTTTCCAATACTTCGGAGAATATATCATCTCCATATCCACCGGAAGAATTTTGGTTTGTATTAGAAGCCATTAAATACCATTCTTTCATAATGACCTCCTAGACCTTCTGCATGTGAACCATGTTATTTGTTTTATCTGCTATGTAATCAAGTTCCGCTTTTGCGGCTGCTTTTCCGCCGTTATTTTTGTCAATGGAAAGATCCTTCGTTGCGATGCTCATCCGTTTATTTACTAAAGAAACCTGTCGTTCCTGGTAAAACAGTTTCATAAATTCTGCAAGGGTGTCAATCGCATAACTGTCGAGTTTCGTATCAAATTCCAGTATTTCTTCATCAAATGTCAATGGATGCAGTTCTTTAGAATAGCGGCTGACCGCTTTTTTCAGCCAGATCATTTCCAGATCTTTCGGAATTACCTGCCTGTCTGCAAATGCAGATTCGAAATTATCAATAACTTCAGCAGCCTGGGTATTGTTCATAAAATCACCTCTCTACAGTTTTTCATTTTTTTCGATTAAGTTTCTGAATGCCTCATATAATCCTGTGCTTGCCAGTCCGGTAACGGCGCCGGCAACAATTAAGTTTAAGGTGACGCCTCCTGCATCGATACAGGTCAAAACAGCTCCTGCAACCGCTAATACAGAAGGAATGTACTGGTTGCTGATTTTGTCCAGGCAGGCGACGTGTTTGATACAATATCCGATCACTAAACAGGCCGCCATGACGATTGGAACATACATTTGTGCAATATAATTCAAATCCATAACCTTTACCTCCTGATGTTGATTACTTGTATTTCCATATTTGATATATACACACATAAAAATGGGGGAATGGGCCGGATCTTCAAGGCCCGGCGGCATTTTTCAGCTTTTCCACACGGTACATTTTCTGCTTTTCAGTCTTGTTTTTTCTATTAAATCTTATCTGGCAGTCCGCACATCGTTTCTGGTTTCCGGTTCTCTTTATATACAGGCTGCCGCAGTCGGTACATCTGCCGTACCGTTTTCTCGTATTTTGAGGCAGGCCATAATATTTTTTCTGCCATTTGCGGATTTCTCCGTCCAGACACCGGTTGATGTATTTTACATAAAAATGGTCCTCTGTCAGGAAATCCAATCTGGTGGGAACGGAGGCTTTCATTTCATAATCCCCGATTAACATGCAGTGATCCAATATCTTCCGTAAAAATGATTCAATGATATTTTTATAATCATTCCAGGATAAACACATCTTTTGTCTCTGCAGTTTTTCTTTGGTTTTTTCGGAAATCTGTATCGCTTCATTAATTAAGGAAACAGCCTCTTCTTTTTTTACCTCTGTTCCGGATATCCACTCATAATACAGTTTTTTAGGCGCTTTTATAGAATCCATGTATTCTTTCTCCAGTATTACCTGGCTGTCAAAATACCTCGTATAGAGGTTGTTTATCTTCTGACGTATGAGATCATACCATTTGTCCGAAGCCGTTACGGATTTATAATAACTGTATTCTACGGAAGACCAGGCGTTAAAAACCTGTCCCAGTTCCGTTTCCGCTAAATCTTTGCGGACATTAAAATGAATCGTTTTGCTGTAAATACGCCTTTTATTATCACTGCACCATATGAGAGAGCAGAATGATCTGAATGCTTCATCCATTTCCTCAGCTGTTTCTGCATATTTATAATCCTCAATGATTTCATATAGATATGTTTCAGCATTCCTGTATATGGCTTTCACCCTCCTCAAATTCGTAATATTTACCTAAATACTCATAGGAGCTGTCTGTTTTACGGGAGACTTCCCTTATGCTCACGCTCTTTTTGGGGTCTGTACTGGCCCTCAGGTTTTTAAGAATATACTGGCTGAATGCGGACCAGGCCAGGGATTTGCTGATTGACATACTGGAATAGGAGATGTCGATCACGTAATTGGCGGCGGCTTCTTCCGTAAGAGGCAGTTCGCAGAGCAGCCTGCTTTTAAACTCGCCGGCAACTGTTTCTAAGCTGAATTTATAATCCTCTTCCTCTGGATTTTCATTTTTTAAATCCATATGCCGTTTGATTTCCTGGGCAAAGTCATTGATATACCGTCTGCATACCCTGATGATCCTTCGGTCGGTCAGATTAAACTGATGATTTACGATCAGACTGCGGGAATTCATCAGGCCTTCAATGCGGCCGGACCATAAAATATGTTTTTTTTCCCATGTGCAGATATAATCGCAGAGTTCATTCAGGGGGGAAGGGGAGCGGTAAGCGTTTAATTTGATTTTTTTGTCCCCTTCTGGCAGGGATTTATTTTTTTCACGGACATTTTGGTAAGTCTTCATTTTCTCAGGATAATTGTATAGGAGAAAATAGGGCAGTTGTTTGGACTGCCTTTTGATTTTCTGAGGGATATTCCACCTCAGTCCTGTTTTCAGATAATCAATTTCCTTGCCCTGGAGGATGCGCAGCAAGCTGGAATAGTCAGAAAAAAGCTGTTTTATATTTTCATCGGTTATATAACGGTTTTCTATGCTGGTAGCCGCGTTGGTAATCTCTCCGATGCGGCTGTCCCGGATCATCAGTTCGTATTCGATGATATTTTCTTTTGTATATTTTTGCGGTACGGCCATTGCCTTGTCATCGATATCGATGATAACCGGTTTGCCGATTCTGGAGTCTACGATGACCGGCTCATTGCAGAGGAAGACGATATCCCCGTCACAGTCGGCCCCTCCCTGCTGGGGCAGGGACAGATCGTACATATTTAACATCACCACATCCTGATCCTTGAAATGGGGAAACCATTTTTGGGTGACGGCATTTCCGACGATTTTAACCTGATTGACTTCCGACTGGTCGACCAGAGGAGAGCGGAAGGACAGGCAGCTTCCTTTTTCCATTGTTTCACAAAAAAATTCATGGGCCTTTAAACAGCCGGCCGGTTTTTCACCGGCAGCGTACTGGAGATATCCTATCATGTCGCCGACTATTGTGTGATAGAAGCCATCTGCATAGATTTTCCCCACCTTCGCTTCATCGATGGCTTTTTTCAGCTTGCGGTAGATGAACTGTTTTACGGCGGGATCTTTTAGCATCCCATCGTTGATGAGTGCGGCCTGAAGATAGACGCTTTCCGGTTCATAATTTTCCGTATCGTTAATCCCCATGAATTTGTAGGTATAAAATTTATCGCCGGAAATGATCTTTTCAAACAATCCTGTGGTGTACTCAGCTATTGAAATTACCTTCCCTTTGTTATCTTCGGATAAAATATCATAGGAGCCTGGTTTGCCGTTTTCAAAATATTCAATGTATTTGGGATTCCACAGATCCAGGCATTGAAGATACTGGAAGTTAGTGCGGATTTTTCTGTTCAGGTTTTTTATGTGGTGGCTGTATTTGCTGATTCCCAGCTTATATTGATATTTATTTACCGTTTCAATGTATGCGTCCCATGCGCCATTTCCGTATTGTTCTTTGAACATTTTATGTCCTTTGAACATGGAGGTGTTCCAGATGCAGTCGATCTCATCCACCAAATGCTGTTTTCCGTAAATGTCCGTTATGGTTTCGTACCCCCATTCGTGAAGAATCTCCCTAAAAGGAACGTAAACAGAATATCCTTTGATAAATGGCATACGGATTTGTGAGCCAATGGGCGGGTAATCCAAATCCAGTGCATTCTGCACTTTTATCATGAATTCCTTTTCGTGGCATCCGCATCCGTCAAAAGGCGACAGTTTTAAATCCCTGTATCCTTCTTCGATTTCCCGGCTCTTATATACTCCGTGTTCGCCGGTTTCTTTATTCGTGAATTCCCGTTCCCTCTCCACGACATATTTGATAAACTGGCCGCTCAAAGTCTTTTCATATTCCCCGATGATTACGATGTGGGGAATATAATCCGGCACAATCGTACAGGAACTGAAGGGAAGGCATCTCTGGGCTTCGTATTTGGAAATCACGCATTCTTCCACAGGAATGTCCATCTGGGTAATTCTATATAATTCGTCAAAAATACCGTCGCATACAAATGCTGTGATGCCCTGTTTGCCCTGAGATGCCGATTTGCCGAATCTGGAATAATGAATGCCGTTATAGGTGAATCCATCCCTCAAAAGCTGTTTTAAGAGGTTTGTTTTCTCTTCTTTTTGTTCCTTTTTTGCCACGACCAGAATGACTTCATTTATGTGCGGATTATTTTTATCTGTTTTGCGGAGCCTGAAAATCTGGTCAAATAAAAGGGAAGCGCTTTGGGCGATCAGATATTCGTTCTGTATTTCGTATTCGCGGGAGAGGGATACATTAAAATTTTGATTTATGATTTCTTTTACGGGCAGTTTGATCAGCGTATATTGGGTCTTATCCATTTCCATTTCCTCCGTTTTCATTACCACTGGGTTTGCCATTGGATCTGCTTATTGGCGAATGTTTCGTCAAAACGCATGTTTGAGGCTATGCGGTTTGCTGTCACCGAGCCGTTTTCCGAAGCATTTCCTTTATATTCCGTATTAAAATCCGATTCATATAGAAAGCCGCCAAATGTTCTGTGGCGTTCTTCACGGGTTAATGGATGGGCCGGATTGGCAATGCTGCGCACTTTAGCAGTTTCTGGTGTTGTTTTTGTATTTGTCTTCAATTCTTTTTCCTCCTGTTTTTAATAAAACTGATTTTTTATAGTTTCCGTCCTGTTTCAAAATAGAGGAAACAGGAACAGGATCATGTGGGGCATATTGTCTATTTCTCTTTTTAAAAATAAATTTTTTGAAATTTAATATGCCGGGAGGAAAAAACGAAAAGAGAAAAAGGAAGCTGATATTTGATAGAACAGAATGTTTGAGATTCAGACGCAATTTATATTTGTATCAGTTTTAATATTGGGAAAGCCGGAAAGTCTGACGAATAAAAAAAATTCAAAAATCAGAACATACGTTCGAAAATGGGGTTGACACAGACCTGTGTTAGCCGTATAATTTAAATAATCCATAGAGGAAACACTCTTTGGAATAAAAAACGACCCATCCCTCAAACGTGTTCCAGCACATCGGGATGAGTCGCACTCAGCATAGCAGAAACTATACTTCACTCATTATCACATAATAGTATATTACTAGTCAAGTGAATTCCGGTTTTCTGCCAATAGTTTCCAATTATTACGTTGTGTTTAAGATTGTCTATATGAACTGAGCATTTTAGCCCATTGGCCAAGCAGTAAGGCATACGACTTTGACTCGTATATCGCAGGTGCGAATCCTGTATGGGCTGTTTATTTTCTGTACGAAAATTTCAGAAATGATGAAAGGCGGATGCGGTTTATGCAGGAAAAATTAGAGTATTATTATGTGAACAATGGAATGCGTTTGCATAGAACAGTGGACAGGATTTTATGCAGATACGGGGGGATATCCTCAAAGGATCTGGACGATTTTTACAGTCTGGCTAATGAAGTATTTGCCGATGTATTGGAGAGATACGATCACAAACAGAGTTTTGACGGCTTTTTATATACCTGCCTGTCCAATAAGATAAAAACAGAGATTACAAAGCGGAACAGGGAGAAGAGGAGGGCGGACAGAAATTCGGTATCCATGGATGAGCCTGTGGGGGAAGATGAGGATATGACAATCGGAGAGCTGATTGCATCCGATTTTGACCTTGAAAAGGAGTTGCTGGAAAAAGACGGTATGCCGGACGATGAAAAGATAGAAAGATACCTTGAAAACCTATCAAAAAAGCAGCGCAGGATTGTGGAATTGCTGATTGAAGGATTTACTTCCCTTGAAATAAGGGAAATCTTACATATGAGAGAGAAAGAGTATTCGGATCATATGGCATCGATCCGGTCTTATGAAAACATATCAATTTTATTTTAGCGGAGGCGTGGAATATGGAGTTAGTGAGAGACAAAACAAAGCAGGATACCTATATGAATTCTACTCTTCAGAAGATGTTTAAGCGCGGGGAACTGAGAAGGGATCATCCTCAACAGAGAAAAGCGGATCAGTGGGATATTCAGACGAGGGATGGATTTGTGGCCACTGTCATTAAGCATGAGGATATAGATTCCATCAAAATATGTGAACAGCTTGGTAAGAACGGCGTAACCTTATGGCTGATTGACGGATTACAGCGATTAACCACCCTGGAAAAGTACCGCAATGGTGTTTTCAAACTGGGAAAGTCTGTGGAGATGCCCTTAGTGCATTACCAGGTGGCAAAAAAGAGCGGAAAGGATGAACTTCTGACCGATGACGAAGGAAATCTCATATATGAAAGCGTTCAGTACGATTTGCGGGGGGCCGGATATGAGGACCTTCCGGAAAAACTGAAAGAAGAGTTTGACAATTACCCGGTTGATGTAGTCAAACATCTGGACTGCACCGATGAAGAGATTGGCTATCATATTCGAAGATACAATCATCAAAAGTCGATGAATGCGACCCAGAGCAGCATTACCTATATGGATTCAGTTGCAAGGTACGTTAAGAATATATCGGGGAACCACCGTTTTTTTAAAGATTGCGGGAACTATACGGCCAATGAAAAAAAGAAAGGTGTGATCGACCGGGTCATTTCCGAATCGGTTATGGCCATGTTTTATATCGATCATTGGCAGAAACAGAGCAAAAAGATGGGAGAATATTTAAATGACCATGCCGGCAGAAAAGAATTTGAAGTTTTAGAGGAGAATCTGGACCGGTTGATGGTAATTATCGATGAAGATTTGGGGCAGGTCTTCAACAGCAAGAATTCATTTATCTGGTTTACCCTGTTTTATAAATTCACAAAACTGGGTATTGACGATCACAGATTTGCAGATTTCCTCCGCGAATTCAGAAACCGGCTGCATGATAAGAGAATTCCACCCTATGAGAATCTGTCTTTTGACAGCCTGGACACCAATAAATCCACGAAGGATAAGAGTATCGTAATGAAAAAACTGAATCTGTTGGAAAACCTTATGTTACATTATTTTCATAGGGAGGAGTCCGTATTGACGGGGAACAGTGAAGGGAATCTGGCGGATTTTGTCAGAGCCAATGTGAATATGGAGATCACAGATGATGATATAGACCAATATATAGAAGTGCTGGAGGATCTGACATTAAATGTGGACAACTCCTCTAAGCTGCTCCATGAGAAAAACAGGATGTCGCTGACCGCTATGGTAGCGTATTCATTCCAGGCGGATATCGATCTGGATGATTGGATTGTGGATTTTTTTCAACGGAAAAAATCATATATTGCAGATCAAAAAGAGAATTATTCAGACATGAAATCTGATTTATTAAATTATATAAAAGTTCATTAAAGAAAATGAAAAACTGTAATAGAAAGGAGCCGGCATTGGAAAAATTAAAACCATGTCCTTTTTGCGGAGGAAAAGCGTTGTTTTGCATAAAAGAGAACAGGACTACGAATTGCGGCGTCGGGTTTGTCTTTGAGGTGGAATGTGAGGAATGCAGGATGAGACTGCCTGGCAGGTACGTTGTAGACTTTAATTTACAACCGGAATCAGGGGAGATAGATGTACTGAATGACAGAAGGCAGGCGGCAATTGAAGCGTGGAACAGAAGAATATAGAAACCATTCAGAAACAATAAAAAACCCTTAATTCCATTAGGAATCAAGGGTTCATACCGTCGGAGTAACAGGATTTGAACCTGCGACCTCTCGGCCCCCAGCCGAGCGCGCTACCAAGCTACGCCATACTCCGCTTGTGTTATTATAGCAAATGAATTGCAGATTGAAAAGAGGAATTTTAAAAAAATTTAAATTAATTTATCCATTCGATCAGAGGAATGAATGTGAGCCGGCATTCCAGGCTATGGAAAAGTTTGTTTTAAAAGGGAATTTGCAAACACGCTCTGAGACTTCACAATTGTTTCACACTTTTTACAAACTTTAGTCACAAAATATGAGTATATTATGTACATCAACAGGTTAACAGACCTTTTACATAGATTCTTTTTCATACTCTGGGGCAGTTCCGTATCGGGACTGCCCTCCTCCTTTTAGCCGGAACTGTGATCAGGCGGATAAATGTTACTATATATGAATGCGTTTACTGTTTATCCTGAATCCGGAATAATACAGATGGCTGAGATTGCAGGAATGAAGCATTTATGATATTGTATTTACAAAGTATATTTGGATTTTTTTCGGTAAGATATGCCTGATGAAAGGCAGGTAGAAAATGCAATTTAAATATACCATAGATTTGGATAAAATGTCCGGAGGAATGAGATGAAAGCAATTATAAGTTTTGATTTAGATATGACATTACTGGATCATGGGACATGGACCATTCCAGACAGCGCTTTGGCGGCTCTTAACCAGCTTCGTAAAAACCATATTATCGTCCTTGCCACCGGACGCGATATGGATGCTTATTACAGTCGTCCTTTTACTGATATGGTGAAGCCGGATGCGATTATACATATGAACGGAACGAAAATTACGGTGGGAGATAAGCTGATTTATGAACACTATATGGAACAGGAACTGTTAAAGAATGTGATGGAGTATGCTGAAAAATATGGGCACAGTATCGGCGTTACCATAGGGGATGATGATTTTTATATACATCCGGAAAAAGTGGTGGAGCATGATAGGAAGCGCTGGAATGAATGCGGCCGGAATTTTAAAGATCCCAAGGAACTGATAACTCTGGGGGTTCGCACTCTGGCCTATATCGGGGACGAGAAGGGAGCGAGAGAGATCGAAGCCCATTTTCCCGAGCTGAAGCTTCTCATGTTTGCCGGGCGCTGTGGGGCCGATGTGGTGGAAAAAAAGGCATCCAAGGCTCAGGGATTGATCCGTCTTTGTGAACATTATAAAATTCCTGTGGAACATACCTTTGCGTTTGGAGACAGTATGAACGATTATGAGATTGTGGAACAGGCAGGAACCGGAATCGCCATGGGAAATGCGTTGCCGGAATTAAAAAAAGTGGCTGATTACGTGACTTCTTCCGTGGACCAGGACGGTATCTGGAACGCCTGTAAACATTTCGGACTGGTTGAATAGCCGGAATTTTGATAAAATAAGAAAGAAACGTCAGAAGGGATTTTCAAAAATCCCTTCTCATATTGCTTGCTTTTTTGCCATATTGTGGTACAATAAAACCCATGGGGATGTAGCTTAGCTGGGAAAGCGCTACGTTCGCAACGTAGAGACCGCGGGTTCGAATCCCGTCATCTCCATTCGATAAGCTTAAATCCGAACTTTTTAACAAAGGTTCGGATTTTTCTTTTTTCATTCCATCGGTAAACCTGAATCCGAATTTCTTTGTGAGGGTTCGGATTTCGTTTTTAGCATAAGATGAATATTTAAGCCGGGTTCCGCCAGGATTCTGGGAGCTATGTGTTCCTATATTTGGAATGAAAGGCTGTTAAAAAATAAATGGTCAGATGGATTTCCCTATGATATAATTGTTTCATGCGTAAAACACCTGGAACGGCGAAGGGATAATGACAGGTGGATGCCGACATACCTTTTACTGGGTCTGCCGGTATTTTTATTACATTGTAACTGTTCAGGACGGCTCATCTTCTTGACCGAAAAAGCCGGTCAAGAAGCATTGGATGTCCATCCGATGCGGAAATTGATAAAGAAATCTGCTTACAAGTGAGCTTGACGCAGCGTTCTTTACCAGTTTTCCCGCCGTCCTGAACGGTTACATTACATTTTAGTTAAGGAGAGCTTTATGTTAAAGATTGTTGAACGTATCAGACATACAGGCCAGCCGTTTACAAATAAGCAGAAGTTTATGGTGCTTGGCTTGCTCCCCACATTTTTTATGATTGCCGGACTGTTTTTACAGCCGCCGGCCAGTATAGTGGAAGGGATTATTACGATAATCAGGGAACCGGACTTCCTGATTACGGATTACATTGCAATCGGCGGAGTCGGAGCCGCCCTGATCAATGCCAGTCTTTTGACCTACATGTGCATTGGTATCGTCTATTTTTTAGGAATGGAAATGGATGGGCACACCATTACTTCCAGCTTCCTGATGTTCGGTTTCTCTCTGTTTGGAAAAAATATTCTGAATATCTGGACCATTTTGCTGGGAATCTGGGTATATTCCAAATACCATAAAACATCTGTTACCCGTTATATTTATATCGGTTTTTATGGAACCAGTCTGTCGCCAATCATAACACAGGTGATGCAGATCTGGGATCTTCCGATGAGTGTCAGGCTTCTGCTCAGTTTGTTTGTAGGAGTTACCATTGGATTTTTGCTGCCGCCGTTATCCACTCATGTGTATTATACCCATAAGGGATATTCGCTTTATAATGTGGGATTTTCTTCCGGTATCATAGCGACGGTGATCATTTCCCTGTTTAAATCATTCGGCGTTAAGACGGAGAGCCGGTTAATATGGGCGACGGGATATAATGAGCTGTTTATCGTTTTGCTGACCATCTTTTTTATGGGGATGATTATAGCGGCAGTGGCATCGTCTCGCCATGTATTTGAACGCTACCGCCATATTTTATCCACATATGGATTGGGAGGGACTGATTATGTGAAAAGCGAGGGGCTGGCGCCGGTTCTGATGAATATGGGAATTAACGGTCTGTTCGCAACCGCTTTTGTAGCCATGATTGGGGGAGATTTAAACGGGCCGACCCTTGGTGGAATCTTTACAATTGTTGGTTTCAGCGCTACGGGCAAACATCTCCGCAATATTGTGCCCATCATGATGGGAGTTTGGCTGGCCAGCTTTTTAAAGACCTGGAATATTACAGATCCGTCTCCGATGCTGGCGCTGCTGTTTTCCACCACGCTGGCACCCATAGCGGGGGAATTCGGCGTGTTTGCCGGTCTTCTGGCAGGATTTTTACACTCTTCTATGGCGCTCAATGTGGGAAGTGTGTATGCAGGCATGAATCTGTATAACAATGGATTTGCCGGCGGTATCCTGGCGGCATTTATGGTTCCGGTGATCTTATCCATCCGGGACAGAAAGGCCCGCGCCAAAGGAAATATCTCTTTGTAGAGTGCTTGCATTGTGAATCCCCTGAGCTGGTTTTGGGGCCGGTTTGGGGGATTTTTAACGTGAAAAATTAGTCAAACAGGATAACGGTTGCACCTTTTCCATTTCTTTATTATAATCCTTATTAGTGAAAGAGGAGGGCTTGTATATGGCAATTAAATATGATTTGATTATTATTGGTGCAGGGCCGGGCGGATACACGGCAGCGCTTAAAGCAGCCGGATTTGGCATGAAAGTCGCTGTGATAGAAAAGGAAAAGCTGGGCGGGGTGTGTTTGAACCGCGGCTGCATTCCTACAAAGGCTTTGCTCCATGCCTCCAGCATTTTTTCCATGCTTCAAAAATGCGATGATTTCGGGGTTTCCACCGACTTTATCTCTTTTGATTTTGGCAAAATACAGGATTATAAAAAGCGCGCGGTGAAAAAATACCGGGATGAAATACACCATTTGTTTGAGAAAAACCACATCGACCTGATTACAGGAACTGCAACAATCAGGAGGAATAAGACGGTTGAAGTGAGAGGTGTGGATGGAAAAGACTATTATGAAGCAGATTATATCATTATAGCCACAGGCGCCAAACCGTCCACCATTCCTGTTTTGGGAGCTGATCTTCCCGGAGTTTTGAACAGTGACCGCCTGTTGGCCACATCCAACTGGAATTTCGACCGCCTGACCATTATCGGCGGAGGCGTGATCGGCGTGGAGTTTGCGACTATATTTAATTCGCTGTGCTCTAAGGTGACGATTATCGAAAAAGGGAGCCATCTGTTAGGTCCGATGGATGAAGTTGTGGCAAAGGAGCTGGAAAAGGAGCTGCGGGATAAGGGGATCACCATTTATTGTGACGCCACGGTGACCAGTATTACGGAAGAAGAGGGACTGGTCTGCCATATCCGGCATGAAGGCCAGGAACTGAATATAAAATCAGGCCAGATTCTCATGTCCGTCGGCAGAAAACCGTGTATGGACGAACTGTTCGGAGCGGATGTCCAGTTTGAAATGAGAGACGGAAAGCTGGCAGTGGATTCGGAATTTATGACCAGTGAGCCGGGAATCTATGCGATTGGGGATGTGATTGCGTCCATCCAGCTGGCACATGTGGCAGCAGCACAGGGAACCTATGTGGTGGAAAAGATTGCGGGAAGGCCTCACGGCATCCGTTTGTCTGTAGTTCCAAACGGTATGTTTGCCAGACTGCCCATTGTTCCCAACTGCATTTATACGGAACCGGAGATCGCTACGGTTGGAATTACGGAAGAGACTGCAAAGGAATTAGGGATGAAGGTCCGGTGCGGAAAATATTCTATGGATGGGAATGGGAAGTCTATCATAAGCAGAGAGGAAAACGGATTTATCCGTCTCGTATTTGAAGCCTATTCCAATAACATTGTGGGCGCTCAGATCGTGTGTCCGAGGGCCACGGATATGATCGGAGAGATGGCTACAGCAATTGCAAACGGCCTGACGGCACAGCAGCTTTCCATGGCCATGCGGGCCCACCCTACTTACAGTGAGGGAATCGCGGCCGCCATTGAGGATGCGATGAGAGAAGGAGATGAATGAGCTTGAAAATAGCGGCATTTAACTGCAGAAAAGACGAACTTGAATTCTTTGAACAGTTTGGCAAAAAATATGGGGTGGATATTGTCACCTGTCCATACAGCCCGTCAGGGGCCAATCTGGAACTGGCAGAAGGCTGCCAGGCGGTGAGTGTGATTACGGTGCCAATCGATGGGGAAACCGTTGAGAAGTTTCATGAAAAAGGGATTAAAGTCATTTCCACCAGAACGGTTGGATTTGAGCACATTGACTGCAGGCGGGCATCGGAATTGGGAATTGTGGTTTCCAATGTGGGATATTCCGCCCATACGGTGGCTGAATATGCGGTGATGAGCATTTTGATGGCAATTCGGAAAATGAAGGCGATTATGACCAGGTATCTTGGACAGGATTACAGCCTTGAAGGAATCAGAGGCCGGGAACTCTGTTCCATGACGGTGGGCGTGATCGGAACCGGACGGATCGGTGAGACCGTAATCCACAATTTAAGCGGGTTCGGGTGCCGGATTCTGGCCTATGACCTTTACCAGAAGGAAAGCGTGAAACAGTATGCCGACTATGTTACGCTGGAGGAGTTGTGGAAACAGTGTGATGTGATCACCCTTCACACTCCGGCCACAGAGGAAACCCATCATTTGATCAGAAAAGAAACCATCGGCCAGATGAAGGACGGTGTGGTGATTGTCAATACGGCCAGGGGCGTCCTGATCCGGACGGCGGATCTGATCGAGGCGCTGGAATCAGGAAAGGTGGGAGCCGCTGCTCTCGATGTCATTGAAAATGAGGGGAAGATCTATTATAAGGATCATAAATATAAGCCCACAGGGCATCACGAAATGGCTGTGCTGAATGGGATGCCCAATGTTCTTATGACTCCTCATACCGCATTTTTCACGGATAAAGCGGTGGGGGATATGGTGGAACTGTCCATCAAGAGCTGCGTGGATACAATAAATGGCGGGGAGAATCCCTGGAGGGTGAATTAAATGGAAGTAACGAAACGGATAGAATATTTGAGAGCGCTTATGGCGGAACGGGGGATTGATGCGTATTTGATTCCAACGTCCGACTTTCACGAATCTGAATATGTAGGCGGATATTTTAAATGCCGTGAATATATGACTGGCTTTACCGGTTCTGCAGGAACCGCAGTAATAACCGGCCGGGAAGCTCATTTATGGACGGACGGACGGTATTTTGTGCAGGCAGCCAGGGAACTGGAAGGCAGCGGTATCATTTTGGAAAAGATGGGACAGCCAGGGGTTCCTTCTGTGGAGGAATATTTGCAGCAGGCTATGCCTCAAAACGGTGTTTTGGGATTTGACGGAAGGGTTATTAACTGCAGCCTGGGAGAAAGTCTTGCGGACGCACTGGAAGAGAAAAACGTGAGATTTTCATTTGAAGAGGATCTGGTGGGGATGATCTGGAAGGACCGTCCCGAACTCAGTGCCCAGCCGGTATGGATATTGGAAGAAGCTTACGCCGGCAGGCCGGCTTCCCATAAGCTGGCCCAGCTTCGTGAGGAGATGAAAAAGGCCAGGGCGGATCTGCACATTCTGACAACTCTGGATGATATCGTATGGCTTCTCAACATCAGGGGAAATGATGTGCCATGCAATCCGGTGGTTTTATCCTATGCTGTTATTTCAGCGGATGAAATGACATTGTTCATCCAGGAACAGGTATTAAATCATGAGGTCCGGACTTATCTGTCTGGTTTGGGTGTTACGGTGAAGCCGTATGAGGATGTGTATGATTTTGTGAAATCATGCCGGAACAAAGCGGTTCTTCTGGAAAAAGGGAAGGCTAATTTCGCTGTCTGCAGCTTACTGGATTCCTCCAACAAGATCATCGACAGCATGAATCCAACGGTTATGGCAAAAGCGGTCAAGAATCCGGTAGAAGTGGAGAATATGAAAAAAGTGCATATCAAAGACGGCGCTGCCATGACCAAATTCATCTGCTGGCTGAAGAAAAACATTGGAAAAATCCCCATGGATGAAGTGAGCGTATCCGATTATCTGGAAACATTGAGAAAAGACCAGGGCTGTCTGGATCTGAGCTTTTCCACCATATCCGCTTATGGAGCGAATGGGGCCATGTGCCATTACCATGCGGAGAAGGAAACTTGCGCGGTTTTGGAACCCAAGGGGCTTTATCTGGTGGATTCAGGCGGACAGTACTATGAAGGGACTACGGATATTACGAGGACGGTTGCGCTGGGGCCGGTGAGTGAGGAAGAACGGAAACATTTTACCCTGGTTGCCATGAGCATGCTGCGGCTGGGAGCTGTGAAATTCATGTATGGATGCAGAGGGCTGAACCTGGACTATGTGGCCCGGGAGCCGCTTTGGAGAGAAGGGCTGAACTTTGACCACGGCACCGGCCATGGCATCGGATATCTGCTCAATGTCCATGAACGCCCCAACGGAATACGTTGGAAAATGGTGCCGGAGCGTCAGGACAGCTGCGTCATCGAGCCGGGAATGATTTGTTCGGATGAACCGGGCATCTATATAGAAGGGAGCCATGGAATCCGCACGGAGAATCTGATTCTCTGCGTGGAAGATGAGGAAAATGCATTCGGAAAGTTCCTGAGATTTCAGTATTTAACTTATGTGCCCATTGATCTGGATGTAATCGATAAGAGTTTGATGGATCAGCGGGATATTGAGCTGTTGAATGAATATCATAAGGATGTTTATGAGAAAATATCTCCTTATTTGAATGAGGAAGAGGCTGAATGGCTGAAAGTGAATACGAGAGCGATAGGATGATAAGGGATTATGAGAAATGGGGCTGCGGGGCAGCCCTGTTTTTATGCCTTTTATTGCGCAGAGGAATTGGGGGAAGAAAGTGGAAAAAATAATGCCGGGTTTGAAGGATGAATTTAAGCCCTTGATCCGGTTCGGTAATAAAAATAGAATTATGGTTCAAGGTAAGGCAGGTCAACCAGAGTATAATCATGTTCCACATAGGGCAGGAACCGATCTAATAGATCCCTGGTCTTTATGCGGATACTGGAAGTATTGATACAGGGATGACAGCCGATATATTCATGGTTTTCTACCACGTCTTTATCGATCAACAGCCGGACTCTCTTGCTTTTATCGTTCATCAGGCCCAGTACGCTGACAGAACCAGGAGTAATATCCAGAAATTCTTTCATATATTCCGGCGCGGCAAAAGACAGGCGGGAACAGCCGATTTGTTTGGTTATAACAGCGGTTTTAAATTTTTTATTGCCGGGAATCATAAGCAGATAGAAATCCGTCTTCTGGGCGTTGCAGAGAAACAGATTCTTGCAGATTTCAATATCCAGCAGTTTGTCCACATCATGACAGTCTTCAATCGTTGCAGTGGGAGAATGATCCAATCTTTGATATGCAATATTGAGCCGGTCCAGCAGGTCGTAGGTGCGTATTTCCTTTAAAAGTCTCCCGTCCGTATTGGCAGGTCTTCCGGTATATAGGACAGGATCCAGGTAAAAGGTATCCTGTAAAGATTCAGCAGCGCTCATGATGACACCTCCAAAATGTATTTTAGGATTTATTATACAGAATTGGGCGGAAAATGCAAGTGGTTTATCAGGTGAGGGAGTATTTGTGATGGCCGGTGGGGGTGTTTGTGTTGCGGGAGG
>JAGZXV010000037.1 GCA_018378255.1 Clostridiaceae bacterium | reverse complement strand
CGTACCTTTAACGGTATCGGCGCTCCGATTGACGGCCTTGGAGAAATCAAAGCGGAAAAGATGCTGGACGTCAACGGACAGCCCTTAAACCCGGTAACCCGTGAATATCCGCGTAACTATATCCGGACCGGAATTTCAGCCATCGACGGTTTAACCACTCTGATCCGTGGACAGAAACTTCCGATCTTCTCAGGAAACGGACTTCCTCACGACCAGCTTGCCGCCCAGATCGTACAGCAGGCGTCATTAGGTGAGAATTCCGATGAAGAGTTTGCGATTGTATTTGCAGCCATGGGCGTTAAATACGATGTGGCGGAGTTCTTCCGCAGAACCTTTGAGGAGAGCGGCGTTTCTTCCCACGTAGCCATGTTTATCAACCTGGCAAATGATCCGGTTGTGGAACGTTTAATCACGCCGAAAGTGGCCTTAACTCTGGCCGAGTATCTGGCATTTGAAAAGAGCATGCACATTCTGGTTATTTTGACCGACATGACCTCTTTTGCCGAAGCCATGCGTGAGGTTTCATCCTCTAAAGGTGAAATTCCATCCCGAAAAGGCTTCCCCGGCTATTTATACAGCGAACTGGCAACCATCTATGAACGGGCGGGAATCGTGAAGGGCGTTAACGGGTCTGTCACCCAGATCCCCATCTTAACCATGCCCAACGACGATATCACTCATCCGATCCCCGATCTTACCGGTTATATCACGGAAGGCCAGATCGTTTTGGACCGCCAGCTTCAGGGACAGTCCATATATCCTCCGATCAATGTTCTGCCGTCCCTTTCCCGTCTGATGAAAGACGGCATCGGCGAAGGATATACCAGAAAGGATCATCAGGACGTGGCAAACCAGTTATTCTCCTGTTATGCAAAGGTGGGAGACGCCAGGGCGCTGGCATCGGTAATCGGTGAAGACGAATTGTCTCCAATCGACAAGAAATACCTGATTTTCGGCAAGGAATTTGAAAAAAGGTTTGTCGGCCAGTCCCAGCATGAAAACCGCACTATTATAGAGACACTGGATATCGGCTGGGAGCTCTTAGGACTGCTTCCCCGGGAAGAACTTGACCGTATCGATACCAAGGTTCTGGACGTATATTATAAGCCCACTACACCGCAGGCCGCCGAAGAGTAATAAGGATAGTTTGAAAAATAAGGCCGATGTCTTATTTTTCAAACTCAAATTTGTGCCGGAGCCACAAATTTAAATCGCAGTTGAGAATCTGAAATTCTCAGTGCAGGCCTGCATAACGCAATATTTGCGCAAAAAACGCTCCGGCATGGAGGTATTTTATGAATCCAAATTCATTTCCTACTAAAGGTAATTTAATACTGGCGAAAAACTCTCTGGCTCTGGCCCGTCAGGGTTACGGCCTGATGGATAAAAAGAGAAATATTCTGATCCGTGAACTCATGAACCTGATAGATGAGGCCAAGGGGATTCAGTCTGAAATCGATGTGACCTTCACAGAAGCCTATAAGGCGCTCCAAAAGGCTAATATCGAACTGGGCATCAACTATGTACAGGAAATCAGCGCTTCCGTTCCCATTGAAAAAGGAATTAAAATTAAGGCCCGAAGCATCATGGGTACGGAAATCCCTCTGGTTCAGCATGAAGACGCACCTATGGATTTAACTTATGCCTATTACAGCACCCGGGAATCTTTGGACGAAGCCAGGGCTAAATTCGAAAAGGTAAAAGAACTGACCATTAAACTTTCCATGGTTGAAAATTCCGCTTACCGCCTTGCCAATAACATTAAAAAAACGCAAAAAAGGGCAAACGCCCTGAAGAATATCACAATTCCTACGTATGAGGAACTGACAAAGAGCATTACCAACTCTTTGGAAGAGAAGGAACGGGAGGAGTTTACCAGGTTGAAGGTGATTAAGAGGACGAAGGAGAAAAATGAGGGGATTTAATTAGGGGTGCCTGGCGGGAAATACGCTGGAAAGCTGGTTTTCTCTAAGTCGAATATTTTAACATCAAACGTGAAGGCATTTTCGAAAAAGCCTTCACGTTTTAATGTTAATCCCCACGTCATTTATGTAAAATCTCCATGTTGCATTCTTATTAAAGGTCAAAATCTTCATTCATTTATTATCTTATTTCTCTTCAATACACAGCCGGGAAACCTGGGAACCCAGGGCAGGCGGGGCGGTTGGATTTTGCCTTCTCCCCCGATGCGGTGCCAGGCCCACAGGAACCCGGGTCACGGTTCGCGGTTCCAGCGATTTGTGGAGGCCGTCGGCAGCTCTTGGGCTGAAAAAAGGGAAATGGAGGGGAAAGTGATGACCTCAAAGTCAGCACTTTAGAGGGCCTGAATTGAGAATTCCTTCAGGAATTCTCAATGAATGCTCTCGGTCCCCTTCATTTCCCTTTTTTCAGCCCTAGAGCTGCCCCGGCCGGAACCATGAGCTGGAACTGCGAACCGTGACCCGGGTTCCCGTGGGCCTGGCATCGCATCGGGGGAGAAGGCAAAATCCAACCGCCCCGGCCGGCCCTGGGTTCCCAGGTTTCCCGGCGTTACTTTTACGAATCATTAAAAGTAAGTTTTATTTTAAGCCATATTTATTCATCCATCTCCAAAGCGTCACCTTACTAATCCCCAGTTCATCCGCCACATCCTGCCGGTTTCCGTGATATTTCTCCAAAAGATTAAGAACCTTCTGTTTGCCTGAATCCGTCTCTGCCTCCGGCATTACAGGGATATCCTGGCTTTTTATCAGTTCCATCTCGCGGAGAAGGTCGATGACCATAGTTTCATTTATCACTCTGGAATTGGAAAATAAGATCAACTTTTCACAGAAGTGATCCAACTGTGTCAAATTTCCAAACCAGGGATATCCAATCATGTAATTCCTTGCCCCTTTTGTGAGGGTAAAAAATCTGGAATATTTATTGGCATATAAATCAAAATATGTATCAATAGCTTGGGTCAAATCTTCCTTGCGCTCCCTAAGCGGCGGTATCTCAATCATAAGCCCCATCAATGTATAATATAATTCCGCCTGGAACCGGCCGTTCTCCACCAGGGACTTTAAAGCTTTTGTTCCCGTCACCAAAACCCTGGCATTTAACAGCATCGGCCGGTCATCCGCTTCTTCCATCAAATAGTTGTAAGTCAGCACATCATACAGTCTGGACTGGTTTGACAGGCTTAAATATTCAATATTTAAAAGCAGCAGCACACCGTTCTGGGCACGTTTTATGGCACTCACATAATTGGACGCCGGCGTTTTTCCGAAAATCACTTTTGCCTGTTCTTCTTCCGACAGATTTCTGCAGTCAACGCATACCATAGGTCCATTCCTGTTCAAACTGCTCATATAAATGCTGTGGGCAAGTTCTTTTTTCTCCGTACCCGCTTCACCCAATATCAAAATAGGATTTCTGGACTGTAAGTAGACTTTTGCCAGGTGGATACACTGCCGCATCTTTGAAGAACTGCTGAAAAATTTGTCAAAATAATTCCGTTCCGCAGGCTGCATGTCTGTCTGATATGGATTTCTCACGCTCTTTTGAACCAGGCAGCAAAAGACCATCATGCCTTCTACCATTTCTTCCACAATAACCGGAACCATCATAAAACTAACCGTGTTATCCTCCATAATGGTATACGTGCTGTAAACGGCCTGCCCCTTATCCAATACCTGCTCGATTTCCTGCTGTTCTACAGGAGGAAAAATCTGCTGGATCTTTCTGCCCACAATCTCTTTTTCCTTTTTCCTGAGAAGCGTTTGAAAAAATGGATTAATTGTTATGATTTCCCCGGTTCTGTCTGTCCTCAGAATGCCTGTAAAAGAATTATCCAGCAGCGCTTTAATCTGCGCATTGCTTTTCTTCTCCACGTCAATAGCGTATTTCATCATCATGGCCACACGAAATGCTTCCCGCAGCCCGTCCTGTGTCAGCGCAACATGAACACTGGGAATCCCATAGCTGCCAGCTGCTTCTACCATAACATTGCTGCCGCCAATAATCACATCTGTATGACGTTCCACTACCTGATTGAGCAGCAGTTTTATGTCCATACCCGGTTGCATAATATAGCTTTCTATTTCCGCATCATACAATTCACCCAAATGTGTTATATCCGGCAGCATATCAGTATTGACAATGATAGCGATTTTAGGATATTCCAGTTTAGAGAGTTTTTTAGCTTTCCTGATAAGAATCCCCAGTTCCTGTGCCGTAATGCGGATGTCCACCACCGGGACTGCAAGATGCTGTTTGATATACATCGCCTGGTTTCCCCGGGCAATGATGACGTCAGCCCCGTCATCCACTGCTTTCCTGGCTTCCGAAACCACCACAGAAGTGTCCACCTGCTTTACTATATCAATCTCATATTCCTCATTCTTCAAAAGATTCAATGCTTCTGCAACCATTTCCTGCTTTGCCAGAAACAGAACAATTTTACCCATATTTTATCCCTCTCTGCCGGTTTTGCCATTTCCATTCCTCTCTAAAACTTATTATAGGGGTCCTGTGTTTTAAGATCAAGAATGTAAAAACAACTATCCCCCACCGGTAAGGTTTTAGAGAACCCGCCCAGCAGAGGATAGCCCATAACTATAAAATGCTAAGTTATACGAAACGCGGTCATCAGACCCTCAAATGTCTTTTGATCACTTCAATATATTTTCCTTAATATAATCCCAGTTAAGTACATATCCCAGTCCCGGACGCTCCGGCACGTGAATATACCCTTCATGGTCCATATAATCAATGGTTTCCAATAACCACGGCGGCATCGTGTCAAATTCCAGAAATGGATGCAGCAGACCGCGCTCGTAATATTTTCCGGGAACTGTCATAGCTCCCATAAACTGAATCGTATCTGCGCCGCCGCCGTGTACTTCCAGCGGCATACCGTTCATTTCACAGAGATGTAAAATCTTCATCATCGGTGTGATGCCGCCCACGTCTGTCATTCCGGCCCTGACGATATCACAGGCCTTGCTGCGGATCCACTCCGCCCTGACCTGACCTTTTCCATGGGCTGTTTCCGGGCCGCAGATTGACAAATGAGGCAGTTTTTCCGTCAACCATCTGTAAGATTCAATGTCATACTCGTCCATAGGTTCTTCCATCCATTCAAATCCCAGACGCTCAAGTTCCCTTCCAATATAGAGAGCCTGTTCCCTGGTATAGTTATGGAACGGATCCAAAAACAACGGCATTTTGTCTCCCACCGCCTCTCTGACAGCACGGCAGGCATCTAAATCTTTTTCTACATCAGGAAGACCTGCGATTTCA
The DNA here is from genome assembly GCA_018378255.1 of Clostridiaceae bacterium. GTDB lineage: Bacteria > Bacillota > Clostridia > Lachnospirales > Lachnospiraceae > CHH4-2. The sequence goes on along the minus strand of JAGZXV010000037.1, from coordinate 28,091 downwards.
TTGTCCGCCCATTTTTCATCCATCCAGGTATGAAGCTTAATTCCCTGATACCCGCGTTTTACCAGTATTTTTGCATATTCTGCATATGCTTTTGGCTTATCCAGACCGCCGGGAATATCATCTCCCACCATAATGCTTCCGTAAGCCGGCACCCTGCGGCGATGGCCGCCCAGAATCTGGTAAATGGGCATATTCACCGCTTTTCCAAAAATATCCCACAGCGCAACATCCACCACGCGCACTATTTCATCCCCGATAGGCGTTGATCCGCCGATCCGCTGCATTCTGAATATTTTAGCAAAAATTCTCTCCCTGCAGAATGGATTTTCCCCTATCAGAATCGGCTTGATTTTTTGAATAGCCGCCAGAAGAGAGCTGCCGGTTCCGGCTAACTGATAACTGCTCATCCCCCGGTCGGGAAGAGCCGATTCATCAAACCGTTCCGTAGGCGTCTGCCAGATATCAGCGGAAAGATACTGTCCGGTTATTCCTTCATCTGTTTCAATTTCTAAAAGAGAAACCATAGAGTCCCTTTTTTTACATGGATGGGTATGTCCGTCTTTATCCGCTCCCAGCCAACTGTCTTTTCTAAATGTTATTACATGAACATCTGTTATTTTCATATTCTTATCTCCTTTACCGGTGGCAGTTCAGGCCGGACAGCCCCTTTGCCGGCGTCTGAACTGATCCCTTTATATCACTGCCTGGTTTCCTTGTTTTTCCTGTTTTCCGCTTTTTATGTACCTCATAATATTAATGATAAAAAATACTGCGGACAAAATAATAAATACCGTTGCCAGAGGATAATCAAAAAATGCAATCAAACTGCCGTCTGTAGTCTGAAGTCCGCGCCGGAGGTATTTTTCCAGATATCCCCCTAACAGAAATCCCAGAAGCAGCGGCGCCTGCGGATAATCCACTAAATCCAGGCACTTTCCTATGATTCCTGCGATCAGAAAGACATAAATCTCAAATACACGGGAGTTATTGGAAAATGCACCTACAACACATAATACCATAATGACAGGCATCAGTATATACTGCGGTAAATCCAACATTTTAACAATGTATTTCAGACATAAAAACATGATCAGAATCATGGCGCAGGAGGCCAAAGTCATAGAGGCAAAAATGGAATAAACCACATCCCCGCTGTTTTTCAGAAGAAGAGGCCCCGGCTGCAGTCCATGAATGGTCATGGCCCCCAACAGGATTGCCGTGACACCGTCTCCCGGAATCCCGAGCGTTAAAAGCGGTACCATAGCTCCTCCTATAGTTGCATTATTTGCAGTTTCCGTAGCCACCACTCCGTCCACACAGCCTGTCCCGAATTTCTCCGGGTGTTTTGATACGCTCTTTACCGTTCCATATGCCATCAGCCCCGAAGTGGTCCCTCCGATTCCCGGAAGAATTCCGATTCCAATTCCCACCACAGCGGAAATGATCATATTTTTGATCTGTACAACCACCTCTTTCAATGAAACTCCAAGCCCTTTGATCTTTACATTGTTCACCGCAGCTTTCGGCGTTTTCTTACCCGCCGTCAACACTGCCGCAATAGCGAATACGCCGACGCACATAGGTGTGATGGAAAGCCCGGTCCGAAGCTGTCCAAAACCGAACGTAAACCGGGAAATTCCATCCACGGGCGTGGTTCCGATCATTGCCAGAGATAAACCGATAAAGATGGAAATATACCCCTTCAGCATACTTTTACCAGCCAGCATCGTCACCAGAACCAATGCGAACAACACAACACTGAACATCTCCACAGAACCGAAATTAACAGCAATACTGGCTATAATGGGCGCAATAAACATCAACGCGAAAATACTCAATAACGTACCGAAGAACGATGCAATAATCGCCATGCCCAGCGCTTTTCCACCCTCCCCCTTCTTCGTCATCGGATACCCGTCAAACGTTGTGGCCAGGGCCGCCCCAGTTCCGGGAATCCCCAGAAGAATAGCGGAAACCAAACCGCCGGACTGTCCTCCTATATATAATGCCATCAGGAATGCAAATGCAGAGTATTTCCCCATTCCATAGGTCGCCGTCAATCCCAGAACAACCGCAATGGTTCCCGAGATTCCCGGAAGCGCTCCGCATATAATGCCGAAAGCAGTTCCTCCCATAATCAGGAACAGATTAAGGGGTGTAATGACATTAATATAACTTTCAATCATTTGATTAACCATAAACTCTCCTTTCTGCCTCTACTCCCTATGGAAGAATGATCTTAAACCCATAGCGGAAAATGAAATAAATACCTACGGAAAAAAGAACAGTCAGGATACCGATAGCTATGAGGTTTCTATTTTCCTTCGCAGAATAGGCCATCATTGCAGTAAACAGATATACCGCACTGGGAATCACAAATCCAATCTGTCCGATTAAAAACACATAAAGCACACACATAATCAGCATGGACATCTCGTAATGGGTTCTGACCCATATCATAAGGCGCTGTCTGAAATCCCCATTTCCGGCCGCTCCTGGCTTTGCAGTTCTTGTTTCTTTTACAGTTTCTGCCTGTTCCTGATCTGTATTCTGCCAGACCCGGAATAAAGTTAAACAACGTTCAATCAGGTAAACAGCAATCAAAACCAATCCGCAGCCCGAAATAATTCTTGCATAGCCATTTGATCCGAGGGAATCAAAATTGCTTTGTTTTAATGAAAATGAATTGATGAATTGATACAAAAGCCAGCTTCCAAAGATTACCGGCACGAAAAACTCTTTGATACCGCCGTTTTTCTTCAATATTTCACGAAATTTCATCCGGGTTCTTCCTTTCCTACTGCATCATGGATTTATACGGCATAATGGAATCCAGCCAGTCATTCATCGTCTGGGTTGCCTTTTCGCAGTCCTCATACGTGGCGCGGAAACTTAACGCATCCAGCTTTTCCGTCACTTCCGGGTTCTCTAATACTTTTTCCAATGCTCCGTTAAATTTGTTCACGATGTCGTCCGGTAAGTCTTTCTGTCCCCAGAATCCCATGATCTGGCCTCCCCAGACAAAATCCAGCCCTTGTTCCGTACATGTTTCAACATCAGGAGCCAGAGGGTTTCGTTCCTCTCCGTATACGCCCAGCATGCGGAAATCACCGCTTTCCACATAACTGGCAGCTCCGCCTACCCCCAGAAAAATCATGTCCAGTTTTCCTCCCAAAAGGCCGGTAATACGCTCTGAATCAGAACCGTAATCAAGATATTTCAACTGGCCTCCAACCGAATCTTCAAACATCTTGGCCTGCAGGTAAGATCCTCCTCCTGTCTCCACGCCGATACGGACCGTTTCCGGATTTGCTTTTATATCATCAACTAAATCCTGAAGTGTCTCATATTTAGAATCAGACCGTACACAAATTGCCCCCGGGTAATCCCGCATGGTAACATCCATAGCTTTCATGACATCGGTAGCCACGTAATCAACTGCTCCGGTCAGATTTGCAGTCATCATTGTGTTATGAAAATACATAAGCGTATAACCATCTGCCGCCGCATCCATCATAGATGCCGCTGCGATACCGCCGGAACCGCCTGGCTGATTGACTATAACAAGGGATACTCCCAGTTCCTTTTCCATATACTCCGCAAGAATCCGGCAGGTGTTATCGGTACTGCCGCCTGCAGATGCCGGCACATAGACTGTGATTGCTTTGCCAGGCCATTCTTCCTGCTTCTCAGCCCCGGAACACCCTGCCATAGAAAACGCTAAAACGCCTGCTAATCCCATAGCTAATACTTTTTTTAATTTCATACGTTCCTCCTAATTTTACTGCTCGTATTTTTGTTGCTTATGGTTCCATATAATATAAGCCGCCACTTGAAAAATCTATGGTATTTTTTTATGAAAAAGAAACTTTCTGCTATCCCAAACGCACAAAATTAACTTTTTATGAAACTTTTTATTTCCTATTTTATTTTCTATGAAATCATTTATTTCACATTATGTGTTTCAAACAATATAGAAACCGGGTTCGGGTTCCGGCTTAAAACCCAAAAGAAAACTCAGGTGATTTTCCCCATTGCGCCGTTTCTCCCGATGTGATAAAGTGTATTTTGTATATGAATAAAAAGTAAATGAGGCTGCCCTGATATGTCTAAATGCGAAAAATCCATAATCACAGTCCTGTGCATGATCTATCAAAACAACAAAATCCTGCTCCAAAACCGGGTAAAAGAAGATTGGAAAGGTTATACGTTCCCCGGCGGACACGTAGAAAAGCAGGAATCTTTCGTTCAGGCTGCCATTCGGGAAATGAAAGAAGAAACCGGTCTTACGGTTCGGTCACTCAACCTGTGCGGCGTCAAACAATTCCAGACTGACCTCGATGAACGATATATCGTCCTGTTGTTTAAAACCAATTGTTTTGAAGGAACCCTTACCGCCTCAGAGGAAGGCGAGATGGTATGGGTTGACCGCAGCCGTCTTATGGAGTATCCTCTTGTAGATGATTTTATGGAACTTTTAGAAGTTTTTGATTCCCCTGACCTCAATGAGTTTATGTATGAACATTGCCCTGGAACCGATGACTGGCCGGTAAAACTCTATTAGGAAAACCGGGCGCTGGAATCCGCCTCGCTTACTGGCTAAACGAAACAATAATAGAAGGATATTATAATGAAAATAAACCTGACTCTGTTCTTTTTAATAGAAATGGTGGGCACCATAGCCTTTGCCTCATCCGGCGCCATGGTGGCTATAAAAAAGCAGCTGGATCTTTTGGGCGTCATTGTGCTGGGTGTCACTACGGCAGTTGGAGGCGGGATGCTGCGGGATATTCTGATCGGCAATATCCCTCCGAATCTCTTTAAAAATCCTATTTATGTATTTGTTGCATTTATGACGGTAATGATACTGTTTATAATCGTCCGGCTGAATCAAAAGATCCTGGACAGCCGTTCGATCGAAACATACGAAAAAGTGATGAATATCTTTGACGCGGTGGGGCTGGGCGCATTTACCGTAGTCGGCATTGACACTGCAATCGAAAGCGGCTATGGGGATTATACCTTTTTAATCGTATTTCTGGGCGTTCTCACCGGCGTGGGCGGAGGTATTCTCCGCGATATTATGGCAGGACAAACCCCGTATGTGCTCAGAAAACATGTATACGCCTGTGCCTCTATTGCCGGCGCTGTGGCCTATACCTTTCTCCTTAAACGGACCCATTCAAACGCCGCAATCCTGCTCAGCGCATTTCTGGTGGTGCTGATCCGGCTTCTGGCCACACACTACTGCTGGAATCTGCCTACGGCAACCAAAAAGCGAAAGGACTTGGAATCATGAAAATCATTCAATATTTTTTAGGCATCCTGGCGGCGTTCTGTCTGATGATCATACTGCTGATCACTTCCGTAGAGGCAGTTACCTACTGGACGCCGGGCTTTTATGAAAAAGAATACGCAAAATACAATGTGACGGAAGATGTTCATATGGAGATGGACGATCTTCTGGACGTCACCCATGAAATGATGCTGTTTTTAAGAGGGGACAGGGAAGACCTGCATGTTATGACCATAGTAAACGGACAGGAGAGAGAATTTTTTAACCAGCGGGAAATCGCTCATATGGAAGATGTGAAGGGGCTTTTTGTTGGAGCCCTCGCTCTGCGGCGAATCTGCCTTTTGACAGCCGCAGCCTGCATAGTCATCATGTTTTTACTGAAAGGCAGTGCGAAGAAAATCTTGCCCAGAACGTTATGCATAGGAACCGGGCTGTTTTTTGCCGTCCTTCTTTTGCTGGCCGGCATTATATCCACGGATTTCAGCAGATATTTTGTAATTTTCCATGAGATATTCTTTAACAACGACCTGTGGATTTTAGATCCTGCAACCGATTTGTTAATCAACATTGTGCCGGAGCCATTTTTTATGGATACGGCTGCCCGGATCGGCATCACATATGGAATCTCGGCCGCTCTGCTGTTTCTGGTCTGCCTGTATTTTATACTACGTGACAAAAAGAACAAACACTGACAGATAAAAGGCTTTTCATAGATTACGCTGTAAACTTAATAGTTTTCAGCGCGAAATATGAAAGCCTTTTTATCTTTACTTGTTTCCCAAAATGACATATACTGTTGAATAGACACCTTGTTCCAAAATTTATTTTCAAAATATGGAGATTATTAATAGATGAAGAAATTTCTAACCTTGTTTTTATGCCTGTGCCTTCTCACAGGTATCTTTCCCATGACAGCATTTGCCGCGCCGGAATGGACGGAGAATGTCTCAATTGAAGCCGAAGGCGGAATCGTTATAGATGCGGATACCGGGACGGTGATCTACGGTAAAAACATTCACCAGACCTATTTCCCGGCCAGCATCACCAAGATATTGACAGCGCTCCTTGTAATTGAAAACTGTGATCTGGACGAAACCGTCACGTTTTCGCAAAATGCGGTCTATAACGTGGAATCCGGGAGCAGCAATATGAGCATGGAAACCGGGGATCAGCTGTCCGTCCGGGACTGCCTGTACGGGCTGATGCTGCAGTCTGCCAATGAAGTGGCCAATGCCCTGGCGGAACATGTGGCCGGTTCCATGGAAGAGTTCGCTGTCATGATGAATGAAAAAGCTGCCTCTTTGGGCTGCGTGGATTCCAATTTCGCCAACCCCAGCGGCCTGAATAACCCGGATCATTATACATCAGCCTATGATATGGCGCTGATTTCAAAAGCTGCATTTGAGAATCCAACATTCGTGGAAATTGACTCCACAACCTACTACGAGATCCCGAAAACCATACGCAATACGGAAGGGCGCACCATTTATGCCCATCATTCCATGTTAAAGAAGAATGATTCCCGTTATTATCCCGGCGTGATCGGCGGCAAAACAGGTTATACCTCTCTGGCCGGCAACACGCTCGTGACATGTGCTGAAAGAGATGGGATGAAGCTGATCACCGTCATTTTAAATGGCCACCAAACCCATTATGCGGATACAAAAGCGCTGCTGGATTTCGGATTTGAGAACTTCCAGTCTCTGAGAATTGCGGATCATGAAACCACGTTTACCTCCCTGGAAAATGATATGACCATCGCCGGTCTGCCCAGCAGCAATCTGGCTGCCATTTCCATCGGTAAAGATGCACGCATCACCCTTCCTAAAAGCGCTTCATTTTCCGATGCCTCCTCTTCCATCAGCTTTGATATGAAGCCTGAAGATCCGGAAAATGCCATCGCCAAAGTTATATACAGCTATGGATCCCGCACTGTCGGAACCGCTTATCTGATGGTTAACCGGGCCGTCATATCCGAACCTGCCCCAGCGGAGCCGGTATCCACAGCGGCACAGACGGAACCGGAAACACAGCCGATGATCATTACCACACCTGCCGCATCCGATCCAGAGCCGGCGGCACAGCCTGCGAAAGAACCCAGATCCTTTGCCGTTCCATCCGTTGTATGGACAGTTTTAGGCGTTATCGCAGCATTGGCCGTCATTGCCGGAATCATCATAGCGGTCAAACTCTATCAGGAAAAAAAGGAAGAACAGGCCCGTCTTATCCGGCGCCAGAAAAGGCTTAAACGGTTTCAGGACGCCGGCTATTCAGCCACTGAATTTGATATGATACTGGAACAAAGGCGGTCATCTTATACAACCAAAAGGAAAAAACGCCGCCGAAAGAAATTCCCGTTTTTTAAATAAACCAGACAAAGGGGGACTCCCATGACCCGGCGCGTTTTACTCAAAAATACAATCACCACGGCAGTATTTTTGATTATCGCAACTATAATCGCTTCCATATTTTTTTACTGCACGCGGAGGAATACCACTACGATTGCAATTATCTACATGCTGGCCGTCACCTTTGTGGCCAAATACACGGACGGGTACGTGCCTGGAATCATCACCTCTTTAGTGGGCGTAATCTGTGTAAATTATGTATTTACTTTTCCGTTCATGGAACTGAATTTCACCATTGACGGATACCCGATGACATTTATCGGCATGATGTTTATTTCAAGTACCACCAGCACGCTGACAACCCATTTAAAGGAGCAGAACAGAATCATCAACGAGCGGGAAAAGCTTCTTATGGAGGCAGAAAAGGAAACCATGCGGGCCAACCTCCTGCGGGCCATTTCCCATGATCTGCGCACTCCTTTAACGAGCATTATCGGCACCGCTTCCACTTATCTGGAAAACAGTGAGAAATTAAATATCAAAGAAAAGGATGCCATGGTTACTAACATCTGTGAGGACGCAAACTGGCTCCTTAACATGGTGGAAAACCTTCTGTCCGTTACAAGAATTAAAGATGACAATATGAAGGTCAATAAAACAGAGGAACCCCTGGAAGAGGTGGTATCCGAAGCGGTCATGCGTTTTCGCAAACGTCTCCCGGATGCTCAGGTTCACGTAAAAATCCCGGATGATTTCATCATGATTCCCATGGACGCCACGCTGATTGAGCAGGTCATCATCAATCTGCTTGAAAATGCGGTCTATCATTCAGAATCCACAAAACCCATCGATTTCTACGTGGATATCCACAATGATGTGGTCCGTTTCCACATAAAGGACTATGGGCGGGGAATTAAAGAGGACTTGCTCAATACCATCTTTGACGGTTATAATACAAGCAGCAACAGCAGCAGTGATTCCCACAAGGAGATGGGCATCGGGCTTTCTATCTGTAAAACCATCATCATGGCCCACCATGGAGAGATCCATGCGTCCAACCATCAGGACGGGGCGGAATTTACATTTTCACTCCCATTGAAGGAAAAGGATGAAAGGGTTAATAAAACTAAGGATTGAATTGGAGGTTGACATGGCTCATAAGCTAACAGTACTCATTATCGAGGATGAAAAAAATATTTGTAATTTTATAGAAACCACGGTTACAAACAATGGCTACAAGACCGTAACTGCCTATACCGGAGCGGACGGGCTTTCCCTTGCCGCATCCTGCTGCCCGGATCTGATTCTTTTAGACCTGGGCCTGCCGGACATTGACGGAATGGAGATCATCCGCACAATCCGCCAGTCTTCCAACATGCCGATCATCGTGATTTCCGCCCGTACCCAGGAAAACGAAAAGGTCAATGCCCTGGATCACGGAGCAGATGACTACATCACAAAGCCATTTGGAACCCCGGAACTTCTGGCCCGCATCCGCACCGCGCTGCGCCATACCAACACGGTGGCAGGTTCCGCCAATGCCAACATCTATTCTGTTGACGGCCTGGTCATCGACTTTGAAAAAAGGCTGGTAACTGTAGACGGCAGGGAAGTCCACCTGACCCAAATTGAATATAAGCTGATCTGCCTGCTGGCTAAACAACCAGGCAAGGTGCTGACTTACGATTACATATTAAAACAGATTTGGGGGCCGTTTACGGATACCAATAACCAGATTTTAAGGGTGAATATGGCACACATCAGGAGAAAGCTGGAGGCGAATCCGGCTGAACCTAAGTATATATTTACGGAAATAGGTGTGGGATACCGGATGAAGGAATGAGGGATTTAACATAAAGGGTGAAGGCATTTCGCGAAATGCCTTCACCCTTTATGTTAAATCTGTCTTTTCCTTATCTTGCTCAAACGGTTCTTCATATTCCGCTTTTTTCTGACTTCTTCCTTTTTTTCCAAGACCTGCCGGGCGCCTTCCTCCCCAACTATCTTTATGGTCTTAACCGCATAGATTCTCTCGTCGTCCGTCTTCTTCATACGGATCTTACCTCTTAAAAATCCATGTTCCGGGCAGACTGCCAGGCAAAAATATACTTTCTGGTTTACCGAAAACCAGCGTACTTTTTTCCGCAGCATACGCCTGCACTGATAGCACATCATATCCGTAACCGTCTTATCTTCCAGCGCCTCTTCTTTGCTCTCAAATGTTCTGGATACATACTTGGAGTAATCGGGAAATACCAGATAAACCTCTTCCGCCTTATTCTGAGGCACCCGGTAATAGTCCAGCGATATATATGGCTCCATCTCGCAAAAATCCAGATAGGCCATCACCTTACCCGTATAATAGGCATCATCCAGCGCCCTGTGAAACGGGCGTTCTTCCAGAATGCCCATCTCAGCCACCGCAGTATCCAAAGAAACCCTCATCTTGCCATAGCCAAATCTTAAACTGTATAGTTTCTGAATATCATAGTAATACAATGGCATGGGAAATGGAATCTCCATCCCATAATAGACCATATTCCTCTGCAGTTCAGTCAGATCCATCGGTCCCCAGGTGCAAAAAACCGGTTCATCTCCACACCAGTCTAAAAACTCCTGCACCGCACAGACAAAATCCTCCCCCTGTTCCTTCAGCTCCCGGATATCCATGTGGGTGACTTCCGATATCATATAGTGCATCTCTTTATAGACCTGAGGCTTTACCAGCCTGTGAAACTCGTCAAATACCCGGAATGTTTCATCCAGTTTCACTGCGCCGATCTCGATGATCTCAAATGGAAAGTTCTCTATGGAACCCTCTTTTCCTTGTGGACTCTGATTCCACTCTAAGTCAAATACAATATAAGTCTTCATAATATTTGATTATATCATATATCAATGCATTTGCCTATTGAAAATCATTCCAGCTCTTTAAACTGTTGCTATTGATAGTTGACATGGTAAACCATTTACACTAAACTAAAATCATCTATCACATTGAAAGGAGTCAGACCTATGAGCAACATTGATTTACACATGCATTCCATCATCAGCCTTGACGGCGAGTTTACTCCTGCCCAATTAGCAAAATTATGTTATGAAAGCGGTCTTAAAACTGCGGCCCTGACCGATCACAATTCTGTACGGGGCGTCAGTGAAATGACACAGGAAGCTTTAAAATACGGTATTCAGATTATCCCTGGCATCGAACTTGACTGCACATGCCAGGATTTGGACCTCCACCTGCTTGGATATGGTATTGATATTACGGATAAAAGATTTGAAGAAAATGAGCGCTGCATTCTGAAACAAAAACAAGCCGGGTCCGTACAGACAATGGATCTGCTTCACCAGGCAGGAATCGCTTTTGATCCCGAAAAAGTCATGGAATTATCCAGAGACGGTGTGGTGATCGGCGAGACAATTGCCGAAGTGGCCCTGGAAGATGACCGCAACTTCAATAATCCGCTGATGAAACCCTATTATCCGGGCGGCAGCCGTAGCGACAATCCTTATGTAAATTTTTTCTGGGATTTCTGCTCACAGGGAAAGACTGCATTTATTCCCGTTTCTTACATAACCGTGGAAGAGGCCATTAATCTGGTCCGAAGCGCCGGAGGCGTCTCCGTAATCGCACATCCGGGGGCAACGGTAAAACACGATGAAGAAAAGATCGCCCATATGGTTGAATGCGGGGTGACCGGTATCGAAGTTTACTCAAGCTACCACTCCAAGGACGATATCCTGTATTACCAGGAAATCGCTGCAAAATACCACCTGGTTCCAACAATGGGAAGCGATTACCATGGAAAAACCAAACCAGCGGTCCGGCTGGGCGGAACAAATTGCATTGATGCGGATATAGATATACGAAAACTGCTTTTAACTGGACGGTAAGTTTCCCTAATACCTCACATATACATTTCGAAACCCCGCCTCCTCAATTTCCTCACGAAACTCGCAGTCCAAATGCATGCAAACTACTCTTTTCCGCCACTTCACCCCGATCCGCTCTTTCAGTGCCTCAAAATTCCCATGGCCGGAATCCATGGCCGCATGTTTTGACGTATCCAGATACAGCCGGGCCAGACATCCCTTTTCCAGTTCGTCCACAATCGCCGGACTGACTAAGCCGCTGTCCCCGCTGTAATAAACCGCCTCATCATCATCTTTAATCCGATAACCAAAACATCCCATGCAGGGGTCATGAAATACCGGCTGGGGAAGAATTGAAAGTCCATCCTTTTGCAGCGTTTTGCCCGCAAAATCATAGATCTCCTCATTGATTCCACTGAGTTTAAGATACTTCTTCAGCCGTTCGTCCGGGTAATAAACCTGAACCTTGCGGTTTTTCTTAAACCAGGTATAGGCAATCAATTCTCCCAAGCTGCCTATATGATCCGTATGCATATGCGTAATGAGCACAGAAACAGATGACGAATTTTTATATTCATCCAGTTCATAAATCTTTTGAAATACATCTTCCCCGCAATCCAGCAGATAAAAATCCCGGCCATTCAGAAACCAGGCCGATGTATTGCCGAATGGCGGGTAAAATGCCGCCCCAAACCCTAAAAAATGCAGATTAATCATAGGTTATCACCGGTGCTTTTAAGATACCCGACGGTCTCAGGCAATACTCATATGACCATGCACATCCTGTGGTCCGCCAATAATTGGGCGCTGCCTTATTATCCCCTGAATCACAGTTATGGAGAGCGCCAAATGTATTGATCCTGTTCCCATACGCAATTATCTCAATACACGTTTCTCCTTTCTTAACCGGTTCTGTTGTCAGCTCATATGGGGAAAATGCAATAATCCCCTGTTTCCGCCCTTCATAATCCACCCGGATCAAGGGCGATGAGAATTTATTGACTGCCACTGTCAGCGGCCTTCCTTCCCCCTCCAAAGGTATATGGTAGATTACATTTCCTCCGTAAAACGGCAGCCCCTGCACGTTCCAGTCTCCGAAATGAAGATGGCGCACCGGCTTCGTCACTGCGGCATTTGTGCCCGTTACTTTCACGCCGAAATCCCCCAGCAGATAGACTGCTTCCAGATTTGTGCCGTCGTGGAACCTGCGGACCAGGCAGAGCTCGTTCGCGCCCTTTTCCAACACTCCCAAGGGAAGCGTCCGGATTCTGCGGTCCACATACCAGCCGTCAAAATCCCCTGTCACCGGATAGCCATTCCAAAATACCGTAGTTTCCTCTAACTGCTCCAATGCCAAACTCACATTATCAATTTGACACTCAGACCAGATATAATAGCGCAGCTCGATCCTGTGCTCCGGTTCCGGACATATTTTTTCGCTGTCTATACGGCTCCAAGGCTGGGGCCATGCTTCCATGCGGAGAGGATATCCAAGTTTTTGTCTCAGTAGGTTGTCTATTCTGAGTATTTCTTCATTTTTCTGCCACGGCTGCCCGTCAAATGAATATTCAGGCATATCCAGAACCAGAACATTGGGCTCAGTCAGTGTAACAGGCACTCCTTTATTGTAATCAACCTCCCGATGCGGTACGTCTGCTGTCTGTTCCTCTTCTGCCGGCAGTTGAGACGGGGAATGTATCTTCCTTTCTGTTACCGCAGGATTTTCTTGGGAAACCGGAAGCAGCTTAAGCAGGATGCTGTCATGTTCATAAAATTTCACTCTGATCTCAGTGTACGTTTCAGATAGAACACCATTTGATTCCTCTTTTGCAGTTCCATTTAAAGCGTTCAAACGGATACATTTCCAGGAACCTTTTATCCTAAGCGTTAAATCTTTGGGAACTGCCAAATCCCTTCTCTCAGGATTATTTTTATGGGCCAGAAACAGCCATTTCGTTTCCCCCTCTTCCCTGATCTGGCAGATTATATCCTCTGCCCTTTCAAAGTCCCCATAAAATGCCTCTATATCCGCAAATGTTCCCAGTTCCCGGTAAAGTTCTGTTTTGGAATCAGGAATAACCCGGCATCTTTCAGCCAAATGCCTGACCGCTTCGGAATGTTTCCCCTCTGCAAATTCAGGGATTCCGCCGATGAATATGATCTGTCCACCTGCATTCCAAAATTCCTCCAACGCCGCCAGCGTCGAAGTCCTCATGGTCTTCATATATGGGACAATCACCGCCTGATATTCCATCTCCCCGACTGCCATACTCTTCTCTCTGCACCCTCTGTAGAGACGCGGAAGCAGGGATTCCGAGATAAAGTCAAAATCCAGACAGCTTCCCAGCAGCCAGTCCGTCAGGCGCAGAAACTGCCCGTCCAGTTCCCTGACCGCTTCCCCTGTCTTCTCCATTGTCCCCCAAAGGAGCCAGCAAGTCTCCACCGGATGCAGCACACCGATTTTCACCCCTGCCCTGCCCCGGCTCATGACCATGGCAATCCGGGCAAAATAATCTTCTATTAATTTATATTCCTCATACCAGGGGGACTGGTAGAATATGGAGGCAGGATAATCCCGTTTCGCCTCCCCTTCCATGGATGTCCATGCGAGATGAGGCGCCCTTACCGTCACTCCCAAAGCAGCCTGCCAGTCTCCCTGAAGTTTATGCCCCCTGAAATCAAAATCCCAGTTCGTGACCCCGTATAATTCACTTATCATGGCTTCACAGCCGCATTGGTGCACAATGCTCTGAGCCTGTTTTGCTGTGGTAAATTCACGCCTGTCGCATAAAATGTCGATTCCCGGAATCTGAAATCCCGGATAAGACCTCATGGCCTCTCCCACAAACTCTGTCTGGGAAGACAAAAGGGGTTCCTTCATCAAATGTCCGGTCAATGCGATCCCATGATCCCTGCACCACTTTCCGATCTGTTCAGCATAGCTTTCGGCAAACAGCCGGCTTACCAGATCATGATAGCAGTATCTGGCTTCCGATTCCATGTCTTCTCTGTCATAAAACAGTTCCGGCAGCCGGTCCAGCAGATCAAATCCATACTCTTCATAAAAAATCTCCGGCAAACGGTCCGTAAACGGCATGATAATCTCTTTACGGCTTTCTATGCTGCCCGCCCTCTGCTTAGGTGTAAACTGCGGTTCATCCGTAAAGATGCCCGGCACCGCGCCGCCAAAATCCTGTTCCAGATATTCACGGTATTTTTCATAGGTAACTTCTATAAACTGCTTAATTGCTTCAGGATTTAAGGTATCCACATATGACTGTCCGTTAAACCATGGGTTATCACCGCACACTTCCAGATATGCCCACCAGATAGTCTGCCCGTCTTCCATTCCGGCGGCATTCTCCCCGTCCAGCCTTCTATAGGACTTTAAAAAACCATTCTCTCCCGTCACCAGGTATTTTCCTAAAAGCTTCCGTTCGCCGCTTCTTATTGCAGAAGCCGTAGACGTCTTTTTATCCGTTTTTGGCGTCCAGCCTTCCGGGCAGGGCTTTGGAGACCATACCAGAAAGCGGGATCTGTACTCATGATTACCCGTTACAAGTCCCCCTGCAAACCCAGACGGCCACCGGTCTTCATCGTACAGCCAGGCATGAAGTCCCTGTTTTTTGGCCTGTTCATTGGCATAGGAGATCATTTCCATAAATTCGTCTCCCAGATAGGGCAGATTCATACCTGTTCTGCTGTGCAAAAAACCGCCGCCCATTCCCATTTTCCTGAATACTTCCAGGCAGAAATCCACATCCTCCCGGGTCATTTTCGTATTCCATGCCCAAAACGGCACGCCCCGGTATTCAACCGGCGGGTCTGCAAACTGGTCCATGGAAAATTCCTTTTTGTTCTCTTGATAAAGCATATCTACTCCTTTCCATTCAGGACAGGCTGTCGATGTATTCCGACGGTGAAATCCCCGTTACGGCCCGGAATATCCTGCTGAAATAAAACTGGTCCTTATACCCGGTCATCATAGCCACATCTTTAATAAACATCTGGGGATTCCGTTCCATAATGTCCTTTGCCCGTTCAATTCTCACATTCCTCAGATAAGAATGAAAGGCTTCCATGCCGTGTTTTCTGAAGATGAGATTCAGGTAGGACTGGGACAGCCCAAACTCCCTGCATACCGATGATACGGTGATATCTTCCGACAAATGCTTCCGTATATAATCCTTGATCGCCTCTAAAAATTCCGGGGAATCCAACTTAACGGCCTCCTTGTCCTCACGCCAATACCGGACAAAAATGCTCTTTAAACTATCATACAGCTCTTTTGTGCTTCCCGCATCATAAAACGCATCTTCAAACATCATTTCATCTTCGTACACATCTCCCTGGTAATTCAAATACTGTTGGGCTCTGGCGGCGATCTGCCGTACAAACCGTTCCAGGCGGAGCTGGGGATATTCCGCTTCGCCTGCGCTTTTTATAAAATCCCAAAGCGTTTCCAAATACATGGCATAGTCCTTTTTTTCCAGGCACCGTTCCATGTGTTTCATCGCTTCCCGGCTGTAGACTTCTTTTACAGGTTCTTCTTCCTCCCCTTTCTCCACAGACACCATAAAACTCTGGGTCACACCGATGGACAGACGGCTGTTCAAACTCTTATACAGGCAGGAAATCGCCTGGCCTAAATCCGCCGTTTCTACGGAATGGGACATCATCACCGAAGTCACAAAACATCCGTCCTCATTTTCCCGCTCCGCTTCTTTGGCCATCATACGGCTGAATTTGGCTTTGCTCACCGCATTGGCCGGGCAGATGTAAAGGGCTTCCCGCTCATCCCGCCCATATACAAATATGGTGTTTTCCATCTCTGATATCAATTCTATCTCATATGTACCCGCAAATCTCCTGGGCAGGCCGTTCTCCCTGATGACAGCCAGATAATACCGTTCCTCAGGAAAATATTCCCGGATTTTATCCCGGACGGATAATCCGCCGTTTTCCGCAGCCTGTCCCATGACCATGGCACGCACCAAGCGCTTTCTCTGTTCATAGAACCTCTGTTCCAGAACCTTTAATACAGGCGCCGCGGCGGCGATAAAGTTAGCCGGTGTCATTGGCTTTAACACATAATCGGACACCCCGTATTTTAATGCCGCCCTCACATATTCAAATTCCTGATAACCGCTGACTAATATAATCTGGGCATTTTGGTCATCCTCTTTTATGGCTTTTACCATATCAAGACCATCCATCACCGGCATTTTCACATCGCTGATCACCAGATCGGGCGATAACCGGCGGTATTGGTCCAGCCCGTCTTTTCCATTTTCTGCGGTTCCTGCTATGGTCAGGGACGGACATTTCATCTTGATGATGTTGCAGATATAATCCAACGCACTGGGTTCATCATCCACTACCAGCACACGAAACATACGAATCCCCCCTGATTATGTTTATAAATCTTCAGGCTCTGCAAATGGAGCCTCTATGATAACTGTAGTTCCATTCTCCGAACCGTTTATCTCAAATTCAATCCGGTCGCCGAAAAACAGGATCAGCCGGGCATAGGTGTTGAGAAGCCCCATGCCTCCGATCTCCATTTCCACCACCTCGTGTTTGTACATGAGATTGATTTTCATTTCTTCCATTTCCTGCTTGATCTTAGAAACGGTTTCCGGCTTTATCCCCTCGCCGTTATCCCTAAACTCCATAATCCACCGGTCCCCTTCGTCAGAGCACCTTCCAGTCACAGTGACTTTCATGACTTCAACGCTGCCGTTAAATCCATGTTTGATGGAGTTTTCCACGATCTGCTGGAATACGATTTTCGGTACCATCTGGCCTTTTAAATCATCCTCAACATCAATCCTGTACTCAATCTTATGCTGATATCTGAGTTTCATGAGATACAGGTATTGGTTTAAATAATCCAGCTCATCCGCAATGGATGCATACCGCATCTTATTGCCCGTAGCGTATCGGAGCATTCCCGATAAGCTGTCACAGATATCACAAATGGATTCGTCCCCTAGAATCAGCCCTCTGGATGAAATCACATTCAGCACATTATGGAAAAAATGAGGGTTAATCTGGGCCTGGAGCAGATCATAGCTGGCCTGGAGCTGCAGATAAGAGAGGTTCTTTTCATTGGTTAACGATTCCTTCAGACGCTTTAAAAGGCGCTCATAGGCATCGGTCAGCGCCCGGATTTCGTCCACACTGTTTTCAATATGAATCCCTTCTTCCATGTTATCAAAACTGGCCTGTTCCATCTGCCTGCGCAGTTCATTGATGGGCCGGGCCATATTGACCGATACCCGGATAATAAAAAATACAAATAATCCGGTAAACAACAGAATAATCCAAAATGCCATCCATAAAAAACCGGACATCTTTTTTAAAATGACCTCCTGGTTCTCAGAAAGCAGAATTGTAACTCCTGTTAAGTCTGAATATACGGATGAAATGATCTCATATTTCCCGGTTTCCGGATTCTTCGCTTTTATGATCCCATTATTCTTCTCCATGCCCATTTTCCGGTAAAATTCTGCCCCCTGGGCATTTTCATCCCCATACAGAAACTTCCCGCCATCAAAAACAGCAGTTACCCGGATATTTTCGTCATAGATATCGAATATTCTGTTTAAAGATTCCGCCGTCTGCTGGACTTCCAGATACCCCAGCTTATAACCCAGGATTTCGCGGATGATTCCATATACATCGGGCTGGTATTTTAACCCCCAGGGATCCGTATGGGGCGGGATCAGCATGGTTTTCCCTCTGATCCCCGTAGCCTCACGTATCCATCCCCGCTGTTCTCCGGGAATGGATTCCCGGATCTTCCTGTTGTCAAAATCGTAGCTGGCAAACAAATCTCCCTGCTCATTATAGATGAGGACACGGTAATAATTTTTCACAATATGGTAGGTATTGAGGCGGATATTGATATTCTTTTTCGCGTCAAGCCGATAGGTGTTATCGTTTAAAACAGTGGACAGAATCTTAAGATTATCCAGAATCGCAGGATCGGATAAAAGGGATTCCGTGGCCTCCTGCATGGAGCTGTATTCCAGCTCCAGCTGTTTCATCATCTGCCCTGTCAAGGTGGTGAGATATGAATATTCTTCCGCAACATACCGTTTTTTCGAAGAGTGGTAATACAAAATACATATGACCATCACGGAGATACACAGAAGCGCCACATAATTCAACAATATTTTTTTCTGAAACCTCATATCTCCACCTGCCCTCTGTTATCCTTTCACAGCTCCTGCCGTCATGCCGTCCACTATCTTATCATTCAGTATAAAGAATATTATCAGCATAGGCAATACAATCAGGATAACATCTGCAAATAACAGGTTATAAGAGCTGGAAAACTGCCCGATAAAGCTGTATAACGTCAGCTGCAGCGTCACATTCTTCGTCCCCGGCAGAAAATAAAGAGGGTTCATGAAATCGTTAAAAACCGAAACCAGATTCAGTATGCTGACCGTAGCGCTGACCGGTTTCAGCAGCGGAAATACCACCGTCCAGAACGTTTTCCACTGGGAACACCCGTCAATATAGCTGGCGTCCTCCAGTTCAATGGGAATCGAAGACATAAATCCCCGGTAAAGCATGACGGTAAACGGCGTATGAAGGGCTACCTCAATCAAAACCATTCCCACCATGGTTTTATAAAGCCCTAAACTCTGGAGAATCCAGATCGTAGGCATAATCGCAGGCGGCACCATAAGTCCGATTAATATCAGCGAACTCGCTGCCGTCATCTTTTTATCGCTCCTCCTTTGAAGCACATAGCCCGACATGGATGAAAATATGATCAGCAGCAAAATGGAGCAGACCGCCAGGATAAAGCTGTTTTTATAGGCCCGGATCAGCATATAGTTTTGTTCCTGTATCACTTCTATAAAATTCTCAAAATGCAGGGATTCCGGGAGGGAAATGCTCAGTTTATTCGCCGATTTCCTGTCCTTTAAGGAGTTGACCAGCATGAACAGGAAGGGAATGACGAAGATAAAAAATCCGGTTATGACGCCTGCCGATGTGGCGATGAGGCATTTTACATTTTTCTTTTTCATTTTATTCACCACCTATTCTTCCCGGCTTATTAAGAACTTCTGCAATGGATATGCGATCAAGCCGATCACAACCAGCATGATCACGTTTCCGGCTGTGGACAGTCCATAATATCCGGCCGCAAACTGTTTATAAACAGAAAGGGCGATTACCTCTGTGGCCGTACCCGGCCCTCCCTCTGTCATGGCTTTAATGAGGTCGAACGTCTTCATTCCGGTCACAAGCGCCAGAATGATAACGGAATTCATGGCCGGGCGGCATAACGGCATGGTGATATATCTGAGAAGCTGGGAACCTTTGGCCCCGTCCACCTCCGCCGCCTCGTAGTAAGTGCGGTCAATGGCCTGAATGCCGGATATGAAGATAACCGTCGCCACACCAAGCCCCTTCCACACATCGGTTCCGATTATGGAGTACAGCGCGATATCCGGGTTTCCCAGCCAGTTGATGCTGCTGCCGCCGAAAAACCTGATCACCTGGTTGATCAGCCCTCTGGACGGATGCATCAATGCGCTGAACGTAATCCCCACCGCGACCGAACTGACCAGATGAGGGAAAAATACCACTGATCTCAGGGTCCTCTTCAGCTTAATATTGCCTGTAAGGTAAACCGCCAGCAAAAAACCTAAAACCACCTTAATCCCACAGGTGGAAAATGAGTAAATAAACGTGTTGACAAGGCTGTGGCTCAACGCCTTATCCTTCATAAACAATCTGAAATTTTCAAGCCCTACAAATGTCACATCGGTAAAACTCCAAACCGTGAGGCTGAAATAAAATGAAATCACCAGAGGAATGATAAAAAGTCCCGTAAAAACAACTAACGTAGGTGCAAGAAACCATCCTGAATACCTTTTTTTCTGTTTCAAATCCTTTCACCTGCTTTCCAATAAGAATTGCGCCCGGGGCGGCGGCTCATTTTAACCCCATGTATTTTGCCGCCGTAAGGCAGAAAAAGACTGCCTGCAAATACCTTCCAGGCAGTCTTTTTATTATCTGTTACTTCCAGTCAAGCCCCAGCTGCAATGCCTGCAGTTTGCAGTCTTCATCATATTCAGCCGCCGCATCTTTACCGGTGGTCAGGCCGGAAATCAACGACTGGGTGATTGTAGAACAATTAGCTCCTTTAACAGCGGTCTGGAATTCCATAGCAACTTTTGTCTTGTTGTTGTCAAAATATGCCTGCATGTCGTTCTTTACGCCGTCATATGAATTCTCAGGAAGTGAATATCCTTTGATGCAGTAAGGTCCGTCAGGAAGGATCGCGCCTGCATAAGCATTTAACGCTTCGTCAGAAATATAGAATTCCATAAATCTGAGGATATCATCTTTTTTCTCAGAATTCAGACTTCCGTAAAGGGAATTGGGCATCCAGACGGTTAAACCGTGATCGTCTGCATTATCCCCGGGAACTCCGAATACACCAATTTTATTAACAGCTTCCTCACCATACAGGGAGTAAATATTGGATAAGGCCTGGGTCAAACTGATCCAGTGGGCGCCTTCTCCGTCAGCCAGCATATCGCAGGCTTCATCATAGGTGGTGGCTGTGTGCCCTTCCTGTAAAAATGGAATGACGTCTTCGTATTTTTCCCAGCTCTTTAACGCTGCCGGATCAGTGGCATATTTTGCGTTTCCTTTTTCAAATTCGCTTACGAAATCAGGATTTGCAGATGCCACATTATAATGATCACCCAGGAATAATACCTGTGTCATGGACTTCTTAGCGGTGGAACTGATATAAGCAGTATGGCCCGCCTCTTTGATCTTCTCACAGTTGGCGATGAAGTCAGCCCATGTATGGGGAACTTCCAACCCCAGTTCTTCATAAATCGGTTTGTAGTACATCACCGCACCGGCCTGGGTGGAAGCAAACGGAACACCGTATACAACACCATTCACCGTAACGGAATCCTTATAGGTATCATCATACTTTTCAATAAACGGCTGATCGGTCAGGTCGATAAAATATTCAGCCGGGTTTAACGCATCCAGAAGAGATCCTGAATTGTAAACCAGAAGATCAGTCATTTCCCCGGATGCCAGCCTTGTCTTCAGCACGCTGTCGTCCACCTTGTACTCGATCTCAATGGTAATTCCCAGTTTTTCTTTTGCCAGTTCACAAACTGCATTAAGTCCGTCTAAGGATACATTGTTGTCGATCAGCAGGGACAGGGTTGCTTCTTTATACTCCCATTCCCCTTCCTTCTTTTCTGCTTCTGTCGTCTCCGGCGCCTTAGTCTCCTCAGCCGCTTTCGTCTCTTCCGTAGCTTTGGCGGTTGTTTCGGCAGGCGCAGCAGTGGTTGGCGCCTCCGACGCATTCTTAGATGACCCGGAACATGCGGCAAGACTTGCTGCCGCCATAGCCGATACCAGTGCCAGTGCAATTATTCTTTTACTTTTTTTCATAAAACATGCCCTCCTTTGTCACACGGTCTCTTAGATAATTTTATCTTACCACAGGGGGCATTAAAACTACATGGATAAACCAATAGAGGGGGATGTAAAAATAAATGAAAATAAGTGGCTTTGGATACTAATTGGTGAATGTTACGCAGGGAAGCGGGAGGCGGCGGCCATGCAAAAGCGTCTATATCCTACAAGGGTATCACAGGGCGCGGTATATTTACCTTCAACGAGCAAGATTTTGTCCAATCCCTTCAAACAGAACAGCGTGCCAGAATAGGCAGCAACGGAAGTGCGGACTATGCGAAATAGCCTCTTGAATATGGAGATTTTCAGAAAAGCGAAACCCTATTCTATCCAACAAAACTCAGAACCATACGACACGACAGCAAATGTGATTTGGTATACTTTGATGCAAACAATATAAAATTTATATATGACTGATAACCCATTAAGAAATATACAGCCGTGAATCCAGGGATCGGGGGGCAGACAGCCGGTTGGACTGGGGGACTGGGGAGTTGGTTTCTCCAGGGATGTGATTTCAGGCCCGCATAAGGCCGCGGCACGGTTCGCGGTTTCAGCGATTTGTTCTGGCCGTCGGCAGTTCTTGGGTGGAAAAGAAGGGAAATGGAGGGGAAATCGCTGACCACAAAGTCAGCGATTTAGAGGGCCTGAATTGAGAATTTCTTCAGAAATTCTCAATGAATGCTCTCGGTACCCTTCATTTTCCTTCATTTCCACCCTAGAACTGCCCCGGCCGGAACCATGAGCTGAAACCGCGAACCGTGCCGCGGCCTTATGCGGGCCTGAAATCACATCCCTGGAGAAGGCAACTCCTCAGTCCCCCAGTCCAACCGGCTGTCTGCCCCCCGATCCCTGGATTCACGGCGTCACTCCCGCCAATAGCTTAAATATAAATCTCCACATCCTTCAGCTGCCCAATCACCTCTGTAGCCCGGCTCTGGTCTATCTTTTCACCATGCCGCGGCTTCAGCGCCAATACCCGCAGCCCCGCGTTTAAAGCCGCTTCAATCCCCGTAGAAGAATCTTCCACCGCAAAGGAATTCTCAACGTTCAGCCCCAGGCCATCCAGGGCCTTTAAATAAATCTCCGGATGGGGTTTATGGTTATCGCAGTCCACTCCGCTGATATAATAGTCAACCAAACCGGCCACTCCCCCGGCTTTCATCATAGCTTCTATCGATTCCCTGTCGGAGGATGACGCGATGCCGATTAAAACTCCCCTCTGTTTTAATTCCTCGAATAACGGTTTTACCTGGGGATCAACCAGCCTTTCATAAGGTTCAGGATGAGCTTTCCGGTATTCCCGGTACTCCAGCATCATCTGACGCCGCAGCGCCGGATCATCGGGAACAATGGCCTCCCATATGGCCTTTTCGTTGGATCCCACAAAATCCGTCTTCTCACTGCGCACATAATTTTTTTCCCGCAGATATTCCTCCCGCCTCTGCTGATAAAAATGCTCCGTATCCGCCAGCACTCCGTCCATATCAAATATGATGCCCTCTATCATAATATCTCCCCTCAAGCTCTAAAAAACTCTTATCATGTGCAGAACATCCACTGACAGGATGCCTCATGCAGACGCGGCGAACGGCATTTCTGCCGTCCGCCTAAAATCTATCAAAACAGTTACATTAATATTCCAGTTTCCACATATAGCGGCGTTTTGTCAGCGGATGCTGGCGGACATAAGACAGTTCCTCAGCATAAACGCGGAACACAGCCGTATGTAACAATGGGTTGAAGTAAGTAGCCACATCACCGCTGATTTCTGAAGACAGGCCGTAATCTTTCGCATCCACCACGGTTGTCAGCGCGTCGAATCTCTCCAGGAAAGTCAGGGCGCGGGAATCGATGGCACGTGTCTTTCCATCATTCATCAGCAGTACAAAAGGCACGTCTTTCTCAGTGATCTCAAATGGTCCGTGGAAGAATTCTCCTGAATGGAAGCTGCCGGAGTTGATCCACTGCATTTCCATCATTAAGCAGATGGAGGTGGAATATGCAACCTCTGCGCTGGCGCCGCTGGACATCACATAGATAACCGGAGCGTCTTTGTATGCTTCTGCAAATTCCTTTGCAGCCTTCTTAGCCGCCTGGGCGCTCTTCTCAGCCAGTTCAAATACCTTGTCAAATCCGTCAACCATCTTGTCATATTTATCATAACCCTCTGTCTGCTGTAAAAGTTCCAGGGCAAGAGCCATCACGTAGCCCATTTTTTCAAGTTTTGCAGCATAGTTTGCTTCAAATCCATGAATAATGCTGTAGTCCGCATCTACGGTCAGAGCAGAACCTGCCGCATGTGTCACGCTGACAACGGTTGCGCCGGCAGCTTTAGCCACTGCATTGGCTTTTACTGTCTCAGGTGTGCTTCCTCCAAGAGATGCACTGATAATAACGGTAGTGTCACCCAGCCAGTCCGGTGTATCATAGTTGAATTCATTGGCAGTATAATGAGCCACTCTCAGCTTTTTGCTTGCATTGGCAAGAAAGTATTTTGCCGGATACAGCTCGCTTTTGGATGCGCCGCAGCCCACGAACGCTACATTTTCAACCGTGTGTCTGCTTAAAATGTCAGAAACGATGTCCTTAACCTGGTTCAGATTGATATTGTACATAATAATCTCCTCCTAAATAATAAATATTTATATGTTTTCTTACGCCAGTACGCCCAGCGCGTTGATAATGATACCGCCTATAATACAGATTAACAAAAGCCATCCCGTAGATACCCGTTTCCGGATCAAGCCATACATGGCCAGGGTTACAGCCAGGCTGAGGGCCTGTGGAAGTATGCCATCCACAATATCCTGTAAAACAAGTCCTGTGCTTTCAAATGCGATCGGCGTCGTGATACCAACCATACTTGCCACCATTGCGCCGATTACCATAAGTCCCACAACTCCGCAGACATACATCAGCTGATCCATCAGATTGCCGCTCTGGAGTTTGGTCAGATATCGGCTTCCCATGGTATAACCCAGCTTTCCTCCGAACCAGGTGACAAACCAGGACGGAATCAGGGAAATCAGGATTGCCAGAATCGGACCCAGGATGCTTCCCTGCTGTGCAAGCGAAATTCCCAGTCCAAATGCAATAACACGGACCGTACCCTGGAAAAAGGAATCGCCTACTCCGGAAAGAGGCCCCATAAGGGATGTCTTAACCGCATTGATCGTATCCGGGTTAAAGTTATCCCGGTCAGCAGCGTACTGTTCTTCCATGGATGATGCCAGACCAAGAACAAAGGCGCTGGTCTGTGGGGTACAGTTATAAAATGCCATATGGCGTTCATAAGCTTCTTTTTTCTGTTCAACCTGAACAGGATCCTGATCATTGGGATATAATTCATCCAATGTAGGGGCGATGCCATATAAAAATCCCATGTTCATCTGACGCTCATAGTTCCAGGATGCCTGAATCGCCCAGGACCGCCAGAAAAACTGCAGATATTTCTTAAAATTGGAGCGCTTTTCAGGCGCAGCATTCGAATTGCTCATATCTTCTCCTCCTTACGCTTCCAGCGGATCATCATCTTCCAGCGGGTCATAGTCATCCAGGTCATCAGCCGCTTTCGCAGCAGTTCCACCACCGCCGCCTTTGAACTTGAGGCCGCTTAAAACAATGGCAGTAATCACAGCAAAAATTGCAATTGCCGTAATGTTCAGGCCCAGGTAGCCCACCAGGAAAAATCCCAGGAAGAAATAAACCGTAAGATCCTTGTTTAACATAGTTGACATAAGTAACGCAATACCGTAAGCGGTAAGGAATTTGGTTCCCAGGTTCAGGCCCTCTGTCAGCCATCCGGGAATCACGCTGACAATAGCCTGCACAACATCGGTACCTGCATAAACCGCAAGGAATATCGGTACAAAATACATCAGTGAATATAACAATGTGCCCCAAAGAATATGCATCTGGCATGCCCGCTTAAATTTCCCCTGGCTGATCGCGCTGTCCGCCACATGGGTTAAGTTTGCCAGCAAGATTCGTCCCAGCACTCCGATCGCCTGCCCCAGCAAAGCGATGGGCACCGCAAGGGCGAGGGCTGTTTCCATGGTCGCATCCGTCAGGATTGCGAATGCTGCGGTAATAATGGCCGCCATGTTCATATCCGGCGGCGCCGCCGCTCCGATATTTACCAAACCCAGACTCATAAGTTCCATGGATGCGCCTACCGCAAGTCCTGTAGGCAGGTCTCCCAGCACCAGCCCTACAATCGTACTGGTAATCAGGGGCCGTTCCAGGTTCAGACGTCCCAAAAGCCTTGAATCCAGGATGCAGAACACGCCGACCAGGCCCAGGATAATGGATGTACCCAACATAATTTAACTCCTCCTCATTCTTTAACTGCTTATAAGTTCAGCGGCTCTACCTTCAAACTTGGCGTCTGCTGGACATAGAGCTTGATTCCCATATCAACCAGTTTACGCGTATCTTCAGCCTCGCTCTCCGTCATGAAGATGGCGCTTGCGTACTGCTTTGCCCCCGCCTTATTGGACAGGCCTCCGTAATTGATCTCCTTGATCTTAGGGTACGCTTCACAGAACGCGCGCAGCGTTTTGGTATTTCCAAAAATCATCATGATGTTTTCATTCAGCGTCTCAACCTTAGGCATCTTAGAAAGCGTAGTCGCCAGGGAAAAGATGTTGAGCCGGACCCCGGCCGGTTTGCTTAAAGAAAGAGCCGCCTTTTTCAGTTCATCAGATGCAGCATCGTCATCCACCACAATAATCCGCTGTGCCCCAACATAACTGCACCATGAAAATACTACCTGCCCGTGCAGCAGACGATAATCCAAACGTACCAGTTTTATCATAAGTCATCCTCCTCTTCTTCTTGGGCTGCCTGATGCAGCATTTCCGTACAATTAACAATTTGTTCCCTTGCCTGTGAAATCATGTTCTCCAGGTCTTCTGCTGAAAGAGATTCTCCTGCCACAGCCAGCGTCAGCACCAGGCTTAAGTTCATTCCGCAGATAATTACCAGATCCGGGTAATCCCCCAAAAGCGTCATCATATCGTTGTTAACGCTTCCTCCCAGCACGTCTGTCAGTATGTACACCTTATCTGTCTTATCAAAGCTGTCCAGCAGACGGCGGGCGGCTGTCACAATGCTTTCCGTCTCATCCCGGGTAGTCGCCAGCGCGTAAAGACCAGGCAAATCCCCAAATACCATCTGAACCGTATCTTTCATCCCGGCAGATAATCCGCCATGGGAAGCCAGAATAATTTTGTTCATATGCTTCTCCCTTCTTTCCCCTTAATCGTTTTACTGTATCATGCGACATCTATGTCATCTTGAACGTCATAGACGTCATAATCGTTATATTCATAATATCATATTATGCAAATCTGTCAAGATCATTTTATAAAAAAAGCCTGTTTCTGTAGAAATGCATAAATTAATGATTTCTTTTTTGGTAATTATTACAATAAAAGCCGATAATAAACTCAATGGTAACGTCTTTCTTTACCAATGTTGTTTTCTTTTGACGTTTTGCTATAATGGTTCATGTACTTTAACGAAAGCGTTCAGAGGTGGAAAAATGAGGAGGAGCCGTTATGGAGAAGGAATGTGAAGAGAGAATAGAGAAAATCAAAAGCGGTTTTCAGGAGTGCAGACATGCCTTTACCGCCATCGGTGATGAAACAAGGCAGTTGATTCTGCTGGTGCTTCTGGAAAGTGATTTGTCCGGCATCCGGGTTGGAGAAATTGCAGAAAAAACACATTTGACAAGGCCTTCCGTTTCCCATCATCTGCAGATTTTAAAAGAAGCAGGCATTGTGATGATGAGAAAAGAGGGTACCAGAAATTATTATTATATTGCCTTGGACGGAACTCAGTGGAAAAGCATTGCTGACCTGATTTATCTCATTTATGACAGTATCAGCCGCCTTTCCTGATTATCATATTGTCTATATCATTTAAAAGGAGGATTTATCTATGATTTTATATTTTTCCGGAACAGGAAACAGCGAATTTGCTGCAAAGAAGATAGGAAATGAAATACAAGACGATGTTTTTAACCTGTTTACCAAAATCCGTGACCGGGATTTCTCAGATATGCACTCAGACAGGCCCTGGGTCAT
>JAGZXV010000316.1 GCA_018378255.1 Clostridiaceae bacterium | reverse complement strand
CAACAGGTACCCCCTCCAGCATACCTGATTTTGTTTTGATAATACCTAAAGACATAACAAATGATTCTCCTTTCCCAATACATCTCTTTAATGACTTCAGTATACATCAATGTGTTTTGGAAAAGCAATGGAAATTGACCTATATCAAAATAATTGACTAAATAAATGAGGGAGAATGCGGAAAATGCCGATGATTTATCTCGGATACTGTTTTTATCATTGATTATTGGAATAAATATAATGAGCCTTCCTATTTAGTAAATATAATGGTCCATACTTGGAATATGGGTGTTGCCGATCTCCTTGGTGCGTGACAGTAACACAACGTAGGCTCGAAATTATGCCCTCCTATGGAATATCATACAGAACTATTAGTGTAATAGAAAAGCTGCCCAATTATATCCGGGCAGCATAAAATTTTATATTTTTTACTAACTTATTGGCGAGCTCATATCTATTCTATCGTAGTTCCCGCCTTCCCGGCTAAACTATCCTTTGCTCTCTCCAGCGAAGTGATCACCGCACTGCGTCCTTTTCCGGCGCGGATGAAATCGATGGAAGCCTGGACTTTAGGAAGCATAGAAGCGAATTCGAAGTGGCCTTCTTCGATGTATTTCTGAGCTTCTTCCACGGACATACGGCTGATCGGTTCTTCGTTTGACTTGCCGTAGTTTAAGGTGACGTTGTCTACGCTGGTGACTATCATCAGGACGTCGGCATCGACCTCTTTGGCCAGCAGGCCGCTGGCAAGGTCTTTTTCAATGACCGCGCTGGCACCTTTTAAGTTTGCGCCCTGTTCCATGACGGGAATTCCGCCGCCGCCGCAGCAGATAACGATCTGATCGGCATCCAGAAGCGCCTTGATTGCATCGATTTCAACGATGGAAACCGGATGAGGGGCAGCAACGATTCTTCTGTATCCGCCTTCTACTTCCACAACAGAATTGCCTTTGGCATCTTCTTCTTCCGCCTCTTCTTTTGTCATGATCCGTCCCACAACTTTTACAGGAGTATAAAATGCTTCATCATAGGGATCCACCATGACCTGTGTTAAAACGGTGGAGACTGGTTTGTAAATTCCGCGTTTGATCAGAGCGGACCGGATGCCGTTTTGCAGGTCATAGCCGATATAACCCTGGCTCATAGCGGAACATACGGACATGGGGGCATTGGTATATCCTTCGTGCTGTTTGCCGAACTCATTCATGGCGGTATGAATCATACCAACCTGTGGTGCATTACTATGAACAATGGCTACCTGCCAGCCTTCCTGAATGAAGTCGGAGATCACTTTCGCCGTTTTGACAACGGCTTCCTTCTGCTCCGGAAGATTGGTGCCCAAGGCATTGTGGCCCAATGCCATAACAATTCTCTTTTTAGCCATAACGATTACCTCTTTTCTGTACGAGTTATTTACCCCTATTGCGTATTTTTAGGGAGAAAAATATAAGTTTATTATAGTATTTGCCAGGCAAAATTGCAACAATTACTTAAAAAGGGATAGTTTAAGAAATTTTTTATATAAAAACAAAAATTCCATGTTATAATAGGAAAAATAAGGGAAAACTTTAAAGTGCAGAGGTGCGCAAAAGAATAATATATGTAGAATCGGATGCCTGCCTCGCAGAAGGCGCCTGGAGGGCGCTTGATTATAATGATCGAAACATAAGGAGGATTCGCTGTGAAATTACTTTCTGTAGCAATACCGTGCTATAATTCAGAAGCCTATATGAGACATTGTATCGATACGCTGCTGACCGGAGGCGAAGAAGTTGAAATCATAATCGTGGACGACGGTTCGACCAAAGACCACACGGCTCAGATAGCAGATGAGTATGCCCAAAATTATCCCACGATTTGCCGTGCGGTCCATCAGGAGAATGGAGGACATGGAGAAGCCGTCAACACAGGTCTTCGCAATGCTACGGGAATTTATTACAAGGTGGTTGACAGTGATGACTGGGTCAATGAAGAAGCCTTTAAACAGGTATTGTCCACCCTGCGCCGTTTTGTCTATGGGAATGAAACCCTGGATATGCTGATCTGTAATTTCGTATACGAGAAAGAGGGCGCAAAACGGAAACGGGTTATGAACTATAAAACAGCCCTTCCTAAGAATGAGCTGATCACTTGGGATGATGTGAAGATATTCATGACAGGCCAGTATATTCTGATGCATTCCGTTATTTACAGAACAGAGCTGCTGTTTCAATGCGGCCTGGAACTTCCAAAGCATACCTTTTACGTGGATAATATCTTTGTGTACCAGCCTTTGCCGTTTGTTAAGACCATGTATTATCTGGATGTGAATTTTTACCGGTATTATATAGGAAGAGAGGACCAGTCGGTCAACGAAACCGTGATGATCGGAAGAATTGACCAGCAGATCCGTGTGACAAAGCTGATGCTGGATTATTATGATGTGACCAAGTTACAAAACAGGAAACTCAGGGGATATATGATTAAATATCTGGAGATTATGATGGTGGTTTCCTCCATACTGGCCATTAAATCAGGTACGGAGGAAAATTTACAGAAGAAAAAGGAATTATGGATGCATTTGAAGCAGAAGAACATGCGGCTTTATCTGAGACTCCGCTGGGGCTTCCTGGGGCAGGGAATGAATCTGCCGGGAAAAAGCGGAAGGCAGGTATCCATTGCCGGATATAAGATTACACAGAAATTCTTCGGCTTTAATTAACAGAAACAAATTTAATATAAGTGAAAAAAAGACTGATCCGGCTGCAAACGGGATCAGTCTTTTTGTTAAGTTGTCGGAATAATCGATTATCCAAGGGCTTTCTGGGTAACTTTTTTTCTGTTTGCTGCATAATCAGTACCGTAAACCAGCGGGTATATGATATAAGCCATAATCAAGGAACCTGCCACATCCACAACGGAATGCTGTTTTAAATAAACGGTGGAAAGGCAGATCAGAATCATCAAAATAAAGGATCCCCACCGGATGACACGGTATTTTTTCAATGCTTCGCTGTGCATGACTGCAATATGGACGCCTATGGAATTATAGGCATGGATGCTCGGAAAGACATTGGTGGAGGTATCGGCTGAATGGAGCACGGATACCAGCCAGGAACAAAAATTCTTGCCCGGATCTATAATCGGCCTTAAATCCGTTCCATTTTCAAATATGGTACAGATTAGGAGACTGATGGTCATGCCGGTGAATAAGAAGATACACAGCCGGTAGTAGTCCTGTTTGTTAGTGAAGAAAAAGTACAGGATCGCTCCGGATACATATAAAAACCACAGCAGATACGGAATGATAAAGTATTCGCTGAAAGGAATCAAATCGTCCAGCGCAACGTGCATCACATAATAATTACGTGTAACAGTGCGTTCCAGATACAAAAACCATGGAAGATAAAGAAAGGCATAACTGAGGATCCAAACATGCTTATATTTTCTTATCAGGTTTTTCATGAGCTCACAACCTTTCACTTTTTTCGGATTATATCACACCCGAAAAGATATCACAATAGTGTTAATAAAACGTTAAGAAAGTGTTCCATGATATTAATTATATGCCATTTTCAGCTATAAAAAACCTGTCAAAACATAGAAAATTATGGATGAAATCCTATTAAATTAAGCATATTTTACACCCGGCTGCGTTTGAAAATCCGCTTAAAAGACGCGGCCGCTTTCGGCCTCGGGACTAACATGTTTCATTATCGGGAATTTTAGGTTCAGAGGTTTTTGGAAGGGTTACGGTAAACGTGGTCCCCACCC
>JAGZXV010000036.1 GCA_018378255.1 Clostridiaceae bacterium | reverse complement strand
CCTCCAGTTTGCACCGTTTAGTTTTTAGACTAGATGTCTTATTATATAGTTGCAGGTCATTAAAAGGCCGGCAGGAATTTAATAGGACATGCATATACGATTGATTTTATTTTCGCCCTCAAGTTTAGTGAAGTTTGGTTGAGGGTGGTGAAGACCCATTTCGTGCCATGATCATTCTGCGGGGATTTCAAACCGTTGCCTGTGAAGAATGTGAGCAGAGGTCTTGACCTGCCTGCGTTGCAACAGGAGAAGAATGAGATAAAACAACACCCATATTTCAGCGATAAGCATTTATGGAGGGTGGCTACTTGCAGATTGTGTCTGGATAGGCATGACAGAAGTGCAGTGAGGACTTGCTGGTCCCGTGTATGTTACCCGGCTGGGGGAACTCTAAAAAGAAAGGTATACAAAATAAACAGGATTGATTTTATAGATTTAAAGCCGGGCAGCAGTGACCGGCTTTTACATATTTTTTAGAGGAGATCGCAATTAAAAAGTAAATTCCATTAACTCTTCTTTTGACAATGCATGATTATTTTGTAGCATGGTCTCCTCTACAATACTTAAAGTATCGTTTTTAACCAAAATTACAGAAATATTTAACAATAGGTTTTTTGGCAGCTTTTGCTTATACGCTTCATATTCACTGGGCGATGACGTTACGAAGGAATATTTATCCTGGGGGGCCAAGTCTTTAAAAATAAGGTTTAAATAGCTCTTGTGCAGGTGCTGCTGAATGGACGAGTCTATGTTATGTTCCATATAGTGGAAATGCCAATGATGTAAGGGGGCATTTTCAAAACAGATGGACAAGTGGCGTCCTTCGCCTTTAAAGTTATAATCTATGGTCCATGAGGTTTTGAATTTTGTTAATGCGGAAACCAGCGTTGCGTTAATTAATTTAATGGCACGGGCCTCTTTTGTTGAAATAGTATCTTCGCTGAATTCGTCCATAATGTAGCCGGCAGCGGCATAAAAATCAGAAATAGACACAGCAGTAGTTTGCTGTGCAATACGATTTAAAGTCTCAGCAGATGGCGCTGCGTCCAATCTTTGGTTTATGAAGCGGGATAAATGCTCTTTGCTTATTCCAGCTGCTTCAGCAAATTCCGCCTGTTTTCGTGTACCGATCGCTTTTTTCAATAGCGAAGCAAACGCCGTTTTATCAAAGTTGCTTGTCATTTTAATCACCTGTGAAAACTATAGCATGACGGCCAGAAAACGTCAATCTCTCTGTCAACATCAACATTTGTTGAGGAAATACATTATACTATTTTGTTGATTTATAAATCAATAAAATAGTATTGACTTAAAACACAATAAAGTATATACTGTAGTCAGGTGATAGGAAGGAGGGTAGACTTTGAAACCGTATTATGTAGACAAGATAGCAGAGAGGGGTGCAGTATACTATTTCATTAGACATAGTGAAGATTGTCAAATAGTTGTTCCTCCTACAAAGTATCTTAACCATAAAATGCGAGTGCGGAGATCACCAAATACGAGAAGAAGAATGGCATTTTCACTATCCTATTATTTGAATTTTTGTAAGGAAAAGGGGGTGGATACAGAAGCGGTATTAAATCTAAAGTATGATAAACAGTACGAGCATTTCGCTGATTTTCTACAATGGATAAAAGCAGGTAAACATCTTTCAAAAGAGTTCCAGAATGGACCAAGCAATAATACTTGTAATACTTACTTAAAAGATGTGTTTGGATATTATGAATTTCTGGGAGTATATGGTGAGCAGTTTGGCGAGCTAAAGATATTCAAAGATAAAACAATTACTTTTGTAAATAGAGTCGGCGTTAAAGGAACTAAAAAAAGTAAGGTGTTTGATGGGTTCTTGAAAGGTGAACGACATCATGGTAAGAGCATTGAACAAGATCAGCTGCTGATTTTATTACAATCATGTACCAATTACAGAGATCTGGTATTGCTTTTATTATTAGCAGAGACTGGGTTTAGGATTGGGGAACTGCTGGGAGTTAATTATACGAAAGATATCGACTATGACAAGAGGCTAATAAGGGTATATTTTCGAGAGGATAATGAAAACGGAGCACGAGCAAAAAATGCAGAATACCGTAGTGCGTTGCTTTCCACAGATACCTTTGAAATAGTGCAATATTATTTATCAGAATATCGGGAGTTGTTAAAGGATACCGACTATTTGTTTGTCAATATTGCAGGTGATACGGCAGGTGAGGCACT
Organism: Clostridiaceae bacterium; assembly: GCA_018378255.1. Lineage (GTDB taxonomy): Bacteria > Bacillota > Clostridia > Lachnospirales > Lachnospiraceae > CHH4-2. The sequence goes on along the minus strand of JAGZXV010000036.1, from coordinate 31,517 downwards.
AAATGTAAATGCGGTTTATGCCATGTTAGAAAGGTTGGAGAAAAAAACAGGGATTGAGGCAACACCTCATATGCTGCGTCATTATTTTGCAAATCAGAGGCGTAAAAGTGGCTGGGACGTTCCGCTTATTAGCAAGGCTCTTGGACACCGCAACTTAGAAACTACAATCAACTATCTAAACATTGAGACCAATGAATTGGTTGAAGCAAGTGAGGAGTATTATAAGAAAAACCGCCATTTATACATGGTGGATGAACTGCTATAGGCAGGGAGGTGATAAGATGATACCGATTGCTTTAAGGCAGGAATACGAGGAACAAGCGCTTCAGCAGCTGCAGGGCCTGATAAGCGATTGCCCAACGATTCGGGAAGATGCAAAAATTATTTTAGAAGAATTTTTAATTCAGCAAGGGCTTTTTAATCCAAGCGAGATAGAGGAAAACATTCTTCCAAGTTTTGAAAAATACTTAGATTTGTGTGGTATCCGTGCCAAGGCCAAAAGAGATCTATACAAGAATGCGATTAAGAAACTCAGGGAGTATGATTTGACGCTTCAGTTTCAAGATGTGATAAAAGACGTTATGGAATGCGGTTTAGAGCAGCCTATAAGCAGTAAGTTGATAAAGTTCCTGATTCTCCATAAGGTAAAGTCTGTTTCGGAAGTAAATTATGAGTTAAGGGAGCAGTACGAGCAAACCATAAAAATGCCGAGAAAGAATAAGTTGCAATATGTTAAAGCCATGGATTGTGTCAAGCTCCAAGATATTAAGCGGCACGAAAGCCTACATGTGATTCCGAAACGACCATTAGAATTTAAAGAGCAAAAGCTGTTCCTGCTGTACTATCCCGATTATGAAATAGCAAATTCCTTTTACTATACAAGAGATAAGCATGAGCTTGTATGGGATTTTAGTATTGAGGCGCCATACATATTGAAAAAACAAATTTTTCATATGCTGCTGTATGTTATAAACAATGAGCCGGCAGGGAATATGCGAAGAGAGAGGTTCTTACTCCCGCTAAAATGGTTATATGAATTTTGTGTAGATACTGGCATTGAAGATATCGAACAACTGGAACTCGATCAGATTGAGGCATTCCAAAACATTGTGTCAGAAAAGGTAGTTAAAGTAGATTTATCTATGCAGGTTGTGGATAATATACGAAAACGCCTGTTTCTGGACGCGGAAGAAACGAATTGGAGGGCCAATGTATGGTATATGGAACGTTTTCATTTGCCAGAAGAGCGTATGAACCCAAGTAGTCCGATACTAAGGCTAAGATTTTACGGAATAACAAATAAGGAGAATAGAAGGCTCGTACAAGATTATATTCAATATCAAATTGGTTTAACTGATAGAGCCCTATCAAATATTCGGCATAAATATTATTTTGTGCTTCAATTTGTTAAGGCCATTGAGGAATCTGAAAAGGTGGTGGTGAATTTAACTGCCGAGGATATGGAAGAATATTTTCGAGGATTAGATGAAGAAAAACTGTTACCGGTCACCTATAATAAAAAGTTAGCATGTATCCATCAGTTTTTCATGTTTTTAAAAATAAAAGGTTGGATCTCCAATATTCCGTTTCTGGTTGAATATTACATGAAGGAAACAGTACCCATTCATCATGAGCGTTGTGTACCAGAGGAGATTGTTAAAACTATTTTGCAGAACTTAAATCAGTTTCCAATGGTATTACGTCTTATGTTTTTGAATTTATGGTGTTTAGGACTTCGCATTAATGAGGTCTGCACGTTAAAAGGAAATGCATATTTTTGGAATGACAATGCCGCATGGGTGAAAGTATATCAGTATAAAATGAGAGCTGAAAAGGCTATTCCCATACCGTCAGTTCTGTATAAGGTCATGAGAGATTATATTAAGCAGAATCATATCGGCCCTAACGAATTTATTTTTAAGAGTGCAAAGGGACGTGCCTATCATACCGGTGCATTTAGCAAACAGATGATAAAACATTTGAAAGAGATTGGAATTTGTTGTGATGAATATGCATTTAAGTCACATGATTATCGACATACAGTGGCAACATTTTTATATGCCCATGGAGCTTCAATTCAAGCAGCTCGTGATTATCTAGGACATGAAAATGAACAGATGACACTACAATATCTTGATTATATGCCGACTAAAATTAGAAATGCCAATGAAGAGTATTTTGGTGTTCCGGAGAATAACTTGGCGGCCAGTTTGAAGAAAGGAGGATACCATGGTAAACCGGCCAGAACTTAAAATTTATATCAAAGATATGCCCTGTTTTCAAAATGCAACAGAGAGGCAATTAGCAAATAAACACATGGGAGAGAATCGTTACTTTAATCTTGAAAAGCTACCGACTGAGGGACTACGAACAGAACTAAGACTATTTATTTTATACAGAGGAAATAAAGTTAAGTTGTCGAGTATGCGGAGCGATTTCACACAATACAATATTTTATGCAGGTTTCTTCAGGAAAAGGAAAAGACACTTACCAGTATGAGAGAAAAAGAGCCGGAGGTGCTGATAAAGAGTTTGAAAGCGTGGTTATTGAAAAATGGATACCAGCTATATTATAAACATGCACAGATTCTTTATCAAAAAGATAAGATGATACAAAATGAGATTATCTTATATCTGAAAAAAATATTAAGATACCTAGACGCTCAAGACCCACGACCGGAATATGAAAAGGATATTTGGAATTTGGAAAAAATAGAGCAGGTAATTTATAAAAAAAATCCAATCCGAAATGTCATGAGGCTTAACTTTACGAGGATTACACAGGTACAAATCAGGGAGGAAGTAAAACAGGCTATATATGTGGAATTAAGGCATAATTGCCTGGAGACAGTGCTGACGGAACTGACTGCTATGCGGCGTTTTTCTAAATTTTTAAAAGAACGTAGACCTAAGATCCAGGATTTAAAAGATTTACGGCGAAGTGATATAGAATCGTATCTATTTTACCTCAATACAGAGATTCAGAGGAAAAAATGTTTTCGTAGTGAATTATGCCATCTAAAAACCGTTTTGGAGGTGTTAGCTAAGACGTTAGAGTGTCCGACATTGAATAGTTTGTTCTTGAGCGGAGATATCCCGCGTGGGAAGAAAGCTTTATTTAAATCATATTCTGACGCAGAGTTGATTCGGCTGAATCGGCATATTGTTACAATGAATCCTCAGGTAGCCAGAGCGCTCATAATACATCAGATGTTGGGAACCAGAATTTCAGATACCCTAACATTATCACCTAAATGCTTGCGGATAGAAGATGGTAGCTATATTATTTCGATTAGACCGGTGAAATCAGGTGAATATGAGAAACCTATCAGCGATGATGTGGCAAAGCTTATCTTAAAATCAATCGAATATACAAAGGAACGGTACGGAGATACCCCATATATTTTTTGCAGTGATAAAAACCAGAATGAGCCGTTTCAGTATGCGATGATACAATATCAAGTAATGTCTATGATAGTAAGAGAGGATTTGCGTGACGATCAGGGAGAGCGTTTTGGTTTTAATACACATCTGTATCGGCATACATACGGTAGAAAGCTGACGGAAATGCATGTAGACGATTATACGATATCCTATCTTCTGGGACATGCAAATACAAGTTCTGTGAAATATTACCGTAAAATGAGTAACGCAGTGTTGGAGCAGGAAACCCGTGAAATGAGGGAGGCCCTAGATATGATTCTTACGGAAATAATTGGGAGGTGGGAACCGGCATGAAAAAATATGACCATATGGTAGAGCTGAACCGTCAATCAAGTAAAGAAAAAATAACGCGAGCCATAACGGCCATAGCAGATATGGAGCAAAAGGCTGAAAAAATATCAGTTGCTGAATTGGTTTTACGGACAGAATTGTCCAGAGCATTTTTTTACAAGAATGAGGAGGTCAGAGTGGCTTTAGACGCCGCCATGAAGCGCCAACAGGGTATGAGGTTTGTTAGTCCTAGAAAAGTTATTTTGGACGCGGCCATGGACCAGGAGTTATCACTCAAGGATAGAAAAATTAAAAAATTGGAAGAGCAGGTTAAAACTCTTAGTACACAGAATGAAAAACTTCAAAAGGCAATAAATCGAAAAGAGCTTGCCTTTATAAAAAGTCTCTAATACATAAAAATCAATCCATTTCTTAGCTAATCTAAGCTTAAAACAGAGTAGACAAATTGTTTACTGTAAAAAACCTTTAAATATCGTATAATTCCCAACTATAGTAAAAATATTGGTGGTATTGATTGGGCTGGTAATTATATTTAAAAAACAGATCACAACCCTGCTCAACAACATTTTCAAAGAGATTAACACCCAATCCAAACAAGTCTATTAAAAGGCGGATACAAAGGATGTAAGAATGAAGATTATGACGAGAAAAAGCGGGCAGGTTACCGTATTCCTCAGCCTGATTCTGATGTGCACCTGCAGTCTGGTCTGCGTTCTGTTAGAGTCAGCCAGGACGGCCGGGGCCAGATGGTATCTGCAGACAGCAGTGAATTCATCGCTGGAGTCGGTTTTGGCCGGATACCACAGGGAATTGTGGGATGACTACCATTTGCTGCTCTTAGAGGCCTTTTCGGAAGATGAAGTGGAGGCGGAGTTTGAAAATTACTTTAAATCCTATGTGGAAGCAGAAAACTGGTATTCCATGAGCGGGGCCAAAGCAGAAGTTCGGGAGTTGAAACATATCACAGATGAAGGAGGCAGATATCTTCAGGATGAGATTCTGGATTACATGAAGTACGGCATTTTTACCCAGATTGAGGTGGCGCCGGAGAATGCAGAAGAGTTGCTTAACCAAGTCAAAGAGGCGGGAGCGGCAGCCAGCATCAGCAGTTCTTATAACAGCCATACAAAAAAGGCGGTGAAACTGGAACAGGCCCTCGAAGAGATCGGCATCAGCCTGAGCAGCCAGGAAGGAATTAAAAATGCCGGCCTTGAAGCTCTTAATAATTGTGACGGAGGGGCATTTTTAAAGCAGGCGGATAAGCTTCTAAAAGAGTTAAAACGCATGCCCGGTCTGGTGGAGCGGTACGAAAAGCAGGCGGATATCCTGGCGGAAGAGATACAGATAAGCCGTTTAGATTTGGAAGGAAAAACTGCTGATTTATCCGGTTTCACCAGGCAGGCATTGGAAGAAGAGCTGCATGCCTACGAAACTTATATATTAGAGGATGGGGAGCGCAGAAAAGAAATAAAAGGCCTGATCTCATTGTCTGAGCGCAATGCAGGATTGACGTTATCTGTGAAACAGGAAGCGGAAGAAGTTATTCAGTATATTAACGATTGGGAACCGGCGGATGATGACGATGAACTGGATGAGGAGGAGCTTTGGGAGCCGGTAAAGGCCCATCTTCAAAAATATGAAAAAAGCGGGCTTTCTCACAAGGCCGGAGTTGCGGATAAGAAGAAACAGGCATGGCTGGAACAGATCATATCCATGGCTGAATCAGGGCTTCTTGGTTTCATCATGCCGGAAGGAAAGACAGTATCCGCTGGTGTTTGGAATACAGCCGGATGGCCAACCCGTACTCACAGCACTGACGGCAATACGGATGGAGATGATCTGATAAAAAGAGCGCTGGTAAACCAATACTGCCAGATGGTCTTAACAGACGTACTTAGCGAGACTGATAAAAATACATATTATGAAATGGAATATCTGATTTCCGGAAAGGATTCAGACCGGGAAAATCTGTCGCAGACTGTGTCAGAACTGCTGGCGGTCAGAACCGGTTTGAACCTGATTCATATTTTATCTGATCCGCAGAAAAAAGAAGAGGCGCGGGGGCTTGCATCGGTGATCGCTGGTTCGGTGGGGCTGGCTCCTTTAGCTTTTGTACTGGCAGTTTTTATAATGGGTGTCTGGGCCTTGGGCGAAGGTATCATGGATTTAAGAATTCTGCTGCAGGGAGGTAAGATCCCGGTATTAAAGTCAGCTAAAGATTGGAAACTGGATTTAGAAGGGCTTCTGCGTTTGGGAGAAAAAACAGAAATGCCGGATTGTGAGTTGCCGCAAAAAGGATTTTCTTATCAGGGATATTTAAAACTTCTGCTTCTGCCTATGAATCCGACGTTAAAGTATTACCGGCTGATGGATATGATTCAGTCCAATATATCGAGAAAACAGCCTGATTTTGATCTTGATCATACAGTTTATATGGTGGATATAAACTGCAGTGTCTGTGGAAAACACAGTTTCTTTTCCCTGAGCCTGGTGGATAACTTGGCTGGGAAGGAAAGCAGTTACGAGATGTGGGCCAATACCGGGAAATCATATTAATAGGAGGTGAAGGATAATGCCCTTTTTTCCAGAGCTCTGTAAAATAATGCGAAAAATTAAAAAAATCAACGTAACTCTCCAAGTACGAATGCCCGCGAAATTCAAATCCGCTCTGGGAAAAAGGGTATTATCCTTCACCTCCCGCAGGAAGGCTTCCATGAGTGTGGAAGCTGCCTGTGCCCTGAGCTTATTTCTATTCTTTATGATCTCTCTTTTGGCGCCCATGAAGATGATGGATATTCATAGGCAGATGCAGGCCGCTCTGGAAGCTGCCGGAGAGGATGCAGCCCGGTACGCCTATGTAACTTACCGCATGGAACAAGGTAAGGAAATATCGGAAAGCGGCCAGTCGTGGAAAGATGAATACGTACATGGATTTGCTGAAAAGGCGGCTGTGCTGGCAGGTATCTCCTTTGATTTGAACCGCCGAAGTGGCGGATATCCTGTAGAGGATTTGAGCCTGGCAGAATCAGAGATTATGAATGGAGATGACGATATCGATTTAATACTTCGATATCATGTCCGCCTGCCCTTTTCTATATTTGGATTAAAAAGTATTCCGCAGATGTGCCGCTGCCGCAGGCGCGCATGGATTGGGAGAGCTGGAGGTAAGGGAAATGGGGACGGAGAAGAAGAAGCCATCAGTGAATTTGTTTATATTGGAAAATATGCAACCAGATATCATCGGAACCGCTATTGCCATTACCTCTATAATGATTTAAAAGCTGTTTCCGTGGAAGAGGTTGGCGGTTTGCGCAACGCCGGAGGCGGCATCTATCATGCCTGCAGCCGATGTAAAAGTTCCGGCAGTAAAGGTGTTGTATACATAATGCCAAACGGTGATAAATACCACTCTGATCCTGGCTGCAGTTCGATTATCGCTTATGTACAGGAAGTCAGGCTGTCTGAAGTGGAATACCTTGGCGCCTGTTCTTATTGTTCAGGAGGAAATGGAGGAATATAAAATTGAAGATCAGAATCATTGTGTTTATACTTTTTTGGTGTATTGCGGCATGGCAGGATCTGCGTATGAAGAGCGTCTCTTTATGGGTTTTCATTGTATTTGGCATCGCGGCATTATTAATTAGGAAGGGAATCAGCCTGGATATGATATTCAGCGCCGGAATCGGACTGATCCTATTGGGAATTGGAATGCTGTCACGGGGGGCTGTAGGTGAAGGAGACGGTATATTCTTTCTGGTTTCCGGTTTATACCTTCCGGTCATTGATAACTGTCTCTTACTTTTATATGGTCTGCTTTTCTGCAGTATGTTCAGCTTTATAATAATTACGGCAGGGATTTTCGCCAACCGGAATCTCCGGGGCAGGACGGTTCCTTTTCTACCGTTTTTACTTCCTGCGGGGATCTGGATGGTATGTTTATGAGATTAAAAGGCAGTTATATGGTGGAAGCGGCCGCTGTGATGGGAATTGTGCTCACAACTCTATGTATATTGATGCAGACAGCTTTTCAATGGAGAAACGATACGGTAGGAATTATGAAACTCCATGAAACGGTGGAGTATAAGAGATACCACAGAGATAATTCCTCATTATCAGTCCCCGAATACCGGATTCAGGTATCCGAAAGCGGCAATAAGGTGAGCGGACAATACCAGGGAAAGAAGAGGGCTGTTCAGTTGGAAAAGGGTCTTTATGAGCCGGAAGAGTTCATCAGGATGATCAGCCTCATTGTGGAGTAGGAGTCAGAGATGGAGATCACTTATAAGCGGGAAATGAAACATAATTATATGATTATAAAAGGGGAGGGGGATCAAAGCGGATACGCGGAAAAGATGCTGGCTGGAAATCATATAGAAGGTTTGCTTAAATTCAGGGTTAAGCTGACAGATAACGAAAAGCAGTATTATTATGAGATAACCTCCCGCCAGCCGCTTAAACGGCTTTTAAGCAGTAAGAATGTTAAGTCTGCCGAAATCAGCCGTTTAATTTTAGGTATCAGTCAGGTTTTAGAAAAAATAGATGCGTATTTGCTGAGTGAGGAGCAGATACTTATGGATCCGGAATATATTTATACAGATCCTGAAACCGGAGAATTTGGGCTCTGCCTTGTTCCCGGATACCATGGCGATTTTCCGGCAGCGCTGACAAAATTACTTCAATATTTATTAGGTAAAGTGGATCATCAGGATAAAGAGAGCGTTGTATTGGCCTACAGCCTGTTTCAGGAGAGCCAGAAAGAAAATTATGGCATGAAAGATCTTCTGAAACTGCTTTATCCAATAAACGGCGGAAATGAGACAGAGAAGGAACAGGAGGCTGATACCCTGGAAATAACAGCCACTGAGAATGAAAATGGAGAAAATGGAAAGGAAGAACCCGTCGTTATTCTCAAAAAGAAGAAACAAAAACCATGGTATCAACTTTTCTTTCTGCCAGCAGGTCTGGCCGGCCTTTATGGATGGGGCGGATGGGATGCGCTATATGCCGGATGGATGTGGATTGCAGGTATTGAAATCGTAATTATTGCCATTACAATGCTATCATGGAATAAAAGGTCTGGGGAGGAACCGGAGAAAGAACAAGTTTCACAAAAAACATTAGAAATTAACTCCTGGCATATGGATTTTGAAGAAAAACCACCAGAAGAAACTTACGAGAATGTTATGCAAAAACCGGTATTTTCATCTTCATTTAATGATGAAAATACGGTCTTACTGGCAAAGACTGAAAATAAAAAAGGGTTTCATAAACTAGTGAGCCTGCAGCCGGAAAGACCCGACATTCTGCTGGAATATTACCCATTTATAATAGGGAAACAAGAGGGGATTGCTGACTATGTTTTAGCTAAGGATACGGTCAGCCGTCTGCATGTACGTTTGGATGAGCAGGAAGGACGGTATATGCTGACTGACTTAAACTCTACGAATGGCACAGTGGTCAATGGGATTTTGCTCGACAATAATGCCTGTGTTGAATTATCTCCTGGAGATGAAGTATATATAGCTGATACAGCATATCGTTTTCAGTAAATATGTTGTTTTATATATGCGTAAAAATATGATACTGTCCAATTTTGGATAAAATAACGACTTAACAAACAGAAAATAGTATGATAAAATACACCTGATGTATACAAAGGAGATTTTTCATGGAAAATGGGCGAAGAAGAAACATAGCTTATGTTAATGGTGCGATAATTGCTGTTAATGTAGTCTATTTTTTATATCTTGAATTAGCCGGCTCTACGGATGATTTGAACTTCATGGTGGAACACGGCGCAATGTTTGCCCCATACGTGGTGGAATATAAAGAATACTACCGACTGTTTACATCTATATTTATGCATTTTGGCATTGATCATATCTTGAATAATATGGTGATTTTATTTGTTCTCGGAGATAATTTGGAACGGGCTCTTGGCAAAGTTAAGTATTTGCTGTTTTACATAGTATGCGGAGTCGGTGCCAATATCATATCAATGCAGTTTAATATCAGCCAATATAGACTTGTGGTTTCAGCAGGAGCGTCCGGTGCAATCTTCGGAGTCATCGGAGGCCTTTTATATGCTGTGGTTATAAACCGGGGACAATTAGAAGATTTAAGCACGCGGCAGCTGGTCATGGTTATCGGGTGTTCATTATATTTTGGCTTTATTGGCGGCGGTGTGGATAACGCGGCACATATATCCGGACTGATTCTCGGAATTTTGATGTCTATGATATTGTACAGGAAACCACGCTCAGACCGTGATTATGAAATATAGATGTAAGAAAGGAGGTTATTATGAAAGAGGATAATTGTATTTTTTGTAAGATTGCAGGAGGCGATATCCCGTCTTCCACAATTTATGAAGATGAGGACTTCAGGGTTATTTTGGATTTGGGTCCTGCGTCTAAAGGACATGCCTTGATTTTACCTAAAAATCATTATAAGGATGTCTGTGAATTGGACGCAGACCTTGCGGCAAAGGTACTTCCATTGGCAGGAAAGATTGGAGCCGCTATGAAGGAAAAGTTAGGCTGTGCAGGTTTTAATCTGGTACAGAATAATGGTTCGGAGGCAGGGCAGACCGTATATCATTTTCACATGCATATCATTCCCCGCTATGAGGGTGGTCCGGCTATGGTTACTTGGAATCCGGGAAGTGCTGCGCCGGAGGAGTTACAGGAAATTGCTGAACTGCTCTATGACGCTCTGAAATAAAATATAAATACTTTTAGGAGAAAGATATGCAACAAGATGATGATCAGAAGTTGCGTACCATGTATAAAGATTTCGAACCAATCCTACGTACTGTTGCCAAGAATCAGGGTGTCTCTGTCGATGATATAGACGATATGATTCAGGAAACTTATTTAGCATATTATCTGAAGTATCCTTTGGACTGGAATGAAAAACAGAAGAAGGCAATGCTAGTCAGAATAGTGAAGAACAAATGTATCGATTTATTTAGAAAAAGGTCCCATTATGATATGGTGAGCATGGATACGGAAGAACCATTTGATGAGACGAAGATCGTTGCAAATAAAAATACAAAAGATGTTTTGGATACACTTGCAAGAGATGAAACTTTAATGGAAATCAGAAGAGAAATTCTGGAGATGAAGAAAGAATGGCGGGATGTAGCTACTCTGTACTTTATTGAAGAACGGCCCATAGAAGATATCTGCCTGATCCTGGAAATATCAGAACCGGCTTTGCGGATGAGAATTTCCAGAATCAGAAAGTAGTTGAGAGATACATTTAAATGAACCGGCTAGTCTTCGGTTACATAGGATTCAATCAGACTGATGATTGTGCCGACAGCATCATTCAATGTACTTTGTTCCATATTTGCGGCGTATTCCTGGCGTTTATTGTAGGTAGTTATTATTGCCTGATAAAGGGAGCCTTCATTCAGAGATTCTTCTTCCAGCAAGGTGCTGAATCCCTGCTTTTCAAAGGATTTGGCATTTAGGATTTGATCACCTCTGCTGGCAGCTGCTGACAAAGGTATTAAGATATTAGGTTTTCTGAGCGCCAGTATTTCGCAGATCGAATTGGCGCCGGCCCTGGATATCACTAAATCCGCGACTGCAAAGAGATGTTTCAACGGAGCATCAACATATTCATACTGTACATATCCGGAAGTTCCAATCAGGCTTTCGTCCAGATTGCCCTTTCCACAGATATGTATCACCTGGAATTGTTCTAATAGCTTGTTTAAAATGGATCGAACGGCTGTATTTACGGTGACGGAGCCAAGACTTCCTCCAATGACCATTATAACCGGCTTATTTGCCGACAAGTGGGCGTACTGAAGTCCTGACAAACGGTCTCCTTGTAATAGTTCTTTGCGAATTGGTGAGCCGGTGAGTACAGCTTTTTCTTCAGGCAGATAATTTAGTGTTTCCGGGAAATTACAGCATACTTTTTTTGCTGATGGGATACAAAGTTTGTTGGCAAGTCCGGGTGTCATATCTGATTCATGGATAATGACAGGGATTTTATAATGCTTAGCGGCTAATACTACAGGTACTGCAACGAAACCACCTTTAGAAAATACAATATCCGGTTTGTATTTTCTTAAAAGTCTTAAAGCTTCTCCATATCCTTTAACTACACGAAATGGATCTGAGAAGTTTTTAATATCAAAATAACGGCGTAATTTACCGGAAGATATTCCATCATAAGGAATACCTGCTTCTTCAATAAGCTTACGCTCGATTCCCTGATAGGAACCAATATAGTGGATTTCATATCCCAGTTCTTTCAAAGAGGGAACCAATGCAAGATTCGGGGTAACATGGCCGGCTGTACCACCGCCGGTTAAAATGATTTTTTTCATAATGTGCTGCCTCCAATATCAATATATTTAATATACTAAACGTTAAGACCAAAAAGTCAACCCCAAAGCGAATGGGAACTAACGGTCAAACTGTAATAATGAGGTGTTCTGTGGATAATAATAGTAAAAACAACATAATTGACAATTCCATAGACGAGAAGTTAAAAACAGCATTCGGCTATAGTGACGAGCAGCTGCTTGCTGAATTCGAAGCTGCGGAAGCACAATGGAAGGCATCTCCAGAGCTGCAGGAGGAGCTAAAAGCTCCGGAAGGTGAATTTGACAAAATTCTAGCTATGGCACACGAACGCCGCAAAGAACAAGAGGGGAAGAAAAAACGCCATTTCAGGCTTCGTAATGCATGGAAGCCATTGTTGGCAGCAGCTTTGCTGGGATCGTTGGTATTGGCACAGGGGATTGGAGGTTCGGCAAAGAGGAGTTATGAGTATTGGAGGAGGGAGCGTGGTGCATCAAATAAGATTGTATGGAATAATTCGGAGAATTTAATTAAATATGGCAGAGTAGAGGAAGCATATCAAGATATAGAAGAAAATATTGGTATAAATGTGATATGTTTTAATAAACTACCTGATGGTATAGTGTTCCAGTATTTAATAATGGATGAAAATCATGCAGTACTATTGTTTGAAAATAATAATAATAATAAAATTACCCTCTCCGAAACTCGGTATTCAATAGATAATTCAGACGCTACATTTACGGATACCACTACATATGACACTGTTTATAACAAGCATTTAGGGTTAGAAATTTTAGTAAGAAAGAATATCCTCGAAGATGGAGCAGTTGAATATACGGCTGATTTTGAAGTGGATAATGCTTACTATAGTATTGCAGGTAATGTTGAAGAAGAGAGCTTTATAGATATAATTAAAAATGTTAATTATTACTAAAAAAATTGAGTAGTCTAATTTTAGATTTAAAAATAGGGAGAGAAGATGAAACTTAAAAGTATTAAAAAGATTTTATATATGGTTATGTTATTAACAACACTTTTTACAGTAACAGTATTGGCAGATGAAGAGTTTACTCTTTTACCAGAGGGACAATCAGTTTCATATAAGATGGGGGGAATTGAACCAAGAGGCTATTTAATAGCATCAAGTGTTGCCAGTATAGCAAACAATGAAGACGGAACACTTTCTTTATTCGGCCAGATAATTACTCATACAACATTAGAGTATGCATCTATTACGCTTTATTTAGAAAGATATGAACCTGAATTAGATGATTGGATATATATATCTGATAATGATACGGAATTTACTTTAGAAAATGATGGCGAAGCAATGATGGGCGTTCCAACAGTGTCATTTACAGTGGAAGGTAGTGGTATTGAACCAGGCTATTATTATCGTGTTAAAGGTTCTTATATAGCTAAAAAAGAAGGTAGAAGAGAAACTAGAACTGTAACAACCGATGGCGTCCTCCTAACCAAAATAAAATAACTCTTCAAATTTACTCCGTGGGCAGTTCTCCGAACTGCCCACTTTCTCTATCCCCTCTACCTATGTTCTTCCTTATACTTCTTCAACGCCTTCGCCAACTGATCCGGACAAGATGTAGGTCGCGGCCCGCAGTGGATCCCGTCCATGCGGGCAATCGCATCATCTATGTCCATTCCTTCAATCAACCGGGCAACGCCCTGGGTATTTCCGGCGCATCCGCCTACAAATTCCACATTTACTACTTTATTATCTTTAATTTCGAAATTAATCTCGCGGGAGCAGACGCCCTGGGTTTTAAAATTCATGTGTGAATACCTCCATATTTGTTTATAATCAATGATAGAGTGCCTGTTCAGCAAAAATGTGAGAAAGGGGCTCTATACTTACTAGATTATGCTATGAAGCAGAATGATTGTCAAGAACTGTGATTTCTGTTATAATTATCAAATTCGCAGAAGAAATATAGATGAGTTGAGAGATTATACAGGCAGTCAGGGATTCGGCGGATGGTCGTGGAATTGCCTGGGCAATAAATTTTTGCTGCTGTTAGAATATATGATATTAACAAAAGGAGAACAGATATGATAGGCATTATCGGAGCAATGGAAGAAGAAGTGGCTAAATTAAAGGATATGATGACAGAAGTGGAGATTCAGGAAGCAGCCGGCATGAGTTTTTGTCAAGGCAGATTGTATGGAAAAGAGATCGTTGTGGTGCGTTCTGGTATCGGCAAGGTGAACGCGGCGTTATGCAGTCAGATCCTGGTTGATCGTTATGGGGTGTCCGCATTGATTAATACGGGAATAGCAGGTTCATTGAAGGCGGAAATTAATATAGGGGACATTGTTTTGTCAAGCGATTCTTTACAGCACGATGTGGATGCGACTGAGTTTGGATATGTACCGGGGCAGATCCCCAGAGTGGATACTCTGGCATTTCCGGCGGATGAAAGTCTGATCAGACTGGCTGAAAAATGCTGTAGGGAAGTCAACCCGGAGATCGGCACTTGGATTGGAAGAGTGGTCAGCGGTGACCAGTTTATTTCAGATAAGAAAAAAAAGAACTGGATTTATTCGACATTCGATGGCTGCTGTACGGAGATGGAAGGGGCGGCAATCGCTCAGGCGGCCTATCTGAATAAGGTTCCTTATCTGGTGATCCGGGCGATATCGGATAAGGCGGATGACAGTGCAAGCATTGATTATCCTATATTTGAAGCAGCGGCGATTGAACACAGCGTCCGGCTGGTTGCGGCCATGATTAAGGAAGTGGATGAACTTTAAAATGGGTTCAACTATAAGTTAATAATCGATTTATGCGAGAATTTGACGAACGATTCTAGGCTCTCTGATCTTCCCAAACGGAAAACAGGTGGTTATAATGATACCTATCTGGAAAATATCCGGGAAAAGAAAGGGGAGCTTTTATTATGCAACAGTTTTTAGAAACAGGAAAAGCACTTTACTTGTTGGCAGCTATTTGTTTATTAGGAATGTTTGGACGGCTGATAACACGTAACCTCTACAAAAGATTAATTAAAGAAACAGACAACATGACACTTACCAAGAACAAATACCTGAGAGATCTGAAACAGAAGACCGAAAGTACATACCGGCTAAACGGAGGAATCCGAAATATTCGCGCTTACATAGAAAAACAGATGTATGGTTACCGCTTTATGGGAATTTCTTTAAATGGATGGGGGAATGTCTCCGCCCAACTGATGTTCCTCAACTTCTTTGCAGGAGGTGTGCTGGCGTTCGCTTCTTATTGGTACAGATGCGATTCCTATTATGTCGTCTTGTATGGTTCAGCCGGAATCCTCCTCGGTATGCTTACCATGATGGTGGATTCCGGCCTTAACCTGACAGAGCGCAGACAGCAGCTCTTAGCGGGAATGCAGGATTATATGGAAAACACACTTTTGATCCGTCTGTCCCAGGAATCCAAGACAGATCCGTTAAATGAGGAAGAGAGTACGGTACAGGAAAGCGCCAGAAGCAGTACCAGAGAGAGGACAGGCAGTACGGGCTTGCCTGAAAGAAAACGGGGCGGAAGAAACCGCAGGGAACAGGTACAGGTTCAGACCGCAGAAGCGGTTGATACAACAGCCAAGCGGGATGTGGACTATTTAAAACAAAGTTTGGAACAAATAGCAGCCAGCCGGGAAAAAAGAAAGGCGGACGACAGCTGGATTAAGGAATTAAATCCGGAAGAACTGCAGTTGATTGGAGAAATAATCCGGGAATATCTGGCTTGAGAGTTATAGGGAGATGTGATATAATCTAGCTAATAAATTTGTCAACTTTATAACGTACAAAAAGGAGAAGAACATCATGAGTAAAGAAATAACATTTGATTATTCAAAAGCCACTGGTTTTATCTCAGCAGAAGAGTTGAATAATATGAAAGCCACCGTTGAGTGTGCAAAGAAGGTGCTGACAGAAAAAACCGGGGCGGGTAATGATTTTCTTGGTTGGATTGATTTGCCGATTGACTATGATAAGGAAGAGTTTGACCGGATCAAGAAGGCTGCGGCAAAGATTCAGAGCGATTCAGATGTGTTGCTGGTAGTTGGTATCGGCGGTTCTTACCTTGGTGCAAGAGCGGCAATTGAGTTTTTGACAAACAGTTTTTATAACGTTTTGGACAAGGAGACACGTAAAACTCCGGAGATTTATTTTGTAGGCAACAGCATCAGCAGTAAGTACATAAAGGATTTGCAGGCCGTGCTTGCAGGGAAGGATTTCTCCATCAATATTATATCCAAGTCGGGTACTACTACTGAGCCAGCCATCGCTTTCCGTGTATTTAAGGAAATGTTAATAGAGAAATATGGCAAAGAAGAGGCCAATAAACGTATTTATGCAACCACTGACAAGGCCAGAGGCGCTTTAAAGAATCTGGCAACTCAGGAAGGCTATGAAAGCTTTGTAGTTCCTGATGATGTAGGCGGACGTTTCTCCGTACTCACAGCAGTTGGTTTGCTTCCAATAGCAGTCAGCGGAGCGGATATCGATCAGTTAATGGAAGGCGCGGCTTCTGGAAGAGCAAAAGCGCTTGAGACTCCATATGAGAACAATCCGGCTATGCTGTATGCGGCAATCCGCAACATTTTATTGAGAAAAGGAAAGAATGTTGAGGTTGTTGCAAATTATGAGCCAAGCCTTCATTACGTATCTGAATGGTGGAAACAGCTGTTTGGAGAGAGCGAAGGTAAGGACCAGAAGGGTATTTTCCCGGCTGCAGTTGATCTGACCACAGATCTGCATTCCATGGGACAGTTCATTCAGGATGGCGCGCGCATCATGTTTGAGACTGTGATCAATGTAGAAGCGTCAGAGGCAGAGATTATTTTGAAGGAAGAAGAAGTTGATACGGATGGTATGAACTATCTTGCAGGAAAGACTGTTGATTTCGTCAATAAGAGCGCCATGAACGGTACCATTCTGGCACATACGGATGGTCAGGTTCCGAACCTGAAAGTCAACGTTCCTGAGCAGAACGCTTATTATCTGGGTCAGTTATTCTACTTCTTTGAATTTGCATGCGGTCTGAGCGGATATATCCTCGGTGTGAATCCGTTCAACCAGCCAGGCGTTGAGAGCTATAAAAAGAATATGTTCGCATTGCTTGGAAAACCTGGTTATGAAGCAGAACGGGAAGCTTTGTTAAAGAGATTATAATTTCCAGTGAATATAAAATTAAGGCGTCCGGAAAGAACCGGGCGCCTGATTTTATGTTATAGACCGATTATTGTTATAACTACAAAGTAGGACGTGCAGATGGCAGGAATGAATTCTCAAGCATGCCGTAGTAGTTTCGACACAGATATGATACCTGACAGAGACTTAATATTGAACCTGAGCGGCAACAGTTTCCGCCTGCTCCAATGAATAGTAACCGCAGGCTACCATGCGTTTGAAAACCTGGAGCTGACGTCTTCTTGCCAGCTGCGGGTTCTTGGTAGGTGCATAAACTGACGGTGCATTAGGTATGCCGGCCAGCAATGTGCATTCGTATTCCGACATCTCGGCGGGATCTTTACCAAAATACCCCTGGCTTGCATCCTTTACACAATAATAACCATCGCCAAAATAAATGGTGTTCAGGTAAATTTCCAGGATATCTTCTTTATCATATGTGTTTTCAATATGAAATGCCATAAATACTTCTGCTGCTTTCCGTGTCAGTTCTTTTTCCTGGGAAAAATATAAGTTTTTAGCAAGCTGCTGTGTAATGGTGCTGCCGCCTTCAATGAATGCGCCTGCCCTGATATCATTCACAACCGCCCTGCCAATAGCAATCAGGTCAATTCCGGAGTGGCTGTAAAAGCGTTTGTCCTCTACAGAAATCACCGCATTAATATAAGTCTGGGGCAGATCCTCATAATTGGTATAGCTTTCTTTGGATTGAATGGATTCAACTTTTTGTTCCAGACTCACTGAATTTATAGCATTCCGGTAGATCAGATATCCCTGCACGGCCGTTATAATGAAAAAGCAAATGCAGACAAACGTGCAAAGAAATATAAAGTGTTTTACAATTTTCAGAACCTTCATTCAATCACCTGCTCTTTCTAAAAAATCTATCATTCACATAGTAATGAGAATTATCTGATTAAATTGTATCATATCACTCTTTTTCAGACCTTAACGAAACCTTATATTAAATTAACGTTTTTATGGTAATTATAACAAAATATTTAACAAATATTGCTAATTAATTACTCTTCAATTACTTGAATTTCCAAATAGTCAAAATCAACGGATTCTATGAAATTATCTTTATTAAAACGTGTTTTATCATGCCGTTTGAAATCAGCGATATTGGAATCCAGCCAAATAGGTTTGCCCAGATCGAACTCATAGCAAATGTCATCAATAGCCTGAAAAACCATAGAAGTTCTGGACATGGAGTAATCGCTGTTGCAGATTACAGTATCTTTTATCATATGATTGTTGCGGAATATTTTGGCCCACATGCGGAACATAATAGGACTCCTTTCTGTAGTGCTCCTTAAAGCAGGATGTGATGTTGCAGGTATTTAAGTATATCATTGATGGCTGATTTTTAAAAGACTTGAAATACTTTTCGCTTTTAATCTTTTCTTAATGGTGGAATTTAAAATACTTTAAAAAACATATTTTTTGTGAATTTTAATTTAAACATTTCTTGATTTTAATATATGCTTGTGATAAAGTATAAGAACTTATCTCAGGAGTTCCCGCTCCTGAATTATTCTGGCAGTTCTGCCAGCGATCCCATTTTATAAAATTTTACAAGGAGATATTGTATATGGAAAAAAGAAAAAGCAAGGTATTTTTACCCGGAAACTTAATTGACAGGAAGGATAAGGAAAGGATCATCCATGAGCTGGCAGAAAGCGGAGATAAACTTAATATTCATCTTACGAATGATTTTGCTTTTAAAAAGACATTTCGCAATAAAAAGGCGCTAACCGGGCTGTTAAGTGCGCTTTTGGATATGCCGGTGAGGGAAATTGAGGAGTTGGAATTCCCGGATACCTATTTACACGGTGAATATGAAGAGGACAGGGAAGGAATATTGGATGTCAGGGTTCATCTGAATAATGAGCGTAAGATTAATATCGAGATACAGGTATTGGAATACCCATTTTGGGAAGAGCGTTCCCTGTTCTACCTGAGTAAAATGTATACGGATGATTTTTCCAAGGGGGAAGACTATTCGAAACTGGAGGAATGCATTCATATCAGCATATTGGGATTTGACCTGTCTCAAACAGATCATTATTATGCGGTAATCAGGCTGCTGGATGAGAAAACCCATACCATATATAGTGACAAGCTGAGTTTGCGCATGTTATACTTAAATCAACTGGATAAGGTCTCCGAAGAAGAAACAAGGGAAGAAGTTTATAAGTGGGCGAAGCTGATATCGGCGAAGGACTGGAAGGTGTTGAGAGAGATGGCAGAGAATAATGAGTATATGAAGGCGGCAGTAGAAGAGATGGATAAGATTAATTCGGATAGGGAGTTGCGGTACAGATATCTGAAAAAAGAGATGGAAATGTCGGATGAGACGACGATAAGGGAGTATTATACAGGTAAAGGATGGGCTGAGGGAAATGTGGAAGGAAAGGCGGCGGGCGAACGGCTCATGCTGCATTTGATTAAATCCATGCTGAAGGATGGTATGGGTCAGGAAGAAATTGAACGCTTAGAATTGGACGAGACATTTAAAAGTGAGATGATGGAAAAATATATTGAGTAATATGATGATATAATAGAGGTGATAGAGAAAAAGGTTGTTTTCATACTGAAAGCAGCCTTTTTTTACCATTGATATTAACAAAATGAAACTTTATACTGGAATTAATAGTAAGTATTGTCAGTTTTACTTACGGTAAGGACCAGGGGGCGGGTATATGAGGAGAATTATAATTATTGAAGATGAGAAAATTGTTATCAATGGAATTAAGGCAATGCTGAAACGCATCAGTGAACAATATCAGGTGATTGGGTCCGCCACTGATGGGATAGCAGGTTTTGATCTGCTTCTGAGGGAAAAACCGGATATTGTATTGTGTGATATTCGTATTCCTGGTATGGACGGCTTGTCATTGATTGAAAGCGTGAAACCGCTGCTGTCAGATACGGTTTTTGTGGTCATGAGTGGGTTTCGGGAATATGAGTATGCAAAAAAGGCGCTGTCTTTGGGGGTGGTTGAATACATAGAAAAACCGGTTACTATACCAAAACTGGCAGTGTTGATGGAAAAAATCAGCAGGTCGGAAACAGTTGAGGAAGATAGAGGACGGTTTGAAGAACTGATGAAAGCTGTACTGAAAAAAATAAGGAATAATGAGTATTCAAATCTGACTGATTATACGGATGAATTGATACGGATAAAGAGAAATGATGAACTGACCGATTACAAAAGCGATTTATTCCGGTTTGTCTGTGTGGTTTCAACGGTATTCTATGAGGAGAATGCCTTCGGAAAAAGGATGACGCCCCATTTGCCTTCTCTCAGTAATATGGAGATTCTGTCCTGTCACGAAGATGTGAACACATATGTTCAGGTTATTATGAGGGATATTATCCGAAAAATGAGCAAAGGCGGGGAAAAGGCTATGCATAAAGGAATCCGTCAGCTTTTAGACTATATCGATGCAAATTACAGCAAGGATATTGGTCTTACAGAATTATCGGATCTTGTACATATGAACCAGGCATACTTGAGCGTGCTGTTTAAGGAAGAAGTAGGAATGAGCTTCATTAAATATCTGACACAGATCAGAATTGAAAAAGCCAAGGAACTGCTGGCTGAAAATTATAAGAATACAGAGGTCTGCCGGCTGGTTGGGTATCAGAATTATCCTTATTTCTGCGAAATTTTTAAGAAAGAAACAGGTAAGACACCTGGAGAGTTCCGCAATTTAAAGAGGGGTTAAGTATGCGGGGATGGAAAATAATTGTCCGGAAACTGTCGCTGAATAAAATAAAAAGCCAGATTTTAATTTCTATGATTGTATTGACATTTTTAACGACAATATTTTTAGCGTTTTTTATTTATAGAGTGTCGGCGGATCGGAATTATAAGATGTATGGGGAATTTAATGAGAGCAATATGACTGCGTACAGTAAAATGCTGGATTTAAAAATGGGTAATTTTGTGGGGATTGTCAGGGAACAGATTTTAAAAGATGAATTTCTGGAACTGTTGGAAAACAGCGGAGGCAGCGCTTCAGGGGCCAGATTTGACAGTGTCCGGGCTGTCAGCATTTTGCCGGTGCTTTCAAAAACCATTTCAAAGGATCATGCATTTTCGGAAATTGCGGTATTTGATCTAAAGGGCCATTGCCAAATGGCTTTTCAGAACACAAAAAACAGCACGGACTATCAGAAATATTATGAGGAAAAAGTCAGTGGAAAAGAGGCGTGGTATCAGTCGGCAGTTGAAGGAAACGGCAAAGAGGTTTTCTGGGGCTGCGATGTTTTGAATGAATCTAACAAACAGGATATTTCATTCGTCAAACTGCTGAAAAGCACCAGAACATTTGAACCGGTAGGAGTTCTTGTGGTTGCCGTGAATAAAAAGGTGATTACTGATTTGATGGAGGATTGGGATATGGGGCAGAAAGCATATTCAATTGTGATCAATGACAGTAAGCTGAAGGATGGCGCCGTTTATTTCCGGGGAGCAGAACCGTCTGAGAATGATTTATATATGGCATGTACCAATGGAATTACAGGATGGGAAATTATCAATGCAATACCTTATGGAATTTTAAACCGTGATAATTTGTATATCAAAATGGTCATAGTAGTGCTGGTTCTGTCAATCTGTGCAATTAATATTGTTTTGTCGTTTGTGGTCAGCCGTAAGATTAATGGGCCGTTGAAAAAGCTTCAACTGGCAATTAACAGGATGAAAGAAAAAAACTGCGGTATTGAAGCCGTTTTTGATGACGGGGAAATTGGTTCAATTGGAAACTTACTGAAGGAAACGGTAAATTATAACCTTTCACTGAACACAAAGCTGAATGAGGCTAGGATCAGGGAAAGGGATGCCCAGCTTCTTCTGCTGCAGTCGCAGATCAACCCCCATTTTTTATACAACACGTTGGATTCTCTTTATTGTATGGCCATCATTGACAATGCGGACGATGTGGCAGAAATGGTTTCCGCCTTGTCGGACATGTTTAAGTTATCCCTGATTAAAGGTAAGCGTTTTCTTCCTCTTAAAGAGGAACTGGAATATGTGAGGAAATATATGCAGATCCAAAATATGAGGTATAAGGACCGGTTTGATGTGGTATTTTCAGTGAGCGGTGAGGTGGAAGACTGTTATATACTGAAGTTTTTAATTCAGCCTTTTGTTGAGAATGCGGTATACCATGGTCTTGAACCTAAAATCGGGGAGGGAAAAATTGAAATTGCATGCTGGCTGGACGGATCCCTGTGTATATCTGTAAAAGATAATGGAGTTGGAGTGGAGGACTGCCGCCAAATTGAAAATGGTTACGGAATCAATAATGTAAAAGAACGCATACGCCTGTTTTATGGTGAAGAATATGGGATAACCATAAAGAGCAAAAAGGGGATGGGTACGAATGTATTTATCCGTATTCCGCCTTGGGGGGAGGAACAGTATAGAAGGGTGATGTCGAAAATAAAATATTAAATTTATACAAGTGTGAGCAGGCTGTATGGAAAACATAATCCGGCTTACACTTTTTTTAGGTTAAAAAATCTGATAAATCAATAAAATTATGAATGAATTCTAAAATATATTGTGTATCAATAGAAAACATCTGATATTAAAATATAAGTAACAGATAATACGAAAGGGAGGCTGCTTATGTACAAGAGACGTTTTTTAACAATTTTATTAACAGCGGTGACAGTAATGACTGCGGTGGCAGGATGCGCTGAGAGTGGGAGCCGGGAGGCGGCGCCAAGCCAAAATGCCGGGGAAACCGCTGCAACAGTCCGGGAAACAGAAACGCAGACTGAAAATCAACAGGCTCAAAACAAGTGGACGCTTCATTTTATGATGCCTTATGCGGAAAATCACGCATTGGCAAAAACGATAGCGGGAGTTGTAGCAAAATACCAGGAAAACCATCCGGAATTTGTGTATCAGCCGGAATATATATCAGACAGTGAGGCTTATTATCAAAAATTGAAAATTCTTATCAGCAGTAATGAAGCTCCTGACTGGTTTTTTGGTGATCCCGACACGTTTACTGAGGGACTTAGAGATATGGGAATGCTGTATGATGTAGGCAGTTTGATCGAAGAATTGGGACTTCGTGATTATTTTATGGATATTACCTACGAATACCCCAAATATGACGATGGTTCTTTATATCTGATGGCAACCGGTGCCAATACGGAATATTTTTTCTATCATCCATCTCTGTTTGAGAAAGCGGGAGTTGAGCCGCCCAAGACGTTTAATGAATTTTTTGAGGCTTGTGACAAATTAAAAACAGCAGGAATAACACCATTATCAGCCCAGAGCGATCCGTGGTATCTGCTGAGATTTGCAGCAATGGTCCCATATCGTATGACGAAAAATGAGTTTATTGATTCCGCCAAAAAGGGAGAAACATCATTTCATTCTGAAGCCGGTATAAAGGCGGGTGAATTTGTTCAGCAGGTTTCCCGGTATTTTGTAGACGGGTGGGCGGGAAATGATGCATCTACTGCCAGAGATTATTTTTTAAGCGGCGGTGCTGCGATGTGGTACAGCCCTACCTTATCTGCGTTGGATTATGTTACGGATGAAAATCAGGAATGGAAAGAGGATATCTCATATTTTACGCTGCCCACATTAGAAGGCTATGATGTAACGGCCGACACAGATTATTTCGCAAACTCGGGGAAAGGCATCGCTATGCTTGCAGATTCCATGAGTGAAGAAATGAAAGACTTTATCAGGTTTTTTGTGGAAAATTTTGGAGATACTGCTTTTTATGAAAATAACTATATCAGCGGCATCAGGCCGGCCAATACATCAGATATATCAGGCTGCTATAAAGAATTGCTGGATAATTTTAATAAAGTAGGGCCGCAAAATTACGCTTACTGCTGGGATGTACGTATGGATGCAGCCAGTAATGAGGTGCTGAAGGCTGAAACGGTCAATCTGGCTATAGGTGAAATCACTCCTGAGGAATGGGCAGACCGGATTGATAAGGCTGTAAAGGAAAATGCAGGAAAATAAATGTATGGATATTGAATATTGACAGAAGGAGGGGGAACGATGCGTGTTAAGAATCGTTTTACTCCATGGCTGTTTACTATGCCAGCTTTAGCGGTATATCTGTTTGTAGTGCTGATTCCCGTAGTTTGGACGATATACCTGAGTTTCTTCCAATGGGATGGTATTGCCGCTATGAAGTTTACAGGGCTAGGAAACCTGAAAAGGCTCATGGATGATCAGACATTCCGTAAAGCAGTTATGAATAACCTGAAGTTTACATGTATCAGCACCTTTTATCAGTTTACTGTCGGAATGGTACTGGCTGTCATTCTGAGCAGCGTAGGTACCGGCAGAAATCTGCTGAAAGTAATTTATTTCATACCATGTATTATTGCGACTGTTGCGCTGAGCCAGATCTTTATCAAACTTCTGGCCCTGGAACCGATGGGGGTTTTTAATGTTGTTATCAGTAAGCTGGGTCTTCAGCCAAAATCCTTTTTAGGAAATCCCAAAACCTCTCTGGTCACTTTGGCATTGGCTGATGGTTATAAATACTGCGGAATTTATATGGTCATCTTTTATTCCGCGTTTATTTCCGTATCTCAGGACATATTGGATGCGGCAATGATTGACGGCTGTGGTTTTTTTAACCGGTACCGTTACATTAAAATACCGATGATTAAGGATATTTGCGGTTTAGTGCTGGTTATGCTGATAAACGGTACATTAAAATCCTTCGAAATGCCGTATGTTCTGACCAATGGAGGACCAGGGACGTCCAGCGAGATGGTTGCGACCTACATGTATAAAAGTGCGTTTTCTTCGATGAAATATGGTTACAGCAGTGCGGTGGCAGTCTTTCTTCTGCTGGAGTGTCTGCTGGCGGTCTCCTTGCTTAGAAAAGCAATATCCGCAGGCAGCGTAGAATAGGAGGGAGTATGTGAAAGGAAAGAAATTTAGGATGGTGACCATTTTTTTCTATATAATTCTTATTCTGTTTGCTGTTATCCAAATATATCCAGTGATTTGGGTGATTGCTTCAAGCCTGAAGACAGAGGAGGAGCTGGTAAACTGTGCATCCTATACGCTGCCGTCGGAACTCTATTTCGGCCATTATAGAAATGCGCTGAAAAATTCCAATATACCGCGGGCTTATCTTAACAGTATTATTGTTGCTGTATCTACGCTATTGCTGGAAATCAGCCTGGATTGTCCGGCTGCATATGCAATCACCAAGCTGCGGTTTAAAAGTGGAAAAAAGCTATTGTCGTTCTTTTTAATGGGAATGATGATTCCTACATTTGTATGTTTGATTCCCATGTTTCGTGTATACAATATTCTGGGACTTAGGAATACATATCTTGCGCTCATACTGCCGCAGGTTGGTTTTGGACTTCCTCTTGGAATTTACATGTATACTGGTTTTATGGGATTTATATCGGATTCTCTTCTGGAGGCGGCTAATATTGACGGTGCAGGTCCACTCCAGATCTTCTTCCGGATTGTGGTTCCTATGGTGAAAAATACAACAATAACGATTGTTACTTTCAAATTTATTTATGTGTGGAATGAATTTACCTATGCAAATACATTTATGACCAGTAAGGCGATGAAGACACTGCCTGTGGCGCTAAAGGATTTTGCAGGAGAAAATGGCCTGGTAGAATGGGGAGCTACTTATGCTGCGATTACCATGGCGATTCTCCCCACATTGGTGATTTATTTTCTTTTGAGCAAAAATGTAATTGAAGGTATGGCGTTGGGAGCGGTGAAAAGCTGAATGGAGGTTCATGATGAAAAAATGCGTATCTGTCAAAATTGGCTGTGTTGAAGAAACCATAATCCAGCCGAATCTGTTTGCACATAATCTGGAGCATACCAGAAGCTGCATGTATCGTGGTTTAAGCGCACAAATGATCAGAAACAGAAAATTTGCTGGTAAACCGGCGTGCCGTACCGGTGTGGCGGACCAGTGGTACAGGATTGGGAACAAAGAAGTATATATGACACTGGACAGGATGGATGCTTACGTTCGTCATGTGAAGGATTCAGATGTCCGTAGAAATGAATGCAATTCCCAGACAATACAGAATCCTTTTGAAGGTATGGAAGCCGGAATCGGACAGGAAGGTATTTATCTGGAAAAAGGAACGCGTTATAAAATCAGCGCTGTAGTTAAATGCAGAGGTGAAAACCGATTCCAGTGTTATTTCCGGGTTATAAGCGGTGACAGAAAGACTGTTTATGCCTATTATGGGATACAGCCGGAACAGGAAAAATGGGAAAAAATTAATTTTAGTTTTCAGGCTGAGGAAAGTGATGCAAATGCCTGCTTGGAACTGGTTTTTTCTTCAAAAGGAGAGGTTAAAGCCGGTGTGGTCTCAATGCTTCCTGAGAACAATTTCCGTGGAATGAGATGGGATGTTGTGAACTTGTTAAAAGAGATGGGAGTAACCGCATTGAGATGGCCGGGAGGCAATTTTGCGGGTGAATACAGGTGGAAAGACGGTCTTCTCGATGTGGACGAGAGAGGCGCTTTACTGTCACACCGGGCAATTGAAACTCATCCTCATACGGGCGGTTTTGATTTTCACGAGATGGGAATTGATGATTTTATTGCGCTCTGCCGGGAGATTAAAGCCCAGCCTTATATAACGGTTAATCTGGCCTGGGACAGTCCAAAAGAGAGCGGTGAATTTGTGGAATACTGCAATGGCAAAAAAGAAACCGTATGGGGAAGGAAACGCTGTGAAAGGGGATATGAGGAACCGTATCATGTGAAGTTCTGGTCTTTAGGCAATGAATTTGGACTGGGGCATATGGAAGGCCCGAATACACCAAATGCTTATAGTGAAAAGGCATTGCTGTGCGCAAAAAAGATGAAGGAGGCAGATGACACAATTATCTTGTTCGCTTCTGGGGCCTATTCACCGGAACACGATTCAGACCTTTGGGTAAGGGAAAGCCTGCCCCGCCTGTCCCCTACAATTGACTATATCTCATATCACTATTACCTGCCAAGGCTTTTTGAGAGCGGGATGGATTTTGTTACAGAATCTGGGCTGAAAGAATGTTGGAAGACGATTTTAGATGCGCCGCAGCAATGCGCTGAAGACCTGAAACGGCTGCGGGAGAAGATGGATTCAGGAACTGCAGAGATGAAAAACGTTAAAATAGCATTTGACGAGTGGAATCTTTACTTCACCTGGTATCATGACCCCTGTGTGCTGGAAGGCCTGTACACCGCTCTTATGCTGGAGATGTTCTGCCGGAAACAGGATGCTTATAAAATGACAATGGCCATGTATTTTCAGCCGGTCAACGAGGGCGCAATCAACGTCTTTCCAGGCCATGCAGAATTAACGGCAAATGGCCAGGTGTTTAAGCTGATGAAGCAGCACCAGGGAAACAGGCTTTTAAATTCTGAAACAGGAGACAGAAGCCTGCACTGTCTGGTATCGGAAAATGAGGAAAAGACGATAATCACTCTAATTAATATTGACTATGATTATGATATGGAAGTTAATTTTGAGGGAATTATTATACCTGTAACCGGGAAGGTGAATTTGCTGAAGGGAATTGAAATACTACATGGACACAAGTTTAGAGAGGAAATAATTCCGGCGTGTTCTGAGATGTTGGTGGTGCCGAAACATTCGATTGTACAGATAGAAGTGGAGAGCAATGCGGCCAGAACCGCGCCACGATAATTCCTGTTCTGTCTGAGTAAAATGATGATATGGGTCAGGAGGAAAGATTATCAGAACAGGGCCGGAAAGTGAACAGTTGAGTACCTTACACTCCTGGTATCAACTATAGAAAGCACCCAAACCGCTTATAAGGCGGCGGATATTATATCCACTGCCTTATAAGCGGTTTTTGGCTGCTTCCTAATATAAATATATCATTAATCTATTGTTCCCAACTGATCACAGCCACCCGGTCCGCCGCTTTTTCGAGCTTTTCTTCATCCAGATAAATTCCGAATCCGAATCCGCTTCTGTCAGGTACGATGGGGTTTTTACGGCTGTCTGTAGGGATTTTTATTACAGCATTGTAATAAAAATCCGATTCCGTCTCTTTTTCCGTGGCCTCAACCCGTCCGGCGGAAAGGCCGACAGCCAATTGCTGCCATATGGTACAGCCGGGGCCTACCAGGCTGTCGTCGCCGATGAACAGGTTGGAACCTAAAGCTTTAATTCTCTCCGCAAGGGCTGTTGCATCGATGATGGAAGCAGAGCATCCGGGATGGATGTTGTAGATATCACCCATTCCGCTGACTATGGTTTCCCGGGCTTTCCGTGACGGCCTCATGGGATAATCGGGGATCAGGGACAGTGGGTGGACGCAGCTTTGAAGTTTTACCCACTCATCCCGGGTTAAAAATGCCGGGTCTTCACAGGCGTCCAGGCCGGCTTCGTATAGGCGCTTCATGCTTGTGATAATATCATCCAGCTCTTTTTTTGTGCCTTCCGGCCGATAACCGCAGTTTACATCACCGATCAGGTAAGTATCCTGGCGGGACAGATGCTTTCTTACCGTTTGAATCACCTGGCGGTCTAAATCTTCCTTGCCAAAGAGCTTTACCTTAATATACCGGGTTTTTCCACAGGAAATTGCATAGCGGACCTTTTCATCAACAAAATCCAGATCATCGCTGAGGATCACATAGACGCCGTATACAGGGGCTGTTCCGGGAAGCTCCAGCAGATCCAGGGCATTTTGTTTGGTTAGTTTTCCCCAAAGATCGATCAGGCACATTTCTGTCATTTCCGTCATCCGGTCTTCCCAGGAATCCCTGTGATCCCTCAGGTAATCAATGGCCTCTCCCACGGATTTTCCAACCAATTCCCGGAGCCAGCCGCTCCAGGTTTCAAGAGAGATGCCGGGCTGGTTGACGGATATGATATTCTCGCCGTAGCCGGTTTCTCCGGCGGCTTTTACTGCTATAAATATATGCTGTCTGCTGGTCCAGGTGCCGAAGCTGAATTTTTTCGTTGCATTTATCTGATACAGGTAAAGTTTTGCTTCCGTAATTACTGCATTAACATTTTTATAAGATTTCATATCTTTCTATCTCCGATTAATTCTTATTGGGTTTCATATGAATTAGAAAACCGTCATTTTGTTCTTTGAGCCATGAAATCAACATATTTTCCAGCTCTTTGGCTGCGGGATGTTCTGACGGATCCGTAATTTTGACCGGGTTCATTTCCAATGGGTCCTCTTTCAGATCGTAGAGCAGCCGCACCATATGAGGTGTTGTATCATATCCGGCTTCTGCAATATAGACATAGCGTGGAGTGCGGATACCCCGCCATCCAAAATCCTGAGGGTTTTTACCGGCTTCCTGAAATGCTTTCAGGAACACATCGCGTCCCGGGCAGGCGGCCAGATAGCAGACTTTGTCATTATGGACAGGGCTTCCTTTTATGTCCTCCGAGCAGTCCGTACCTTCAACTGATTTCGGAATGGGAAGATCCAGCAGGCCTAATAAAGTGGGCATGAAATCCGGGCTTCCGATCAGGGTATGACAGGTGCAGGGATTTAAACCGGCGCCTCCGATGATCAGCGGGATGCCGATGGATTCTTCAAACCACACGTGTTTTGCCATAAGGCCGTGGGAACCCATCATATCGCCGTGGTCTGCGGACAAAACAATCACGGTGTCATCGTAAATTTCCTGTTCCTTCAAAGTCCTTATCAAACGTCCGAACTGATCATCCAGGCCGGAGACAGCGGCATAATATTCTTTGGTTATCTGAATCAGCTCTTCTTTTGTGTATCCGGCCGGCTCATAGGTGTGATGATGGATATTGGCCAGGTTTACATTTTCCTTTAATGGAATATCTTCCTCCTGATATAAATCCAGATAACGTTTAGGAACCAGGTCATAAGGGCTGTGAGGCGGATTCCAGGAAATGAACAGGGCAAACGGGGCATCGCCGGACTGGTTTTTTAAATAATCGATGGCAGTATCTGTTTCATGTTCCGGGGACCAGGTATTCACTTTAATCTGTTTGGGCGAATCCTTCCAATAATGGGGCGTCAGATGCTGATCGCAGGCTCCGTAAGAATACCAGAAATCAAAACCATGGCGTTTGGGTCCCGGCGGAGTATAGGCATCCCAATTTTTAGCGCCTGATTCAGGCTGGGGCGATTTATTCTGGTCCGGTTCGTCCAAATGCCATTTCCCGATGTATCCGGTATGGTAGCCGTTCGCTTTCAGCACATCACCGATGCAGATTTCATCCTCTTTTAATCCCATGGATAATCCCGTTTTGCAGTTGGTAAATACTCCGGTGTTTAACGGATGCCTGCCGGTTAAAAGGCTGGCCCGGTGAGGGGAACATAAGGGAAAAGTGCTGACTGCGTCTGTGCAGTATACGGATTCCCGGGCAAATGCATCCATATTAGGGGTTTTCACCGGATCTTTTCCTGCAAATCCTACCGCATCCCTGCGCCACTGATCTGCAAAGACGAAAAGAAGGTTTTTCTTCTTTTTCTTTTCCTGGAAAAACGGATCATTTTGCCTGGCAGCCCATTCCTTCAGCTCGTCATAGAGCTGACCGGCTGTTTTTTCATATTTTTTATCTGTGCAGAGGTTCACTTCCTCGTGGGGATCAACAGCCAAATCATATAATTCTTCCGATACATTATCATAGATATATTTATAACGGCCTTTTACAATCATGCGGCGCATATCTCCGAACTGGTGGTTGCCGCAGTATACGCTGAATACAGGATGTTCTTCCGGCTCCTTTCCGTTTAATATGCAGTCTTTTAAAGAATGGCCTTCCAGATTGCCGGGGGTTTTAAAGTCCAGCAGTCCGGCCAGGGTGGGGACGAAATCCAAATGGGACACCGGAGCAGTAATCCGGCGGCTTTCTGTGCCCGGAACGTGGAAGATGGCAGGTACCCGGACTGCCGGCTCGTACATTTCCATCTTCTGATACATGCTGTGCTGGCCCATGTGTTCGCCGTGGTCGGTTGTAAATACGATCATGGTGCTGTCGGATAATCCGGCCTGTTTGAGCGTGTCCCTGATCCGTCCGATCTGGGCATCGCACAAGCAGGAGAGGGAGAGATGGGCATGCCAGCCCTCTTTCCAGCCGTGATCCGGCGGATAATTGGCAAGCTGCGCGGCAGCTCCCTTTCTGCGGTTTGCCGGTTCGCCAACAGAAGGCTTGCCGGTACCGGGAGGAAGTGTAATTTGGCTTTCGTCAAACAGGTCCCAGTATTCCTTTGGCACAATTAAAGGCGGGTGG
>JAGZXV010000001.1 GCA_018378255.1 Clostridiaceae bacterium | reverse complement strand
ATGGTAAAGGTAGGGCTGTTCACCGGTTCCAGGATATCCAGCCCCTCGGCAAATCCCTGGGTAAACACAGTTTTTCCCACTCCCAGATCACCGTTCAGGCAGTAAATCTCACCGGCCCCGGCCTCCGCCCCCAGTTTCTTCCCTAACTCAAACGTCTCCTCCGGCTTATATGTTTCCAGGATCATGATCCTTACCTCCGCTACACTCTTTTATATCTGATTTTGGGAAGACATTCCCGTATTAAAGCCCTGAACTCCCCTTCTTCTGCTCCCATAAGGGCTTTGGGGATCAGATAGGCATGAACCCGGTCCATGTAAAAGATCAGCATGAAAGGGGTCCCTTCCACCCGCCCGACCTGATCCCAGGAAATCACAGCTTCCTGTCCGGCCTGGGCGATATTTATGGCTTCCCTGGAAAAAACAAGCTGCATGGGTTCCTTCACCATAGGAGCTTTGGACTGGCGTTTCGCCTTCAAATAAAGCATGGAAGGCTGTATCACCGTAAACATCAGCACACAGAGAATCATAAGCACTTTCTGGCTTACCTGCATGGCAGGCCAGTTCATAATCAGAACATAGAGTGCGGCTATGGTGAATAATACGTTAAAAATACCCATCAGCCCCTTATAGGAATGATACAGGGAAAACAGCCATAATTCTTTAGCGGTCAGTTGTACGTTAAATGAAAATGTCTTTTGATCTGCCATCTGTTATAATCACCTTTCTAGTTATCAAGAGCTGCCTTGATGCGTTCCATGCAGTCAACCAGAACGCTTCTGGCACATGCCACATTGATCCGCTCGAAACCGGCTCCCTCTTCGCCAAAGATATATCCTTCGTCAAGGGCAACTTTTGCCTTCTTCTGCATCAGTTCTTCCAATTTCTTAGGATCTTTTTCATATCCGTTAAAATCAATCCAGACAAGATAGGTTCCTTCCGCTTCCACCATCTTCGCTTTAGGGAGATTTTGTTTCACAAACTCCCTTACATAATCGATATTCCGGTCCAGATATTCCCTCACCTGCTCCAGCCAGTTTTCACCGTCATTGTAGGCGGCAATCTCCGCCGTCAGGCCAAATGGGTTGCAGTCGGATGCGGAAAACCGTTCATTGGCCACCCTCATCCAGAGTTTTTTATATTCCGGATTGGATATCACGAGATTGGAGGTATGCATTCCAGCCAGGTTGAAGGTTTTGCTGGGAGCCGTACACACGATAATCCGGTCTTTGTATTCCGGAGCAATCTTTAACAGCGGATGATGAACCACTCCGATTCTTGTCAGGTCGAAATGGATTTCATCTGAAATAATCCATTTATCATATTTTTGACAGATTTCCACCAGTTTTTTCAGTTCTTCCTCTTTCCATACACGGCCGGCAGGATTGTGAGGGCTGCACAGGATCATGCCTTTGTTTAAGGGATCGGACATTTTCATCTCCAAATCCTCATAATCCATCCGGTAGGCCCCGTCTTCATAGATCAGGGAGTTATTGACTACTCTACGCCCATTGGCCTCTATCTTAATGGTAAAAGGATAATAAACCGGCCTCTGGATCACCACTCCGTCCCCTTCTTCCGTCAGGGCATTGATCAGATATGCGATTGCCGGAACCACGCCGGGGCTGAAAAAGATATCATCTGCGTCCACGCTCCAGTCAAAACGCTTTTTAAACCAGCCGCATACCGCTGCTTTTCCCTCCTCATTGTCATACGTGGTATAGCCGAAAATCTTCCGGTCTATCCTGGCGTGCAGCGCATCCAGAATCGGATCTGCACAAGGAAAATCCATGTCCGCAACCCATAACGGCAGCGCATCTGCCGGGGCCCCTTCCGGAAGGCGGTCAAATTTAAGGCAATGGGTTCCCACCCTGTCAATCACTTCATCAAAATTGTACTTTTTCTGATCCATATTCCTCTCCTTTTCCCCTCATCAATCATCTTTTTACAGCTTCATGGAAAGCCCGATCCGTTTCTTCCCAAGATCAATGCTTATCACCTTTACTTCTACAATATCACCTACGCTGACCACTTCCATGGGATGTTTAATATATTTTTCCGTCATCTCGGATATATGGACCAAACCGTCCTGATGAACTCCGATATCCACAAATGCGCCAAAATCGATTACATTGCGCACAGTTCCCTTTAAGATCATGCCCGGCGTCAGATCCTTCATCTCCAATACATCGGTTCTGAGAATCGGTTTCGGCATCTCATCACGTGGATCACGGGCCGGTTTTTCCAGCTCTTTTGCGATATCTTCCAGCGTGATCACCCCGACGCCCAGTTCAGCCGCCATCTTTTTATAATCTAAAATCTTCCTGCTGATTCCCTTTAGCCCTCCGGCTGCGATCTCTTCCGGACGGTATCCCAAACGCTCCAAAAGCGTTTTTGCGGCTTCATAGCTCTCAGGATGGACAGAAGTTCCGTCTAACGGGTTGTCCCCTCCCTGGATTCTCATAAAACCTGCGCACTGCTCATAAGCCTTCGGCCCCAGTTTAGCCACCTTTAACAACTGCTTCCGGTTGGTAAATACCCCGTTCTCCTCCCGGTAAGCCACGATATTTTTTGCGATTGCCTTGGTAATTCCGGAAATGTATTCCAGCAGGGATGCGGAAGCCGTATTTAAATCCACGCCTACCTTATTCACACAGTCTTCTACCACGCCCTGAAGGGTTTCGCTCAGATGCTTTTGGTTCATATCGTGCTGGTACTGGCCTACCCCTATGGATTTGGGATCGATCTTTACCAGCTCGGAAAGAGGATCCTGAAGGCGGCGGGCGATGGAGACCGCGCTCCTCTGTCCCACATCGAAGTTTGGAAATTCTTCCGTAGCCAGTTTGCTGGCAGAATATACGGAAGCTCCCGCTTCATTGACGATCACATACTGGACGTGCTCGGGAATCTCCTTTAACAGATCCACAATAATCATCTCCGACTCCCTGGACGCAGTGCCGTTGCCTACGGAAATCAGGGAAACGTTGTATTTTTTAATCAGCCGTTTGAGGATTGCCTTGGATTCTTCCACCTTGTTCTGAGGCGCGGTCGGATAGATGACCACCGTATCCAAAACTTTTCCGGTACCGTCCACCACAGCCAGTTTACAGCCGGTACGGAAAGCCGGATCCCAGCCCAGAACCACTCTGTTCACAATTGGAGGCTGCATTAAAAGCTGTTCCAAATTCTTGCCAAAAATCCTGATGGCGCCGTCCTCTGCTTTTTCCGTCAGGTCATTCCTGATCTCCCTTTCAATAGCCGGTCCGATCAACCGCTTGTAACTGTCCTCTGCCACTTCCTGAAGCAGAGGCTTTGTATACGGATTATCATTGACAATCACCTTTTTTTCCAGATACCCCAGAATCCGTTCTTCCGGCGCTGCCACTTTAACCGTAAGAATCTTTTCATTCTCGCCCCGGTTCAGTGCCAAAACCCGGTGGCCAGCCACCTTCCGGATCGGTTCTTCATATGCATAATACATCTCATAAACGGATTCGGTCCCCTCATTTTTTGCGCAGGACTGGATGGTTCCGTTATTGATGGTCATATTTCTGATAAATGTACGGTATTCCGCCTGGTCTGAAATCCTCTCTGCAAGGATATCCTTCGCTCCTGCAAGAGCTTCTTCCACGCTGGCTACGCCCTTTTCTTCCGATACATACATGGCCGCCGCATTTTCAAGCGGTTCCTTTACCATCTGTAAGGAAATGAGATCCGCCAAAGGTTCCAGTCCCTTTTCCTTAGCGATCATAGCCCTGGTTCGGCGCTTCGGACGGTATGGGCGGTATAAATCTTCAACTGCAACTAAGGTGGCCGCTTCCCGGATCTGTTTTTCCAATTCCGGCGTCAGCTTTTCCTGGTCGCGGATCGATGAAATAACCTGTTCCTTTTTTTCTTCCAGATTCCTTAAATATCTTAAACGCTCATCCAGGTTTCTCAGCACCTCATCGTTCAGAGAACCCGTGGCCTCTTTCCGGTATCTGGCAATAAAAGGAATGGTATTTCCTTCGTCAATTAATTTCACCGCCGCCTCTGCCTGAGTCCGGCTGATATTCAGTTCTTCATGTAATGTCTTAATAATGTCCATAGTTTCAACTCCATCTTTCGTCTCGATTAGCTTATTATAATTCATCCTTGGCTGATATGCAACCGTCTATGGACAGCCGCTTCATTTCATGCTACAATCAGCAGAGGACATAAATGATAGATTATACCGGAGGAAAACCAGATGCTAGATAGTAATATAAATCAGTCACCCAATCACCTGCCCCAAAAAGAGAAAAATTCCATGGCAACCGCTTCGCTGATCGTCGGAATTTTTGCAATTATAAGCTGCTGCATTCCCCCATTCCAGTTTTTTCTCGGTGTCGTAGGGCTTTTGTTAGCCATTTTCTCCAAAAAAGGAAGACCGTTTGAGGGAGTTGCCGTTGCCGGCCTTGTCTTATCCATCGGCGCTATTTTATTCAGCATCTTTGTCGTAGCTTATATTTATATCGTTGGTGTTTTAGTAAGAACCGACCCTGCATTTGCAGAGATGTATAATGAAATGTATAACATAATGATGGAGCAGTACCAGAATTTCTTCCAGTCTGCTCCGGTCCAATAGTTTTACGGCAGGGGATCAATCCCCATAAACAGCAGCATATAGTTTTTAACGATCATGTTCAGGATTACGATCACAACACCGATGTTGGTAAACGTAACCAGATGCCCCAGATAAAGCTGGGGCTTTTTTCGTACCTTGGAGATCACAAATGTGACAAATTCCACACTTCCCACCACAGCCATGTATATGACCAGCGGGTGATACCAGATACTCTTTAAAACCTTACCCTGGAGCAGATATAAAGCCGCTCTCGTGCCCCCGCATCCCGGGCAGTATAAACCGGTGATAAGATGAAACAGGCAGGGAATCCCCTGCCTTATTATCTTTTCCAACATATAAAAAATATTCCCAGTCATAATCAATCCGCCAAATCAAATGCATCATGAACCACTCTCATGGCCCTGTTGGTGTCCACTTCGTCAATTAAAACCGTAATGCGTATCTCAGAAGTTGCGATCATCTTAATATTCACATTGGCCCCGTAAAGAGCTTCAAACATCTTGGCCGCCACACCCGGATTGCTGGTCATTCCCGCTCCGA
Organism: Clostridiaceae bacterium; assembly: GCA_018378255.1. Taxonomy (GTDB): domain Bacteria; phylum Bacillota; class Clostridia; order Lachnospirales; family Lachnospiraceae; genus CHH4-2. The sequence goes on along the minus strand of JAGZXV010000001.1, from coordinate 124,109 downwards.
TAATGGATATCTTGGATACCGTCTCCTCGCTCTGAATATCCTGGGCTGTAATCAGTTCCTTATTGGCATTCAACAGATTAACCGTATCTTCCAGATCCGTGCGGGCCACGGTAAAGGAAATATCCTTACTGGAACCCCGTCCGATCGACTGGATGATAATATCCACGTTAATCCCATTTTTCGCAAGCAGATTGAAAAGTTTAAATGCCGTTCCCGGCTCATTTTTCACTCCAAGTACGGAAATCCGCGCCGTATTTTTATCGGCGGCTACGCCGCTCACTAACATTCTTTCCATCTTTGTCCCCTCCTTCACAACGGTTCCTTCCGCCCTTGTAAGGCTTGAAAGGACCACAAGCTGAACCCCGTACTTCTTTGCCATCTCAACAGAACGGTTATGAAGTACTTTTGCCCCCAATGAGGCGAATTCCAGCATCTCATCATAGGACACTTCCGTCAGTTTTCTCGCATTGGGCACAATACGGGGATCAGCGGTGTAAACGCCGTCCACATCCGTATAGATTTCGCATGCATCCGCGTGAAGGACAGCGGCCAGGGCCACAGCCGTGGTATCCGACCCGCCCCGCCCTAAGGTGGTCATATCGTCAAATTTGTTCACTCCCTGGAATCCGGTGATGATTACGATCTTGCGGGCTTCCAGTTCATGACGGATTCTCTCGGTGTCAATCCCTTTAAGCTTCGCCATTCCATAGGAGGACGTGGTCTTCATCTGTATCTGGGCCGCGTTTAAGGAAACTGCCGGGATTCCCAGAGAATGCATGGCCATTGACATCATGGCCACCGATATCTGCTCTCCGGTAACCAAGAGCATATCCATCTCCCTTTTCGGGGGATGAGGATTGATCTCATGGGCTTCTCTAATCAGCCGGTCCGTGGTTTTCCCCATGGCGGAGAGCACCACCACCACATCATTGCCCTTGTTGTAGTCTTCCACACAGCGTCTGGCCACATTGAAAATTCTATCTTTATCAGCAACGGAGCTTCCTCCGAACTTTTTAACAACTAACATTTAATCTGTTGTCCTTCCTGTTCTTTCCTAAGCAAGTTCTGCGCGGATAAGCTGTCTTACTCCGGATAAACCGGCCGTCTTCTCTTTAAGTTCCGCCTCTGTAAGAACGGATGTGAGGACTGCAAATTCATCCATACCATCCAGTTCGATCAGCTCTGCTTCGCCGAATAACGCTTTGATCTCATCCGCTTTATCTGCCGCTTTTCCTTCTATTCTCACAAAATAACGGTGAGCCGACGTATTCATATCCGCAATTTCAAGTCTCTCATCGTTCCAGCCCATTCCCACATTTCTGCCGGCATTCTGGGCGGCTTCTATGATATCGGCCACCACCGCGCTGGCGGTAGGGAGTTTTCCAGCTCCGCTTCCGTAATACATGGTGGTTCCAAGCATATTGCCCTTCACCAGGATTCCGTTAAATACATCAGTAACGGAATACAGAGGATGAGCCTTGCCAATCATGACAGGAGCTACCCAGGCATGAATCTTCTCTTCACCCATGCGGCTGGAACCGAATAATTTTACGGAAGTTCCCATCTTATCCGCATATTTAAAGTCCACGTCTGTGATCTTCGTAATGCCTTCCGTATAAATATCTTCAAAATTTACTTCTTTTCCCGTAGCCATGGCGGTCAGAATCGCGATCTTTCTACAGGTGTCGTGTCCTTCCACATCCGCTTCCGGATTTCTCTCAGCGTATCCCAAATCCTGAGCTTCTTTCAATGCGCTTTCAAAAGAGGCTCCTTCTTTATCCATTTTCGTCAATATATAATTGGTGGTGCCATTTAAAATACCTGTGATCTCTTCAATCTTTTCACCCATAAGACAACGGTAAAGCGGGCGGATGATCGGAATGCCGCCGCCAACGCTGGCTTCGAAGAAAAAGTTGACATCATGTTCTTTTGCAATTTTAAGCAGTTCTGTGCCATATGCGGCAACCAGCGCTTTATTGGAGGTTGCAACGTGTTTTCCGGCCTGGAGGCAGGCTTTTACAAACGGATAGGCAGGATTTAATCCGCCCATGGTTTCAACCACAACCTGAACTTCTTTATCCTGTTCAATCACTGAAAAATCGTGGACAATCTTATCTGCCACCGGAGAATCAGGAAATTCCCTCAAATCCAGCACATATTTTAACGCTACTTCCTGGCCTGCGCTTTTAGCGATTACATCCCGGTTCTTATCCAGGATCTCAGCAACGCCTGAACCAATTGTTCCATAACCCATTATCGCAACACTTATCATACTATCCTCTCATTCTGCCACCGAGAGCGGCCTTTTATTCTCTTGCTAATATTTTTACATAATGAATTCCCTTTTGCTCCTCGATCTCCTCTACCATCTTGGAGACGTTCCCTGTGTTGGACAAAACTTCCACGCTCAGGGTCAGAGTTGCCACTCCATTCACAGGAATACTCTGATGGATCGTAAGGATATTCGCCTTGTACAGGGCAACAATATGAAGAAGATCCGACAACAGACCCTGCTCATCATCCATCTGTAAAACAAAGGTAACCGTCTTTCCTTTGGTGTTGTCGTAAAATGGGAATATATCATCTTTATACTTATAAAAAGAACTCCTGCTTATTCCCACTTTATCGGTGGCTTCCTGCACCGTAATCGCCCGCTCTGATTCCAGCAGCTTCTTCGCTTCTACAACCTTCAGCAATACGTCCGGCACTGCTTTTTGTTTCACCACAAAATACTTGCTCTTATCTTCCATAAAATTGCTCCCTCTGTACCTCTATGTACACAAAGCGCACAAACCTTGCTCTGCAATGTCTGTGCGCGCTTGAAATACATTTGTGCTCACGAGGAAGATAGTAACATATTTTCCCAGGAGATGCAACCTTTTTTTCGACAAAACTTATTCTGAGTTACCGTTTACAGATCCATATACCCGAAAATGGCAGGATAGCTGCGCGGCCATCCTGCCGTTTTCAGGCCCGGAAAACTGTAAATTGGAATTATTCAGAAACCTTCCGGTCCGGGCATCCTAAACTCAGCCATTTCAGATATGCGCTGATAAACAGGTCAATATTCCCGTCCAAAACGCTTCCCACATTCCCGCTCTCTTCTCCGGTTCTGTGGTCTTTCACCATGGTATATGGCTGAAGCACATAGGATCTTATCTGGTTTCCCCAGCCGATCTCTTTCACGTCTCCACGGATATCCGACAGTTTTTCCACGTTCTCCTGCTGTTTCAGTAAAAACAGCTTGGCTTTCAGCATCTGCATGGCCTTATCCTTGTTCTGGAACTGGGACCGCTCATTCTGACACTGAACCACTACCCCGGTGGGAATATGGGTGATTCTGATTGCGGACGAGGTTTTATTGATATGCTGTCCGCCTGCGCCGCTGGAACGGTAGGTATCAATCCGCAGATCATCCTGATTGATTTCCACATCCAGATCCTCTTCAATATCGGGCATAACATCACAGGATACAAAGGATGTCTGCCGTTTGCCTGCCGCATTAAACGGTGAAATACGGACTAAACGGTGAACGCCACGCTCTGATTTCAGATAACCGAAGGCATTTTCCCCGTTGATCTGAACGGTAACAGACTTAATTCCTGCCTCGTCTCCGTCCAGATAATCCAGCACCTCTGTGGTGCAACCCTTGGAATCGGCCCATCTGCAGTACATCCGGTACAGCATGCTGCACCAGTCACAGGATTCTGTTCCGCCGGCTCCGGCATTCAAACGGATAATCGCGTTGCAGTTGTCATATTCACCGGACAAAAGGGTCTGGATTCTGATCTCGTCCAGGGTCTTTGTAAATTCGTCCAGCATCTCCTGAATCTCAGGAATCAGGGATGGGTCATTCTCTTCATAGCCCATCTCGATCATCACCTGGATATCTTCAAACTGACGCTCCAGCCCGTTATAAGTGTTTACCGTATCCTTCAGGTTCTTGGCTTCCCGCACCAGCTTTGTGGACTTATCCGCATCATCCCAGAATCCTGGTTCTTCCATAGACTTATCAAGTTCATCAATTCTCTTTAACTTAGCATCTAAGTCAAAGTGAATCCCTCACTTCCACTAATGGTTTTTCAAACGTTGATAATGTGTACTTAAACTGATCTAATTCTACCACTGTGTCACCTTCTTTCACTGCCAAACCCTTTGTTTTGACATTATTATAGTACGTCTAATCATACACAATTCCGGTAAAGCTTGTCAACCCCAAGACTTCACGGTTTCCGCATATCCCGGTTTTTGCCCACAGACGCCAAAAGAAAAAGAACCAGACCCAAGCCCGGTTCTTTTATTATTAATTCAATGGTTTACGTCCGCAGCACTGTTTATACTTCTTACCGCTGCCACATGGACATGGGTCGTTAGGATAAACCTTCTGCTCATCCCGCTTCTTAGGCGCATTGGCAACGCTGTTGTCCTTATTCGTGCCAGTTACCTTAGCAGCCGGTTCTCTCTCCACCTTCTGCTCTACGCGGATATGGAACAGGATTCTGACCGTATCTTCGCAAATAGCAGCCGTCATGGCGTCAAACATCTCATAACCGCTCATCTTATACTCTACAAGCGGATCTCTCTGCCCGTATGCCTGAAGGCCGATTCCCTGTCTCAGCTGCTCCATATCATCGATATGGGACATCCACTTATTATCGATCACTTTCAAAAGAATCACGCGCTCAATTTCACGAATCTGCTCTGCTTCCGGGAACTCCGCTTCTTTAACTTCGTAAAGCTTAATCGCTTCCTCTTTCAGCATATGCTTCAGTTCATCCTTCTTCATATGCTTTTTCTGTTCCTCATCCAGAGAAACCGGTTTTAACGGAATTACAGGAAGAAGCAGCGTATTCAGCTCAGCCAGATCCCAGGCATCCGGTGTCTGTTCGTCTGAAATGGACAGATCCACAGAATTCTCGACAATATCCGTTACCATCTTGAGAATCAGATCTCTCATGTTCTCGCCGTCTAAGACCTTACGTCTCTCGGCATAGATGATCTCACGCTGTTCATTCATAACTTCATCGTATTTCAGAAGGTTCTCACGGATACCGTAGTTGTTGCTCTCAATCTTCATCTGGGCTTTTTCAATGGCGTTGGAAAGCATCTTATGCTCGATCTGCTCGCCTTCCGGCACACCTAATGCGCTGAACATGCTCATCAGACGCTCGGAACCGAATAAACGCATCAGATCATCTTCCAAAGAGATATAGAATCTGGATTCACCAGGATCTCCCTGACGTCCGGAACGTCCGCGGAGCTGGTTATCGATACGTCTGGATTCATGACGTTCCGTACCAATGATCTTCAATCCTCCAATGGCTCTGGCTTCTTCATCCAGCTTGATATCAGTACCACGTCCGGCCATATTGGTAGCGATGGTCACCGCTTTATGAACACCTGCATCCGCTACGATCTCAGCCTCCAGTTCATGGAACTTGGCATTCAGCACTTTATGAGGAATTCCCCGTTTTTTCAGCATGCCGCTGAGCATCTCGGAAGTTTCAATGGTGATCGTACCAACCAGTACCGGCTGTCCCTTCTCATAGGAAGCTTCCACTTCGTCCACAACTGCTTTAAACTTCTCTTTCTTGGTCTTATAAACAGCGTCCTCATGGTCGATACGCGCAATCGGCTTATTGGTCGGAATGGAAATTGCATCCATACCGTAAGTATTACGGAATTCCTTTTCTTCTGTTAAAGCAGTACCTGTCATACCTGCTTTCTTGCGGAATTTATTAAAGAAGTTCTGGAATGTGATGGTGGCCAGCGTCTTGCTTTCACGGCGCACGTTCACATGCTCTTTTGCTTCAATCGCCTGATGAAGACCATCGGAATAACGGCGGCCTGGCATAATACGGCCTGTAAACTCATCAACGATCAGCACTTCGTCGTCTTTTACCACATAATCCTTATCACGGAACATCAGGTTGTTAGCGCGGAGAGCCAAAATAACATTGTGCTGGATCTCCAGATTCTCCGGATCAGCCAGGTTTTCAATATGGAAGAAGTTCTCAACCTTTTTAACTCCCTCTTCCGTCAGGTTTACAACCTTGTCCTTTTCATTGACAATAAAGTCTCCGGTCTCTTCAATATCTTCACCCATGATGGCATTCATCTTGGTAAATTCGCCGGAAGCTTCTCCCTTTTCCAGCTGACGGGCAAGGATATCGCAGACCTCATAGAGTTTTGTAGACTTGCCGCTCTGTCCTGAAATAATAAGCGGTGTTCTGGCTTCATCGATCAAAACGGAGTCGACCTCATCGATGATGGCATAATCCAGTTCACGAAGAACCATCTGTTCCTTGTAAATTGCCATGTTGTCTCTCAGATAGTCAAATCCCAATTCATTATTGGTAACATAGGTGATATCGCAGGCATATGCCGCTCTTCTCTCATCAGAAGTCATGGAGTTAAGCACCACACCCACAGTAAGACCTAAAAATTCATGCACACGTCCCATCCACTCAGCATCACGTTTTGCCAGGTAGTCATTGACTGTAACGATGTGAACGCCTTTGCCGGTTAAAGCATTTAAATAAGCCGGTGCAGTGGATACAAGCGTCTTACCTTCACCGGTTCTCATCTCGGCGATACGCCCCTGATGAAGAACCACGCCGCCGATCAGCTGCACCCGGTAATGTTCCATATTCAGAGTTCTTCTTGCAGCTTCCCGAACCACTGCAAATGCCTCTGGTAAAATATCATCAAGCGTTTCTCCCGCCGCCAGGCGCTCTTTGAATATTCTTGTTTTATCTTTTAACTCTTCATCTGAAAGTTCAACCATCTCAGGCCGATATGCTTCAATCTTATCTATAATAGGATTAATCAGCTTTAATTCTCTTTCACTATGAGTGCCAAATACTTTCTCAATGAGATTCATTTTCTCTATTCTCCTAACTAACGCTATAATGGTACAATCTTATATATTGTATCACCAACCTCTGTTTTATTCAACGTTTTCTCTTTTAATTAACAAAAAATTCACTTTCTCCGTCATAATCCCCCTTCCTTCTGCACCTATTATGGTTAACCTAGCAAATTGCACAAAATCTATGTTCGATTTTTTACTTATCCACACTATCCACAATTTCCTGTGCACAATTCCCCCATTTTTATCCCCACCCACAAACGCCAATTTTATGGGAAAAAGTACTTATACACCAACTTATCCACATTATCCACAATTTTACTGCAAAATATAACTTACATCGACAACAAAAATAAAAAAAAGGAAATTTTGTGTATTTGTCATGAATTTACAATGTTCGACAAAAAAAACAGTATTTTTCCTTGACTTTTGCTCCAAACTAGCATTAAGGAAAGTAGATTAAATTTAGTTTTTTTTAAGATTAATTGTCTTAACAATTAATTAGTTTTGATTGAGTTTTTGTACTTCATATGGTATACTAAATACATCTCAAGAAGAAGGAGCTGATGACATATGCGTTTTATCATTACAGGAAGAAATATAGAGGTGACCCCGGGTTTACGAGATGCAGTTCAGGACAAGATTGGCAAGCTTGAACGCTATTTTACTCCTGATACGGAAGTAATTGTTACACTCAGTGTACAGAAAGGAAGGCAGACGATTGAAGTTACGATTCCTATGAAAGGCAACATTATCCGTGCCGAGGAATCCAGCAGCGACATGTATGTATCAATTGATCTGGTAGAAGAAATCATTGAACGCCAGATTGTAAAATATAAGAAGAAACTAATCGACAAAAAACAGGCCGCCCTTTCATTCTCCCAGGCGTTTATCGATGAAGAAAGCGAAGGCGAGGAAGAGATCCAGATCGTTAAAACAAAACGGTTCGGTATTAAGCCTATGGATGCGGAAGAAGCTTGTATTCAGATGGAACTTCTTGGACATAACTTCTATGTATTTTTAAATGCGGATACGGATGAAGTTAATGTTGTGTATAAGAGAAAAGGCAACACTTATGGGTTGATTGAACCTGAATTTTAATAATGGGATAATAATATGGGCGCCGGATGACCGGCGCTCATTTTTCTTGATTTATGCGGAACGTGTTTTATATAGAACGTGAAGGCATTTTGGAAAATGCCTTCACGTTTTACTTTAAAACCTCAAGCCATTTCTGAAAATCCCTTCACGTTTTACTTTAAATCTATGGGGCCTGAAAACGCATTACGGACGCCGGATCCCCTTTCCGGGGATTCACGGCGTCCGCAACGCAAATTCTCTAATAAAATTTTCAAAAAATATCTTGCTAATCCAAAAACGTAACAGCCTTACACGGTGTCCTGTAATTCGATGGAGCTAACGTAATACCTGTTGTCGGAGTGCTGGCATGGATAACCTGTCCTCCTCCTATATACATAGCTACATGGTTGATATAATTACCGCTGGCATAAAACAGCAGATCCCCCGGCTGTACAGCGGATACGGAAATTTCTCTTCCCTTTGCCGCCTGGTCACGGGAACTTCTGCCCGTCGAGATGCCAAAATGAGCATAAACCTGCATCGTAAAGCCGGAACAGTCCGCACCGTTTGTTAAACTGGTTCCTCCATAAACATAAGGATTGCCTAAAAACTGCTTTGCATAAGCCACAATCGCATTACGGGTCGCCGTAGTCACTTCCGATGAAGTACCGGAAGGATCACTTCCAGGACCGGACGGTCCTTTGGACTGGGTAGTTTCCTTTGGCGCTGCAGTCGTCGTTTCAGGCGCTGCCACGGTCGTCTTCACAGCTTCTGTTGTAGGCGCATTGGCTGTTGGCGAATCGCCGTTTCCCGCCGGGTTGGCCGGAATTGTGGACGATGCGGTGGTTGTCTCCTTAGGCTTCTCAGTCTCTGCCGCCGTCGTCTTAGGCGCTGCCGTAGTTTCTTTCAAAGCTTCCGACTGCTTCTTGCTTTCTTGCTTTTTGGCCTCTTCCAGTTGTCTTATGGCGTCATCAGCTTCTTTTTTACGCTTCGCTTCTTCCGCTACTTTAGCTTCTTCTTCCGCCAGCGAAACAGCTTTATCAAATTCTACATTAGTCTTTATGTAATCTTTAAATACATAGCCTTCCAGATCAGAATCCACCGCCAGCTTTATAAAATCGCCAGTCTCTTCTACCACTACATAATTGGCGCCTTCTGCCAGAAGGGTCAAAGTCTTGCTGTTTAAGTCCGGGCTTTCCCTCAGTCTGAGTGTAGGCGTTCCAACTACAGTCGCATACTCTCTGCCTATGCTTTTAGCCTTCGCTTCCGCCTGGGAACCGGTTATAAAATACTGGGCCTTAATATAGCCGTTTACACTTCCCGACTGTATCTGATACCATTCACCGCCTTCGCCGTTAACAGATGCCTGTATTGTGGCCGCGCAGTTATTATAAATCTTACCCACCACATCACTTGTGGTATTGGGCTGGCTTCTTACATTTACATATTCGCTGACCTGGGAAATGGCTACATTCTCATATTCCGAACGAGCCGCCGTAACCTGAGGGACATTCCTCTGAGCGGTCTTTTGGGAACCAGACGCCGTTCCAGCAGAAGCCAGCTGTTTCGTTGTAGCTGTAACCGTCTTAACCAAATCCTCCTCCGGGTTCCTGCTGCCGGCAAAGTAATTGTTTAATGCTACCGCTCCTCCTGCAACCGGTGATTCTGTCTCTAAGTTCATGGCTCCAAATGCAGTCATGCTGCCTAAAAACGTGGTGCAGAAGCAGCCGGCTATCAGTACCTTCATCATCTTCTTCATCTGAACACTGCCTCCCTTATGCTTCTGTCAGATATCGCTCCACGCTCGTAATGGCATTGGCACCATCCGATACGGCTGTTACGATCTGTCTCAGTGGTTTTGTCCTCACATCTCCCGCAGCGAAAATGCCGTCTACAGATGTACGCCCGTCTTCAGACGCCTTGATATATCCATGATCCATCTCAACCAGTCCGCTGAACACATCCGTCACAGGTGTGATGCCAACAGCAATAAATACACCCTGAACCTCCAGTTCAGACTGTTCATTGGTTTTCTTATTGAGCAGTGAAATGGATTCTACTTTATCGGTGCCGTTGATCTTTTCCACAACGGTATCCCAGATCACTTCTATATTGGGAAGGGATTTAACCTTCTCCTGAAGGCTTTTAGCTCCTCTGAACTCATCTCTTCTATGGATTAAATAAACTTTTTCGCATAATCTGGCCAGGAAAACCGCATCCTCCAGAGCCACATCTCCTCCGCCCACTACAGCGGTAACTTTTTTTCTAAAAAATGCCCCGTCACAGGTTGCACAGTAGGAAACTCCCATACCGGCCAGTTCCTCTTCTCCCGGCACTCCAAGTTTTCTGTGGTTGGCGCCTGTAGCGATGATAACCGCTTTCGCCCGGTAGGTATCACCGGCACAGACCACGGTCTTAATACCATCTTCCAGTTCGATCCGCTCCACTTCATCTTCCGTGAAAACTGCGCCCAGTTTGTCCGCATGTTCACGGAACTTGGTCCCTAAATCGTAACCTGAGATTCCCGGATAACCCGGGTAATTATCAACTTCATAAGTGGTGAGAACCTGACCTCCGCTCACCATGCTTTTCTCTATCGTAATGGTATCTAATTTCGCTCTCTGGGCATATACTGCCGCAGCTAATCCGGCCGGGCCGGAACCAATAATTATCAAATCAAAAATTTTGTCCATTCTCTAAACCTCATCTCAAGAGTTATGCTGCCACTTTTACTTATACAGTATAACACAGCTTGACATAAATATTCAATATAAAGGTAACCTCTTTGTAATTTTTTATTATGTAACACTTCAGACGGCTCATCCTCTTGACCGAAAAAACGGTCAAAAAACATCAGATATCCATCTGACGTAAAAATTGATAAAAAAGCAGGTTACAAACGAACCTGGCGCTGTTTTATTTATCAATTTTCCCACCGTATAAACTGTTGCTTTATTATTATTTACACCTTTCTGAAACTTTGATATCATTATATTGAAGTATGATTTTCAAAAAAACGCCTATTGGCAAAGGGGTGATTATATGGCTAGAAAAACAGTTTTAGTGACCGGCGCATCCAGAGGCATCGGCAAAGCGATCGCAGTGAAGTTCGCCAAAAAAGGGTATGATCTCGTAATTAACTGCGTGCGCAGTGAAGAACGTCTGCTTCAGACAAAAAAGGAGGTTGAATCCTATCAGGCATCCTGTCTGGCATTTCTCGGCGATATGGGGGATATGTCCCAGTGTGAGCTTCTGTTTGACAAAGCGAAGAAGCAGTTTGGAACCATCGATGTCCTCGTTAATAATGCGGGAATCTCTTATATCGGACTTCTGCAGGACATGACCTCCGCTGACTGGGACCGGGTGATCCATACCAACCTGACCTCTGTTTTCAACTGCAGCAAACTGGCTATACCGGGAATGATCGCGCAGAAACGGGGAAAGATCATCAATATTTCGTCTGTTTGGGGCAATGTAGGGGCCTCCTGTGAAGTGGCGTATTCTGCCACAAAAGGCGGGATCAATGCATTTACCAAGGCCCTGGCAAAGGAGCTGGCCCCCAGCAACATACAGGTGAATGCAGTCGCCTGCGGAGCCATTGATACAGAGATGAATCAGTTTTTGGAGGAAGACGAACTGATATCTCTCATAGAGGAAATCCCTACCGGAAGACTTGGCCGGGCCGAAGAAGTGGCCGACCTGGTTTACCATCTGGGGTATAAAGATTCTTATCTGACCGGACAGGTAATCGGACTGGACGGCGGATGGATGTAGACAAGGGGATTCCATAAGGAAAATTTCCCATGGAATCAAAAAAGACGGTATGCGCCGGATGTTTTCACATCAGCCCATACCGCCTTTTCTATGTTTTAATTAATATCCTGACGCCGCTATCATAGCGAAGATGGAACCATAAAATATAACTAACAGTACAATACCAATAACCATCCAGATTAAGGATGCACGACAGAAATTCTTACGGTTCTCATTGCCGTTGCCAAATGCCCACACCAGTGTCATGATGAAGCCTACACATGGGATAGCCATGATGAGGGTTGTGATAAGCCACTGTCCCATGGTCATAACTTCCTTATTAGGATCAGTATAAGCTGGTGGTGCCTGGTATCCTGGCTGCTGTACGTTGTTGTAATCGCCTTCCATAATATTTCCTCCTAATGTATATATTCATGTGTCATTATAGCATAGGCTTTCGTAAAAATACAGAAAAATTTTATATTTTTTTTAGATTTAACATTTTGTGGGATGTATGTCAGTCAATTACGGCAAAACAGCTAACAATTATTGTTGTTTTCATGAGGGAAACGTTCTTTCATAACCAATTCCAAGCTATTTATTTTTTAGAATATTGTACTGGAATTTGATAACAAAAAATATAAACAGGGACAGTTAATAAATTGACATTGGAGCATGGAACTATTAGAATAATAAAAATAGATGTAGTGAGTTTACCGACAGGAGGAAAACGCATATGAAAAATAAAAGCTGGAAACCCAAAGTGCTTGCAGTATTTGGGATCTTGACAGGCGTCATTTTATACGTTTTATGTGATCTTTATATCATTGGTGAGCCCATTGACGGTATTCAGATGCGCTGTGTTTCTTCTGTTAATGATGAAACCTTGGAATTAAGAGTAGACGCCTTGGAATCTGCTGTGGCGCTCAGGAACTGGCGTTTTAAGGAAACTGATGGGACGTTGTTTATCAGCGCGCGGAAGGTTCTTGTATCGCCCCTGTTTACGGAAGGTAGTTACCAGACATCTGTTGATTTAGAGGGGATAGACCGTGTCGTATTAGGCGGGCAGTTAATCTGGCAGCGCGGCTGAAACGGCCGGATTGATATGATAAATGGAATTGAGGCGGCTTGTCACGTTTTAAAAGCCGCCTCAATTCCATCTGAAGTTGTCAGAAATTCAATTCCATATTCCCTGATCTTTCCGGTATCCATTCTAAGATTCCTCGGTCTTTTTGCAAAGGATTCCCGGTCTTCCAGAACGAATCCATCAGGCACTCCCATGGCCCGCGCCATCGCGGCAGCCGCTTCATAGGTGCTTTTATGGTTCTCACTTCCAAAGTTATATACTCCGGCAGGAAGTCTGAGGGCAGGTTCCAGATTCTCCACCACTTCCCACACATTCGTAATGCTTCTATAATCAAAAACAGGATAGGACGCTTTCTCTCCCGCCGCAAACCGCTGGCAGAGAGCTGCCGCCAGGTTGCCGTGTTCCCGGGACAAGTCCGTATTCCGGTCATACATCCAGCTCAGGCGCAGGCTGACTGTGTCCGGGTTAATCCCGGCGCAGATCCGTTCGGCTTTTAGCTTCTGCCTGCCATAGGCCCTGGCCGGAAAGAGTTCCTCCGCCTCCCCATGGGGACACCGCTCCTCACTCTCCGAATAAACCTGGTCTGAACTGCAGAAAATGAGCTTTGCCCCCACATCTCTGCACGCCAGGGCAATATTCTCACTGCCCTTTACATTGATCTCTGTAGACCGCAGAGGGTCCAGCTCACAGGCCTTTGTATCCGATACCGCCCCACAGTGAATTACCGCATCCGGATGGAAAGAATGGAATTCACGCATCACCCGTTCTCCGTCCGTAATATCCATCCGGGCGCGTCCCGGCGCATACAGCCGGTAACAGCTCTCATAACGGCGTATGAGCCTGGAACCTAAAAATCCGTTTCCTCCGGTAATCAATATTCTCATCACACCACATCCTTATTAAAGGTCAGCCACAGCTGCATGTCATACAAACAGCAGCTCCACCAGCCTGTCGATCTCACTCTCTGTTTCTGCAATTCCATCTTTATCTCCTGTCAAAAATAACTCATGAGCTCTGATGGAACAGTCCGCCAGCTGGCCATGAACCGGATTTTGCGGATCATATTGGGGAATTGCGATATTGTTCAGGATATCCACCCCACGCTGGGTATCGATGGTATAAGCGTCTATGATGCTAATAATTCTCGGCGAATTGATGATGGCGCAGATATAATGCACCTCTCTCAAATTATCGGATGCGCAGGACAGAACCTTGGAATCCGTAACCACCACCTTTTTCCCCAGATCAGGATCGTCGATGGAACCGATCACACATGCAGTCATGGACTTGCACTGCTCTCTCCACACCACATGATAATTGCAGAACGTGTAATCCCCCACATTATCCAGCCTGTACCATGGAAACTGCTCCGGATCAAAAAACTTGGCGTTCCGTACCCGCGTCTCTAACAAGAGTTCCTTAAAATAAAACAGCCATTCATATGTTTTCGGATAATTGACCTTTAAAACGCCTTCATCCATTCCCCGGTATATGCCTTCGCCGGAACTATTATGAGGAACTACCATGTGCAGATTGGAATTAATGCCCCATTTGCTGATATTCCGTCCGCCGATCATGGGATAGACCAGCTCCTTTTCCACCAGCCCCGGATGAACCCCCAGGTCTTTGGCCTTTTGAAGCCTGGCCCGTTCAACCAGGTTCTCAATCAGCACATAATCCCCTTTGGCCCCTTTGATCTCCACCAGATAGGTTCCCTTCGCCCCGCAGGGCTCCACCCCTTTTCTGCCTTTATAGGCTGACTGCCCCCGGTATTTATCCGTAACTGTAAGTTCCTTCTCCTCAAATGTCAGCCACGGACTTCTGTCATCGTCTGCTCTGACAGGCTTGGCCGACTGTTTTTCCATCCTGATCTTACCCATGGCGTCCGCAAATGTATCATAATGATCCACAACCTCCTTCGGCTTGGCCGGAAGGCAGAGATAATAATGATGCATGGGGTAGACCATCTTTTTATTCTTCTGAAAGATCATCACAGACGCTTTATTGGTTGCAAATTTACGGAACGGTTTGATAGCATCCATATCATAGACTTCTTCAATACAGAACGGAACCGACATTCCATCCCTGGTAATTACAAATTTGCGGAAGCCCTCTCCCCCCTTCGGCGACTTGACAAATGTCTGCGGCAGCACAAACCCGATTTTCCCGTTCTCCTTCACATAATGATCCATAGAAACATAGACAACCGCCATGGCAAAGTCGTCGTGGGATGTGATCTTATCGTAGGCGCTCTTTTCAAATATATCATAGCTCAGCCATACGTCCAGGGTCTGTTTCCGGTAGGTATCGGACATGGATTTCCAGCCGATCCACGGCGGATTGCCGATCACGATATCAAAACCATCTTTCGCGAATAAAGGCGCAAACGCATTTTTCAATATGACGCCCCAGAATCCGTTTTTCCCCTTCTGGTGCAGATCCAGTATCTTTTCATAAAACTTCTGAACCAACGTCATGTCAATCCCGTCATAATCAAGCTGCTTTTCCCTGATTGTCAGCTCATAGAACTGGTCAAAGGTATACTCTTTATAAATGCACTCATAAACCTTATTTAACAGCAAATCGCTCTGAGCCCTGTCCTTCATCACCGGAATCTCAAAGGTGCCCACCACAGTTTTCACTTTAATACAGTGATCCGCCTTATTCTGCTTCGCATATACGGTGGGAACCAATACAGAATCACACATATAAACAGGCAGGGAGATGGCTTTTTCATAGGTTGATATGTCGCCCAGCGACAGCAGATAGTTGGTTTTTGCAGAAATTACTGCAATCGGGTTGATATCATAGCCCGCTATATTTTTAGTCGCTTCCTCAATAATCTGATCATTGGTCAGATCCCCGCTGTTCTTCTGCCTGAACCGCTTAATGGCATGGGTGATAAATGACCCGCTTCCGCAGGTGGGATCCAAAAGGGAAATCCCTCTCTCCCCCTCATACTTCACCTTATTCAGGGTAAAATCCACCAACCATCCGCAGGTATAATATTCCCCCATCAAATGCCTCAGATCCGTGGGAATCAGATTGGCATAGACATCCCTGAGAACGTCTTCCACCACCTCACTCTTTATAACAGAAGTGGTTGTCTCAAAATTATCCAGCTTGATTTCAATATCATTGATATATCTCTGTTCGAACTCCCCGTCAAACAGAAACCATTCAAAAAAATGCACCTCAAAGAAATTGTCCACTTCCACCTTGGTATAAGAATCTCCGGCAAACAAGGACCTGATTTCCTGCATATTGCTCATCGCCCCGGACTTTCTGGTCGGGTCGGTCAATGACTCCAGCAGTTTAAAGATCAGGAGCTTCAGCACAATATTATAATAAGTCTGTATGATAAACAACGTCTTCTGCGGATCCAGATTCTCCTTCATCCCGTACATCTTGGCCAGTGACGCCCTGTACTGGGTGAAATCCGTCTCCTTCTTCCCATAGATATCACCGAAAATCCTCAGCCACTCCCGGTAAAGGGTATTGATCTGCGAATTGCACCTGTATTCTTTCTCCAATTCGCCGTACAGATATTTGATCGTATCCCGGCATATCGCTGAACCCGGCCCGAATTCCTTAATCAGGTTGGAGGAAGAAAGGCAGTATCTGCCGGTCGACCGAAGAAGCAGCACCATCTTTTTAAACGCGGTTTCCAGATCATCTATGTATTCCACCACAAGCCTGAGAGGCAGTTTATCTGAAAGCTGCTTCGGCAGTTTTTTGGTTTTCTTATCCGAAAAAATCTCCTGAGGCGTCCCGTCAGGAACATACCTGGCTATGATCATGGCCTGCCCGTCAAAACCGATTCCCACCTTATTCACAATCCTGCTGCAGAAAATGGCATCGTCAATGGTTCCGGCCGCATATTCGTCCAATGTAAAATTAATCAGATAATGTTTCAGGCCATGATCTTTAGCATCCCGGCCGTAAACGGCTTCATCCCGGCCCTTTTTACCCTTAAATGTCCCTTTTATTTTATATTCAATAATGATATCGGAGTAGATACTGTCT
Source organism: Clostridiaceae bacterium (assembly GCA_018378255.1). GTDB lineage: Bacteria > Bacillota > Clostridia > Lachnospirales > Lachnospiraceae > CHH4-2. The sequence goes on along the minus strand of JAGZXV010000001.1, from coordinate 107,292 downwards.
GCCCGCCCGCCATGAACAGACGTTGTCTCATGGCTTTCGTCCAATGAAGCGATTCCGAAATCCTTAATCAGTTCTTTTATCAGCTCATTCGTGCCGATCCGGACCTCTTCTTCATTCACGAAGGCTTCCGCTTTCTTTTTATATCCCTCAACATATTCCGCTATGTTTCTCATCCATCGTTTCCTTTCACGCTGTAAAATACATACTCCCTATTATATCATTGAAAAAGATATCTGTCAGGCAGAAATTCCGTCTCAGAATCATTTACCAGCCATCCATATTTATCCATCTTTCTGCTTTGTTTCTTTCCAGCAGGCATAAATCCCCATCACCACTGCCGCCGCTCCAAACATCACCATGGTGCTTATAAAAGGCAGCTTTGCATTGATGGCGTAGATAAATCCTGCAGTCAGGGAACCTGCCATTCCCCCTATATTCTTCGTCGCATTATAAAATCCCATAACCAGGTTCTGCTGCTCCTGTGCAGCCTGATTGGCAACCAGATCCTGGATCAAAGGCACACTTACAAAATTAGCCGCATACAAAAGAATGCTGAATCCGATCATCAGCGGAATCTTTACCGAAACAATCGTGCCCAATGCCCCTGCCGTACACACCAGAATCACCAAAACAACAATCTTCTTCACCTGTTTTTTCTTCATAATCCAGATACACAATGTCATATTGGAAACAAACGAGATCAAACCTACCACTGCCTTAATCATCCCGTTATAGGAAGAGGTCAGCCCCAGCACGTCCTTCAGATAATAGTTAAACGCCTGGTCAAAGGAGGTAAAGCCTATATTCATCAGCACATTGACAAGAAAGAGCATGGCAAAGGCCGCGCACATAAACTTCCGTCCATCCAGAATCGCATTCAGCGGATTGGCCTCTTTTGCAAAAGAAGAAAGTGAAATCGTCCTTAAATCCGTTCCATTATCAGGCACGCACAATAAAAAGAACAGAATTCCGCACCCGCACAAAATTGCCGCCTGGCTCATAAAGGTCAGCATCACGGAAATCTCCCCTAAAAATCCGCCGATCATATATCCAAATGCGCTGGCCACACTCTGAATCGTTGCGCTGATGGCCAGATTCCGTCCCCGGTCCTCATTGGTCGATGTATTGACCACATAGGTCAGGAAACTGGTAAATACTCCGCCCGTAAAAATTCCCGCAAACAGCCTGGCCGCCAGAATCTGAGGCTCCGTAACCGATACGGCAAAAAACATCTGGGCCGCTCCGTAACCGCAGCTGCAGATCAGCATGGACACTTTTGACGAAAGATAGGTGTTGATCTTCCCCCAGAAAGGCGACAGCAGGAAATTGGTGAACAGCATAGCCGCTAAAGCCGCGCCGAACATGTAATCATGAAGATTTAAATCTTTAATCAGCGTCGGTGTCACCGGATGGGCAAAATTGGCCGCCAGATTGAATAAAACAAGTGTTAAAAAGAAACAGCGGTAGCGGGTACGGTATTTCATATGACTACTTCCTTTACATTTTATTAACTGTTTTCAATTTTATTTATCATCGGAATTAAAGCTTCAACCGGTTCGCATTCCCTCAGAGAGTAGTGATATTTATCGATGACTCCCATCCTCGCGCCGTTTTGATAGTCATTTTCCCCTATGCGGCGGCAAAATGCTCTTGAATCACCATATAAACTATGTAACCGCCTGAGTTCGTCAATTTCCTGGAACACCACGACTCCGCCCACATCATCACAGGGCCTGTCATATCTCCAAACCACAAAAATCGGAATGTTTTTACCGGCTCTCCTATCGCTGTCTTTACACTGAAAATAACTCAGCAATTTGGGTTCATCGACGACCAAAGCCTCTTTTGGATACAGGCCAAGTTTTGTCTTTGCTTTCATAAAAGCCTGTCCCTCTAAAAATTTTGCTTCAATTCTGCACAATAATTCCCGGCAGCTTTCATCTTTATAAACGTTAATATCCGGGTTTTTGTCGATCTTTGTTCTCCTGCATACATATCCTGTATTTTCTTCCACATACCGCATCAATTCTTTCACAAGGTCATCGGAATTTCGTAAATCCCTGACAAACGGGTAATCAAGTTTTGATATTCCCAAACATTTTTTGCATTCCCCGCATCTTAAGCTGGCGTCATCCAGCTTCTTTAAATCCGCTTTACAGCTCAGCATTCTGTACCTCCTCCAATCTCATCTGCCCAGTACACCTCAGTTAACCGCCCTCAGTTAACCTCAGTCCCCATTTAGTAGTTTGTCACAATAATATGTTTTGCATCCGTTTTAAACCTGTTTCTGATGTTAACCGCATAGGACTTATCATATTCGTCAATAATGTGGCTGCCATACAGCTCTTTTGTAAGCGGCGTTTTCCCGATAACTAAAAGGGTTTTACAGGACAGATTTTTAAAGTCATTTGCAAGCCGTCTATGTTCTTCCTCACCAAACCCATTTTTGTATGTTTCGTTGCCGTAATCACTGAACACACAGTCATACGGAGGGTCCAGAAACATAAAATCGCCCGCCCCTGCCATATTAAAGATTTCAGAATAATCACAATTAAAAATATCTGTTCTCCCCAGCAGATCATAATGTCCGTCCGTAATCAGCTTCGTATTGAAATTCTTATACCTGCCGAAAGGGACATTGTACTCTCCGTTGGCGTTATACCTTATCATCCCCGAATAAGCGGTCTTATTGATGAAGAAATAAATAACGGCATCCAGATATACTGCTTCTGTTTTATGGTTAAACATGTCCCTCATCCAATAGTAAAATGCCTCGTTTTTATTCTCTATGTGCTCATCCGGATGTTCTTTTTTTAATGTCTCATACTGCCGTTGGTTTTCTTCGTACACCTTTTGTATCTCATCTAACTGAACCCTGGCCTGGGGATAACACTCTTTCATCTCTTTGTAGAATGCAGCTAATCTCGTATTTACGTCATTGATAACGGCCCTCTTTGGCTCCAGATAAAAGTAAAGAGCTCCCCCGCCAAAAAAAGGTTCTATATATCTATCGTAATCAGGCGGAATCCTGTCAATAAAATAAGGTATTTCCTTTGACTTTCCGCCTCTGTATTTAATCATGGGATTCATTGTTTATCCTCCTGTTTCTAAAACCGGCCGAATATAATTATACTACAATTGCAGGCATATTACTATTACCTATCTTAAGTGTCCGGACGCCGTTACCGGGCCATCCATGTGTTTTCCTACTGTGTTAAGACTTTCCGGGATATGAAAGAACCCTTGAAAACACTGTGTTTTCAAGGGTTCTGATAATTGTCTTATAAAGCTTCTTATTATCTCTTGGAGAACTGTGGTGCACGACGAGCAGCCTTCAAGCCGTATTTCTTTCTTTCTTTCATTCTTGGATCTCTGGTTAAATAACCAGCTTTTTTCAGGATCGGACGGAAATCTGCGTCTGCCTGTAATAAAGCTCTTGAGATACCATGTCTGATTGCACCGGCCTGTCCGGTGAAACCGCCGCCATGAACGTTAACCAATACATCGAATTTGTCGTTTGTCTCTGTAGCAACAAGCGGCTGACGAACTACAACCTTTAATGTTTCAAGACCAAGATACTCATCAATATCTCTCTTATTGATTGTGATCTTACCTGTACCTGGTACTAAATATACTCTAGCGATAGATTTTTTTCTTCTGCCTGTTCCGTAAAATTTTGAATTTGCCATGATTACTTCCTCCTTTCAGCGCCTTTAATTAAAATTTGATTTCTAAAACTTCTGGTTTCTGAGCAGCCTGTTCATGCTCTGGTCCTGCATATACATGAAGTTTTGTCATCATACTTCTTCCTAAAGGTCCCTTTGGAAGCATACCCTTAACTGCTAATTCCATAACTTTTTCAGGCTTTTTAGCCATCATCTCACGTAAAGTGGTTTCTTTCATACCGCCAACGTAATCTGAGTGGTTGTAATAGATCTTCTGGTCTAATTTCTTTCCTGTTACTTTGATCTGATCTGCGTTAACAACGATCACGTAATCGCCGCAATCCATGTGTGGTGTAAAGATCGGTTTATTCTTTCCTCTTAAAACCTTAGCTACCTCAGATGCCAAACGTCCTAATGTATATCCTGTAGCGTCAACTACGTACCATTTTCTTTCAATTGTTGCTGGACTAGCCATAAAACTCTTCATTGGTTAACCTCCTATAAAAATCAACTGTTATCTGCTAACTTTATATCTGAAAATGTCTCCACCGGGGCTTTGGCTATCGACACTTCAATCTAACGTCACAGTTTTATATTATATTACACTCTGCCCCGTGTGTCAACCCATTTCTGCCCGATTTTACGTACTTTTTTAGGTTTTCGGACATATTGTTCCGCAAAAATGCCTTTTTATTTTTTTGTAAGATACCACTGCAGGGCAAGTCCCTTTCCGCCATCATCCCCGCCTGCAATTTCCGAAATACGTTCTCTTTCTTCATCGTCCAGCATGGCTGACGGTTTCCTTTTGTCCTTGGGCACTTCAAGCTCATAGAATCCATAGATATCCCCGGCTTTCAGCCTGGCCTTCTCCAAATCCGCCACATAAACGGTTTCTGCTCCGTTGCGGACCGCCTGATGGATATTTCTTCGTAAAACTCCGGCCCATTCCTCATCCGCACACCTTTTAATCATCAAATAGGCGGTCTTTTCTTCTTTTATATGGGTCTGCAAAACCGCATAGTTCCAATATTTATTCTCTCCCCCCAGCCAATTGGGAAGCTCCTGTTCATATTCTAAGCTCACCAGTGTCAGCCCCTTTGCGGGCACCTTCGGGCCTGCTTTCTGCCTGTCTCTGGCATCTATGATCTCTTCCACATGTTCCGGCGGATAGACGCCCATGCCCACCTTCATCAGCGTACCCGCGATGATTCTCACCATATTATAGAGAAATCCGCTGCCGCTGATCCTTATGGTGATCATATCGTCCCTGCGGTCAATATCCAGGCTGTAAATGGTTCTCACCGTTTCTTCCGCCTGGGACCGTACCGTACAAAAGCTTTTAAAATCATGTTCTCCCACAATGAATCCGGCCGCCGCCTTCATCTTTTCCACATCCAGGGGAAAATAGCAGAAATGGGAATACAGCCGGCTGACCGGCATATCGATCTTACGGTTTAATATCTTGTATTCATAGGTTTTTGTACAGTTGCATTTTCTGGGATGCCAGTCCAATGGCACCTCTTCCGATTTTTGAATTCGGATATCCTCAGGCAGGCGCTGGTTCAGCGCAAAACAGATTTTGTCTGCCGGCATCCGGTTTTCCGTATCAAAAACCGCCACGTTTCCTAAGGCGTGTACGCCCGAATCCGTGCGGCTGGCGCCGGTCACAGTTATCTCTTCCCTTAAAAGAGCAGAGAGATGCCGATTCAGCACCTCTTCGATTGTGATTCCATTGGGCTGTACCTGCCAGCCACAGTAATTGGTCCCGTCATAGGAGACAATCATTCTAACACGTTTCATAAAACCACCCTGCGAAGGCCGATGAGTACCGCCAGATATGCAGCATAAATTACATATGCAAAACGGTCGGCCCTTTTATAATGTAAAGGCTTCATCTTTGTCCGCCCCTCTCCTCCCCGGTAACACCTGGCTTCCATCGCCATAGCCAGATCCGTCGCCCGGCGAAAGGCGGAAATGAACAGCGGTACCAGAAGGGGAACCATGTTTTTTGCCTTTTGAATCAGGTTCCCACTTTCAAAATCGGCTCCTCTTGCCATCTGAGCCTTCATAATCTTATCCGTTTCCTCGATCAGGATTGGAATGAAACGGAGGGCTATGGACATCATCATGGATACCTCATGAACCGGAACTTTAACTTTATTCAGAAATCCCAGGCTTTTTTCCAGCCCGTCCGTCAGCTCATTGGGTGTTGTAGTCAACGTCATGACCGAAGATCCGATCACCAGAAAGATCAGCCTCAGCCCCATGAATGCCGCCGTCCTGATCCCCTCCCAGGATATCTTAAATATCCAGAAACTGACAATCGGTTCTCCCGGAGTCAAAAACAGGTTAAAGCTGACGCTTATAAGCAAAAGAAAGATCACTGCTTTTAAGCCCCGCACCATAAACTTAAACGGAACATTGGACATTTTTATTGCAGCCGCCATGAAAGCCGCTGCCGCAATATAAGTGAATATGTTATTTGCCAGAAAAAGGGATATGATGAATACCATCGTCCCAAACAGCTTGGTCCTGGGATCCAGCCTGTGAAGCACCGAATCCACCGGATAGTATTGCCCTAACGTAATATCTCTGATCATCGTTTTCTCCTATTTACCAAGCAGGCTTAAAATCGCCGCTTTCGCTTCTTCCACCGTGGTAATGTCCTCATCAATGGGCACGCCATGGTCTTTTAACTCATGGACGATATAGGTAATCTGGGGCGCAGCCAGACCTATGGCTTCCAACTCCCTGTAATGTTCGAAAACTTCCTTAGGAGCTCCGTCATAAACCTTCTCCCCCTGATTCATTACCATAAGCCGGTCCGCATATCTGGCAATATCCTCCATGCTATGGGAAACCAGGATAATGGTCATGCCCTTTTTATCATGAAGCTCCAGAATCTGATCCAGAATCTCATCCCGGCCCTTAGGATCAAGGCCTGCCGTAGGTTCATCCAGAATCAGAACCTCCGGTTTCATCGCCATCACTCCTGCAATGGCCACACGCCGCTTCTGCCCCCCCGACAGTTCAAATGGGGACTGCTTCCACAGGCTCTCATCCAGTTTTACCAGCGTCAGGGCCTCTCTGGCCCGTTCTTCAATTTCCGCCTGCGATAATCCCAGATTCTTGGGACCATAGCAGACATCAGAAAATACATCAACCTCAAAAAGCTGATGTTCCGGATACTGGAATACCAGCCCAACCTTGCTTCTCAGCAGCTTTAAACTGTATCCCTCCTGATAAATATCCTCACCGTTATAATAAATATGGCCGGATGTGGGTTTTATTAACCCGTTCAAATGCTGGATCAAGGTGGATTTTCCCGATCCGGTGTGACCGATGATTCCCACAAACTGGCCGTCCGGTATCTCAAAATTAACATCCCTTAACGCATACTGCTCAAATGCCGTTCCCTGCCCATATATATAATTCAGATTCTCAACCTTTATTGCCATCGTTCTTCCCCTCATCTTCCAGATGCACCAGGTCCGGATACTTCTCTTTCATAATCGGAAGGAGGTACTTCATAAGTTCCCTGCGGCCTAAGATACCATCCGGCAGGTCGATTCCAGCTTCCTTCAGTTCATACGCCAGCTCCGTCACCTGAGGAACATCCAACCGGTAGGACTTCAGTTCCCTCACACGGGAAAATATCTCCTTAGGCGTTCCATCCATCACAATATGGCCCTCATCCATCACGATCACCCGGTCCGCATGGACTACTTCTTCCATATAATGAGTGATCAAAAGAACCGTAATCTTTTCTCTTTTATTCAGTTCCCGGACAGTGCGGATCACTTCTTTCCTGCCGTTTGGATCCAGCATGGCCGTCGGCTCATCCAATACAATGCACTTAGGCTTCATAGCCATAACGCCTGCAATGGCAACACGCTGCTTCTGTCCTCCCGACAGCTTGTTGGGAGACTTTAAACGGTATGCCGTCATTCCTACGGCTTCCAGGCTTTCATCCACCCGTTTCCATATCTCTTCCGTAGGCACGCCGATATTTTCCGGTCCAAATCCCACATCTTCCTCCACGATATTCCCAATAATCTGGTTATCCGGGTTCTGAAACACCATTCCCGCTGTTTTTCTCACATCCCAGATATAATTCTCATCGGAAGTATCCATCCCGGAAACCCAGACAGTCCCGTCCGTGGGCATAAGAATTCCGTTGATCTGTTTTGCCAATGTGGACTTTCCCGAACCGTTATGGCCAAGAATCGCCACGAAAGTGCCTTCTTCTATCTCCATGTTCAACTGGTCGATAGCCCGGTTCACTTCCTCTATATTCTCTTCCTCGTCTCTTCTGACATAATCAAATATCAATTTGCTGGCTTTTATGATTCCCATATTTCGTTCTCTTTTCTTAACATGCTGATGATCACCATTATGTTTCTCAATTTTAGTTGATATTAACACAACAGTCAAGCAAAAGAGAACGACTTTCGCCGTTCTCCGCTTAAATTTACTATTGTTTTTTCTTTTTAATCCCTGATCCGGTGTATGACACACATCGGCCGGGAATGAATATCAAACACGCCTTAGGATGGTATCCACAGGCCGGATACATCCAGCCGGCATCCGTCCACAGTCGTATCGGCTACCATAACGCCGTCCTCCTGCATATAATACCATTTCCCCGGTTCCGGCTGAACCCAGCCCACGGCCATAGCTCCGTCCTTCTGGAAATAATACCAGAAACCACCGATCTCCATCCAGCCTTCAGTCATTCTGCCGTCTTCGTCCAGGAAATAGCGGCTGCCGTTTACCTTCAGCCATCCGGTTTTCGCATATCCTTTCTCATCAAAGTAATACCAGGACCCTGAAATCAGTTTCCAGCCGCCGGCTGCCAGCGATCCGTCTTCCATCTGGTACTTATTGCCTTCCGCGTAATTCCGCCATCTCCCGGTGGTATCTCCACGGTCCGACAATTCCACTGTTTTAGATGAAACCCACGGCCCATCTTCCACATAGCTCTGTTCCGAATTCTTAGCCACAGCGCGGACTTCAAAATAGTACTGGTATCCATCCTGCATGTATTCATTAAAATCCGCCCGGTTTGTATTCACCGTAAGTTTGACCACCGAAACTTCATTTTCATACAGTCTTACCTGATACTGCTTTGCTTTTTTTACGGAAGTCCATGCTGCGGTAGTGTCGTCTTCCCACCATGTATTCTCCACAGTCTCTAACCGGACCGCCTCCGCCGCAAAAGCGGTATAGGAAGCGGTTAACAACATCAGCGCACTCAGTACAGCCCCCCGAAGCAAATTGTGTACTCTCTGTCTCACGCGTTTAATCTCCTATCATTATCTTATCCAGACGCCGTTAGCATCCACATAGAATGTATCAATTGTGGTATTCACCGCTTTGCTGCCGTCGCCAGGATAGAAGTAATACCACTGTCCCGCTATCTCATACCAGCCTTCTGCCATCACGCCTTCACTGTTCATATAATAAGTTCTGCCGTTCTGGGTAACCCAGCTGTTTTTCACCATAGCTCCTTCAAAATCACCCGGATTCTGATTCATATAGTACCACTTATTCCCATCATGCAGCCATCCGGTGAACATATCGCCGTTGCTGTTTAAGAAATAAGTCTGGTTATTCCGGTTCTGCCATCCAGTGAGCATCCGTCCGCTGCTATCAAACAGGTACCATTTATCATTGACTTTCAACCAGGAATTCTTCTGGTAGGATCCATCCGGATACTTATAATACCATGTGCCGCTCTGATAAACCCATCCTACCTGGGAAGTTCCCGCATTCGTGGCTCCCTGGCCTCTTCCATCGGATACATGTTCTTCATTAATATACATATCGTCCGACTCGGTCCAGTCGCTTTTCTTCGCGTATTTTTTATCGCTGCTAGAGCTTGGCACCGCCCTCACTTTAAAGGAATAGGTACCCTCCTTTGTCATATACGGATAAAAATCATAAGAAGTGGCTTTTAAGGCTTCCACCTTAGTCACAATGCTGCTTCCGCGGTACAAATAGACATCATAGGTGTTGGAGCTTACTTCTCCCGCCTTCCATCTGGCTTTCCCATATCCGCTGTCTCTCCAGTAAGCGTCCTCCGGCGGATCATAGGTGCCTTCTACTGCCGAAACCTTTAAGGTAACCACCAGATCGTCGCCGCTCTTTCTCGCCCTCACATAAGAGCCGTTTTTAATGGAAATATTGCTGGAAGAATAGCTTCCCTTAAAATAATGGTCGTCATCGTTGGTCGGTGAAATATAAACCTTCATCTCCGGCTGGTCGCCTACATCCACATCCCTGTTGCGGGATGAAGTCCACTCCGCATCGCGGACATAATACTTGGAGTTGGATGTGCTCACCACGATATCACCGCTGTCGGATGAACCGCTGTTTCCGCCTGATCTGTCCTCCACCGTTATATCCGGCAGCCGGTCACCCGGTTCAATGTTATTATCGATCCGGATTGAAACGGAGGTTATGGCAGAACTGGCAAATGTGCTGACAGGCATCACTGCCGCAAGCATCGCTGCTGAAATGGTAATGCTGATAATCTTCTTTAATCCCTTCATGGTATCACTCCCCCTGCAAACTATATTATATATGGTACATACAGTTTTATCTTTCTACTATTATTATAGCCTCTTCATACAGTAAGCGTCAACTTACGATATTCTTTCAACTTTCTAACCGTAAAGCAATAATAAAAACCGTCCTGTAACGCCCATAAAATGCCCTACAAGCCCTTTCGCTGCAAGATATGAGGATATCCCTATGAAATGAAAAAAAGGCAGAGAATTGCTTCTCCGCCTCTTAAAATCTTATACTAATTCCAGTAAAACTTCCATAGCGCCATCGCCCTTACGCTGTCCGATTTTCACGATTCTGGTATAACCACCGTTACGGGAAACGTATTTTGGAGCGATCTCGTCAAATAATTTTGCCGGGATATCAACTGATTTTGTGTTTCTCTTCTTTCCAGCAGCTGTTGCAGGAACTTCTGTCACATCATAAAGAACCTTTAACATCTGTCTTCTGGCATGAAGTCTGGAAGGATTGTCTTTTTTGATCTCTTTTTCAACTTCATCATAAACAGTAACTTTTTTACCGTTAACAACTTCTTTTACTCTCTTGCCGTCTTTGTCCTTGCGGGCAACTTTAGCAGTAACTTTAACGGTTTCAAAGTTATCTTTTTCTTTCACAGCTAAAGCGATCAGGCCTTCTGCAACTTTGCGGATTTCCTTAGCTCTCGTTTCTGTTGTAACAATCTTTCCATGGTATAACAAAGCTGTTACCTGACTTCTGATTAATGCTTTTCTCTGGCTTGAAGTTCTTCCAAGCTTTCTATATCCTGCCATTGTTTCTTTCCTCCATTTGTGGAACAACCAGCCATGCTTCTTCGGTCTTACTGACTGACTGCTGTAAATCCATAAATTAGTTACTCATCACTTGGGTTCAGCTGAAGTCCAAGTTCTTTTAACTTAGCCAATACTTCTTCTAAAGACTTACGGCCAAGGTTTCTCACCTTCATCATATCTTCTGAAGTTCTGTTGCACAGTTCTTCTACGGTATTGATTCCGGCTCTCTTCAAACAGTTATATGAACGAACTGAAAGTTCCAGTTCATCAATATTCATTTCCAATACTTTCTCTTTTTCATTGTCTTCTTTTTCTACCATGATCTCTGCAGTCTTGGCATTCTCAGAAAGGTCAATGAAAAGATTCAGATGTTCGCTCAGAACTTTCGCAGCCAAGCTGACTGCCTCGTCAGGAGCTAATGTACCATTGGTATAAACATCCAATGTCAGCTTATCGAAATCGGTAACCTGACCAACACGAGTATTCTCAACTGTCATGTTCACGCGCTCAACAGGAGTATAGATAGAATCAACTGCGATCACCCCGATTGGTAGATCTTCGCTCTTGTTCTTGTCTGCACTCACATATCCGCGGCCTTTTGTGATGGTAAGCTCCATATAGAACTTGCTGTCAGCCCCGCCGCTGAGTGTAGCAATCACCTGATCCGGATTCAACACCTCAATATCAGGATCTGCCTGAATGTCAGCGCCTGTAATAACGCCTTCCCCTTCGAATTCGATATAAGCAACTTTCGCTTCGTTGGTATCGCTGGTATTCTTTATGGATAAGCTTTTGATGTTCATAATGATCTCAGTCACGTCTTCCTTAACGCCCGGAATAGAACTGAACTCATGTAAAACACCGTCGATCTTCACCTGACTCACCGCAGCACCCGGTAAAGAAGAAAGCATAATTCTCCTTAATGAATTACCTAAAGTAGTGCCGTAACCTCTTTCAAGTGGTTCAACAACAAACTTACCATATTTCTTATCTTCTGAAATCTCAACGATCTCAATGTTTGGTTTTTCAAAATCGAACACTAATAGCCCCTCCTTTTGGGTATTGTACCGCAGGGAAATTCCCTGCGGTCAATTTGCATATATGCCGGACTATCGTCAGGGATTATTTAGAGTACAACTCGACGATAAGCATTTCGTTAACTGGAACATCAATCTCATCTCTAGTTGGTAATTCTTTTACAGTACCGCGCATATTTTCCTGATCAACATCGATCCATGCTGGTACTAAACGTCCTGCTGTTACTTCTAAAATATCTTTATATCTCTGAGAAGATTTGCATTTCTCTTTGATTTCAATTACATCGCCGGCTTTTACTAAGTAAGACGGGATGTTTACGCACTTGCCGTTAACGAGAACGTGCTTGTGGTCTACAATCTGTCTGGTTTCTCTTCTTGTTCTGCCGAATCCCATACGGAATACAACATTGTCAAGTCTTCTTTCCAGAAGGATCATCAGGTTCTGACCTACCATACCATCCATCTTGGATGCTTTTGCATAGTAGTTTCTAAAAGGTTTCTCTAACACACCGTAGATGAATTTAGCTTTCTGTTTTTCTCTCAACTGAAGGCCGTACTCGCTCATCTTTCTGTTAGCTCTTTTTAATTCTCTGTTTGATTTTTTATCTATTCCCAAATAAATCGGATCTAAGCCAAGAGATCTACATCTTTTAAGAACAGGAACTCTATCAACTGCCACTGTTTAGTACCTCCTATTAAACTCTTCTACGTTTTGGTGGACGACATCCGTTATGTGGTACCGGAGTTACATCCTTAATACTAGTTACTTCTAAGCCGCATGCGGAAAGTGCACGGATCGCTGCTTCACGGCCTGAACCAGGTCCTTTTACCATAACGTCTACAGATTTTAAACCATGTACTAACGCTGCTTTGGTAGCAGTTTCAGCAGCCATCTGAGCTGCATATGGAGTAGATTTCCTTGAACCTCTAAATCCCAGACCACCAGCACTTGCCCATGATAAAGCGTTACCCTGCGCATCTGTTAATGTAACAATTGTATTGTTAAAAGATGACTGGATATGTGCTTGTCCGCGTTCAACGTTTTTCTTTACACGCTTTTTTGTCACTTTTTTAGTAGTGGACATTTTTTTAGCCATTTTAAACTAACCTACTTTCTTCAAATCTTGAATCATACAGTTTCCTGTTTTTAAAACATGCAACGTGATTCCTAATTGTTTATAGTGTCTTATTTTTTCTTATTCGCTACAGTCTTACGAGGACCTTTGCGGGTTCTTGCATTTGTCTTAGTCTTCTGACCACGGACAGGAAGGCTTTTTCTATGACGGATTCCACGATAGCATCCAATTTCCTGAAGTCTCTTGATGTTCATAGCGATTTCTCTACGTAAATCACCTTCCACCATCTGGGAGTCTGCAATGATTGATGCGATCTTCTTTACTTCGTCATCTGTTAAGTCCTTAACACGAGTGTCAGGATTAACGCCAGCTTCTGCAAGAATACGGTTTGAACTTGTTCTACCAATTCCGTAGATGTAAGTTAAGCCGATTTCAACACGTTTTTCTCTTGGTAAATCAACACCTGAAATACGAGCCATGTGTGTAGTACACCTCCTAAATTTTTTTCTGTTTCTTAACCTTGTCTCTGTTTGTGCTTAGGATTTTCACAGATTACTCTGATACTGCCTTTACGCTTGATGATTTTGCACTTTTCGCAAATCGGTTTTACTGATGATCTAACCTTCACAGTGATTCTCCTTTCCTAATATATACCTAAGATTAATTAGATATATAGGTACAACCGGGTAAGTTACTTTTGGGCAAACTCCACCCAGTATTTCAACAAAGTCGCTAGAGCATTATAACACTTTTTTCCTTATAATGCAAGCATTTTTTATACTTTGTTTTTATTTATCTCTCCAAATGATTCTTCCTTTTGAAAGGTCATATGGGGACAGTTCAATTGTTACTTTATCGCCTGGTAATATCTTAATATAGTTCATACGAAGTTTACCACTGATATGTGCTAAAACCTGGTGTCCGTTTTCCAATTCAACCTGAAACATTGCATTCGGCAGTTTTTCAACTACGACTCCTTCAATCTCTATAACATCTGCTTTTGACATATTGTTTTCCTCCTCTTGTAACATTTGATGAAATATTTGATTTCTTCATTTGTCACATGTTCTCCATCTATCAGCTTCTTAGTTAAGGTTTCATCTTTTTCATGAATGGGCTGCAGGTGCTTTTTCTTTTTGCACTTGGGTTTTTCCAGCGTCCGGTATTTTCCGTCCACTAGATAAACATATTCTTTGCTCTCCTGTATTATGATAAAAAGATCATCTTTGTCATGGCCTGCCAGGGATCTGGCCAGACCGCCTATCTCATAAGCCATCATTTTATCACTCCTGTTTATCAGTATCGAGCATGGATAAAATCTCGGGACCATCCTCTGTTATGAGGACTGTATTTTCATAATGAGCTGATAACGAACCGTCATCTGTCACAACTGTCCAATCATCATCCAGCCATGCCACCTCATAACTGCCTGAGTTAATCATGGGTTCTATGGCCAGGGTCATACCAGCTTGAAGTTTAATGCCTTTTCGTCTCTGGGCAAAATTAGGAACTTCGGGATCCTCATGAAGATGTTCTCCTATCCCATGTCCTACCAGATCTCTGACTACTCCATAGCCAAAGCTTTCCGCATAGGTCTGGATTGCGGCAGAAATATCATTTAAATGATTGCCAACTTTTGCATATTTAATCCCTTCAAAGAAACTTTGTTTTGTAACTTCAATCAATTTCTTTGCTTCCGGGCTGATTACACCGATTCCGTGGGTCCTTGCCGCGTCGGAATGGTAACCTTTATAGATTACGCCTGCATCCAGACTGACAATATCCCCTTCCTGTATGATATGCTTCTTATTAGGAATGCCATGGACCACCTCGTCATTTACGGATACGCAGATAGACGCGGGATAACCATTGTAATTCTTAAAGGAAGGAATACATCCATAGCTTCGGATAATCTCCTCGCCCAGCCTGTCGACATCCAAAGTGGACATCCCCGGTTTCAGGGCTTTACGCAGTTCTTCATGAGTGATTGCAAGAATACGTCCTGCTTCTCTCATCAGTTCAATTTCTCTTGCAGATTTAATGGATACCGACATAATCAATCACCTAAAACGGCCACAATATCCTGGAATACTTTTTCCATGTCCTGTGTACCGTCAACATTGGCTAAAACACCTGCAGCATTGTAATATTCAATCAGCGGCTGAGTCTGGTCATGATATACGCTCAAACGTTTTTGTACCGTTTCGGGCTTATCATCATCTCTTAAAACCAGTTTTTCGCCGCAGACATCACAAATGCCTTCCTGTTTCGGAGGATTGTACATAATGTGATATGTAGCTCCGCAGGATACACATGCTCTTCTGCCTGACATTCTGTTTACAATATTTTCATCCGGCACATCCACATTTACCGCAAAATCAACGGCCTCACCGCGCGCCTTTAAAGCGTTCGTAAGGCTTTCTGCCTGTGGAATGGTCCTTGGGAATCCGTCCAGAACGTAACCGTCTGCACAATCAGCTTCCTGAATGCGGTCCATCAGCATGCCGATGGTGATCTCATCCGGCACCAGCTGTCCCTGATCCATAAATGCCTTTGCCTTCATTCCCAGCTCCGTACCGCCTTTGATATTCGCTCTGAATATATCTCCGGTGGAAATATGGGGAATGTGATACTTTTCTGCAATTTTCTTCGCCTGGGTACCCTTACCAGCTCCAGGAGCGCCTAACATGATAATTTTCATAAGGTTGTCCTCCTATTAAAATTCCCTGAGGGAAATCAATTCCCACCAAGGCAAATGAATCCGGCAAAAAGCCGGATTCCATGCTTAGTCATTTAAAAATCCCTTATAGTTGCGAACAAGCATCTGGGATTCAATTGCTTTTAATGTTTCCAGTACAACACCGACAATAATGATCAGTGATGTTCCGCCGAAGGATAAATGGCTTACGCTGAATAAGCCGGAAATCGCGATCGGAATGACACATACGATGATTAAACCACATGCGCCGATAAAAACAATATAATTCAAAATCCGGTTCAGATAATCTGAAGTTGGCTTACCTGGACGGATGCCCGGGATAAAACCGCCCTGCTTTTTCATGTTGTTAGCAACTTCCAGCGGATTGAACGTAATTGATGTGTAGAAATACGCAAAAACAACAATCAACACGATGTAAATAACTAAACCAATGGAATTGGCAGGTGTTTCAGGTTTAAACCAAGACGATGAATTCAGCATCACTAAAATCTTTCCACCGAATGTATTATAATCCGGGTGGAAGAACTGTGCAATTACTACCGGGAAAGACATAATGGAAGATGCGAAGATAACCGGGATAACACCGGCGGTATTAACCTTTAACGGAATATGAGAGGACTGTCCTCCAACCATCTTTCTTCCGACCATCTTCTTGGAATACTGTACCGGTATTCTGCGTTCACCATCCTGAAGAATGATTACAAACACTACCATGGCCACAATCAGGGCCAGTATAATGATTACAGTCAGCGCGATCACAGGCACTTTCTTTCCGGCAAGGAAACGGTCATGAAGCATTACTGCATCGTCCGGAAGGCTGGAAATGATATTGAACAAAAGTACAATTGAGATACCATTGCCCACTCCGTTCTCAGTAATTCTCTCACCGATCCACATGAGAAGCGCACTACCTGCTGTCATAGCTGCAACTGCGATAATAACCATACCAGCTTTACCAAAACCGGTCTGCAGATTGTAATTTACCAGAAGTCCCTGTCCGCCAAATCCAATTGCCATAGCAACGGACTGGATCAGAGCCAGACCTACGGTAAGATAACGGGTATACTCTGCAATCTTCTTTCTACCATCTTCGCCGTCACGCTGCATTTCCTCCAATTTCGGAATTGCAATGGTCATAAGCTGCATGATGATGGATGATGTGATATAAGGGGTAATGCTCAGCGCGAAGAGAGACATGGAGGTAAAAGAACCACCAGTCATCGCATCAAAGAAGCTGAATGCGTCTCCACTCTGCTTTGCAAAAAAGTCTGCAAAATAAGTTGTGTTAACTCCAGGTATTGGCAGCTGAGAGCCAAACCTTATTACAATAAGCATTAAAAATGTAAAGATCAGTTTTTTTCTGAGGTCTTTAATTTTCCATGCATTACGGAGCGTTTTTAACATTAGATCACCTCGCAGGTTCCACCAACAGCTTCAATTTTAGCTTTTGCACCTTCGCTGAATGCATCAACTTTTACAGTGAGCTTTTTGGTTAATTCTCCATTTCCAAGAATTTTAACTCCGTCTCTTGGGTTTTTAACGATTCCGCTCTCAAGTAAAGACTCTACAGTAACCACTGCTCCGTCTTCAAATTTCTCTAACGCTTCTACGTTAATACCTACGATAATTTTTTTGTTTCTATTCTTAAAGCCTCTCTTAGGAAGACGTCTGTATAATGGCATCTGACCACCTTCAAAGCCTGGTCTTGTAGCTCCGGAACGAGCTTTCTGACCTTTGTGTCCTTTACCAGCTGTCTTACCATTACCTGAACCGTGTCCGCGGCCTCTTCTGAAATTATCGCTGTGCTTGGAACCTTCAGCAGGTTGTAAATTTGATAAATCCATGACTGCACCTCCTTACTATTTTCTTTAGATCTCTTCTACTTTAACCAGATGTCTTACGTGCCAGATCATGCCTCTAACTGCATCGTTATCAGGCAGTTCAACTGTTTTGTTAACTTTTCTTAAACCTAAAGCTTCAACAGTTGCTTTGTGCTTTGGAACTGCACCAATTGGGGATTTTACTAATGTAACTTTTAATTTCTCTGCCATTATTCTCTCCTCCTTAGCCCAAAATCTCTTCTACAGATTTGCCGCGAAGTTTAGCAACTTCTTCAGGAGTTTTAAGCTGACATAATCCTTCGATCGTAGCAAGAACTACATTAGTCTTGTTGTTTGATCCTAAAGATTTTGTACGGATGTTCTTAATACCTGCAAGCTCCAGAACGGAACGGGCAGGGCCTCCTGCGATAACACCGGTACCTTCAGGAGCTTTCTTTAATAATACGGATGCGCTTCCAAATTTGCCGATGAAATCATGTGGGATACTCTTGTTTTCATCTACCGGAATCTCTACAAGGTTCTTGGTTGCTGCCTCTTTTCCTTTACGGATTGCTTCAGGAACCTCACCAGCTTTACCAAGGCCTGCGCCTACGTGTCCATTGCCATCACCTACTACTACTAAAGCAGAGAATCTCATGGTACGTCCACCTTTTACAGTTTTCGATACACGCTTAATAGCTACTACCTTGTCATTTAATTCTAACTGACTTGGGTCAATAATTGTACGTTTCATGCCGTTCTCCTCTCTACTAGAATTTCAGACCAGCCTCACGGGCTGCATCTGCCAATGCCTGAACTTTACCATGATAAATGAATCCGCCTCTATCAAAAACGACATTCTCAATACCTTTTTCCAATGCTCTCTTGGCGATCACTGTTCCTACATATGCTGCAGCAGCTACATCATTAGTCTTTTCTAATTCTGCCTTCACTTCTTTTTCAACTGTTGAAGCATAAACTAAAGTATTACCAACTGTATCGTCAATAATTTGAGCATACATATGATTATTACTTCTGAACACTGCTAAACGTGGTCTCTCTGATGTACCAGCAAAACGATTACGTAATCTAGCGTGTTTTTTTGCGCGGATTTCGCTTCTTGACTGTTTACTAACCATTTTTACACTCTCCTTAATTATTTCTTACCAGTCTTACCAACTTTACGTCTGATAACTTCATCAGCATACTTAATACCTTTGCCCTTATACGGTTCAGGTCTTCTCTTATCTCTGATTTCAGCAGCGTACTGGCCAACTTTTTCTTTATCGATACCCTTAATGGTGATTTTATTCTGTCCTTCCAGAACAGACTCTAAACCTTCCGGATCTTCCATCTCAACGGGATGAGAATATCCAAGAGAAAGGATTAATTTCTTACCCTGTTTTTGTGCTCTGTAACCAACACCGTTAACTTCAAGAACTTTCTCATATCCTTCGGTAACACCGTGGATCATGTTAGCAACTAAAGTTCTTGTCAAACCATGTAAAGATTTCATCTTCTTTAAATCGCTTGGTCTGGTTACTACAATATGACCATCTTCTTCTTTGATCGTCATCTCTACAGGCAACTCTCTTTCCAGAGTTCCCTTAGGACCTTTTACAGTCACTTTATTATTCTCTGCGATTGTAACAGTTACTCCTGCTGGAACCGCGATAGGCATTCTTCCTATACGTGACATGCCATATACCTCCTACTTAAATTCTCGGAAGAAGCTTTGCGCCTCTTCTGTTTTCAGCTTCCTATAATTACCAAACAAATGCAAGAACTTCTCCGCCTACACCTAACTGACGTGCTTCTTTATCTGTAATAACGCCCTGGTTTGTAGAAAGAATAGCTGTTCCTAAACCGCCAAGTACTTTTGGTAACTCTTCTTTGTTTGCATAAACACGAAGACCTGGTTTAGAAATTCTCTTAATACCGGAAATAATTTTTTCATTTTTGTCTTTACCGTATT
Source organism: Clostridiaceae bacterium (assembly GCA_018378255.1). Classification (GTDB taxonomy): domain Bacteria; phylum Bacillota; class Clostridia; order Lachnospirales; family Lachnospiraceae; genus CHH4-2. The sequence continues at coordinate 87,660 of JAGZXV010000001.1, read as the reverse complement.
TTAATGTGATGCGGATTACCTGGAATGCACCATCTTCTACGATATCATATTTCTCAACATAGCCCTCTTTTACAAGGATATCAGCGATAGCTAATTTCATCTTGGATGAAGGTACGTCTACTGTATCATGTTTAGCAGTATTTGCATTACGGATTCTTGTAAGCATATCTGCGATTGGATCACTCATTGTCATGGATATTGCCTCCTTCCTTAATCTTACCAGCTTGCTTTCTTAACACCTGGTATCTGTCCTTTGTATGCTAATTCGCGGAAACAAATACGGCAGATTCCGTATTTTCTTAAATAAGCATGTGGACGGCCACAAATTCTGCAGCGGTTATATTCTCTGCTGGAGAACTTAGCCGGACGCTGCTGCTTAATTTTCATTGAAGTCTTAGCCATGGAATACTCCTCCTAACTATTTTTGAAATGGCATATTGAATAATGTCAAAAGTTCACGGGCTTCTTCGTCTGTCTTGGCAGTGGTTACGAAAATAACATCCATACCTCTTACTTTGTCAACTTTATCGTATTCAATTTCAGGGAAAATGAGCTGCTCTTTAATTCCTAAAGCATAATTTCCTCTGCCGTCAAATGCGTTAGGGTTAACACCTCTGAAGTCACGTACACGAGGTAATGCGAGGTTGATCAGACGATCAGCGAATTCATACATTTTCTCGCCGCGTAATGTAACTTTACATCCGATTGGCATACCTTCTCTGATTTTGAAGTTAGCAACTGAATTCTTAGCTCTTGTTGTTACGGCTTTCTGTCCGGAAATGATTTCCATATCCCTAACAGCAGAGTCTAAAACTTTGGCGTTGTCTTTTGCTTCACCAACACCCATGTTGATAACGATCTTATCTAACTTAGGCACTTCCATGATGTTTTTATATCCGAATTTTTTGATCATAGCTTCTACGATCTCATTTTGATACATCTCTTTTAATCTAGCCAACTTGTGTTTCCTCCTCTCTGCTATTAGTCAATTACCTTGCCGGTGGATTTAGCAACACGAACCTTTTTGCCGTCTTTCACTTCGAAGCCGACTCTGGTTGCTTTTCCATCAACAACTAACATAACATTTGAAATATCGATAGCGCTTTCCTGATGGATGATTCCACCGTTTGGGTTGCCTGCGCTCGGTTTGGAATGCTTTGTTACCATGTTGCATCCTTCAACCAGTACAGTGCCATTTTTGGTATTAACGGTAATAACTTTACCTGTTTTATCTTTATCTTTACCTGCGATCACTTTTACCAAGTCATCTTTTTTGATTTTATGCACAGTGGACACCTCCTTATAATACTTCTGGTGCTAAAGAGACAATCTTCATGAACTGTTTCTCACGTAATTCTCTTGCTACCGGTCCAAAGATACGAGTTCCTCTTGGAGTCTTGTCATCTTTGATAATTACTGCTGCGTTCTCATCGAACTTGATATAGGAACCGTCTTTACGACGCGCGCCCTTTACGGTACGTACAACAACGGCTTTAACAACGTCGCCTTTTTTTACAACACCACCTGGTGTTGCATCTTTAACAGAAGCAACGATTACATCACCAATATTAGCATATCTTCTTGTAGATCCACCTAAAACACGGATACAAAGAAGCTCTTTTGCACCTGTATTGTCGGCAACCTTCAATCTGGTTTCCTGCTGAATCATGCCTGATACTCCTTCCTTGTTTTCGCCTTGCGAAATAAACGTGAAACGCGAACTCCGCTCTGCTTCGTTTGCGCAGCGTAAATTTGCTCAGCAAATTTACTTTATTTTGCTTTTTCGATAATCTCAACAAGTCTCCATCTCTTATCTTTGGATAAAGGTCTTGTTTCCATAACTTTTACTGTATCGCCAATCGCACACTCATTCTTCTCGTCATGCGCTTTTAATTTGATAGATCTTTTCACGATCTTGCCGTATAAAGGATGTTTTACGTGGTCTTCGATAGCAACAACGATGGTTTTGTCCATCTTGTTACTTACAACTTTACCGGTACGTGTTTTTCTTAAATTTCTTTCCACGACTACTGTTTCTCCTTTCAAATAGCGAATATTGACTATTCGCATCCGCTATAGAATCTATTTTCCAATTAAGCCATTTTTGCTTTCTCTGTAATAACAGTCTGAATTCTGGCAATGTTCTTGCGAACTTCCTTAATTCTGCTGGTGTTATCTAATTGGTTAGTTGCATTCTGGAATCTTAAATTAAAAAGTTCTTTCTTAGCAGCTACTAATTCTTCATTCAACTCTGCAGCTGATTTCACCTTTAAATCTTCTACATATTTATTAGTTTTCACTGTTATCACCGCCTTCTAAATCTGCTTTAGAAGCAATTTTACACTTGCATGGCAATTTGTGCATAGCAAGACGTAAAGCTTCACGAGCTGTTTCCTCTGGTACACCAGCGATTTCAAACATAACACGGCCCGGTTTTACAACTGCTACCCAATACTCAAGAGCGCCTTTACCGGAACCCATACGGGTTTCTGCTGGTTTTGCTGTTACAGGTTTATCTGGGAAAATTTTAATCCAAACTTTACCACCACGTTTGATATAACGAGTCATAGCAACACGGGCTGCTTCGATCTGATTGGATTTAATCCAACATGGTTCTGTAGCGACTAAACCGTATTCACCGTTAGAAATTTTGTTTCCTCTGAGGGCTTTTCCTGCCATGCTTCCACGGAACTGTTTACGACGCTTAACTCTCTTAGGCATTAACATTATTTATCGCTCCCTTCCTTGTTTCCTTTAGTAGGAAGTACTTCGCCTTTGTAGATCCAAACCTTAACGCCTAATTTGCCGTAGGTTGTATCTGCTTCTGCGAAACCATAGTCAATATCTGCTCTTAATGTCTGAAGCGGAATCGTACCTTCGCTGTAGAACTCGGTACGAGCCATATCAGCTCCGCCAAGACGGCCTGCAACTGCAGTCTTAATACCTTTGATTCCGGCTTTCATAGAACGTCCCATTGTAGACTTCATAGCACGTCTGAAGGAAACACGGTTCTCTAACTGCTGTGCGATAGATTCTGCTACCAACTGAGCATCTTTATCAGGTCTCTTGATTTCTTTGATATCAACGAATAATTTTTTATCAGTTAATTTCTGAACTTCTGCTTTTAATTTCTCAATTTCAGCTCCGCCCTTGCCGATTACAACGCCAGGTTTTGCTGTATAGATGATAACTTTAACTCTGTCAGATGCTCTTTCGATTTCGATCTTAGAAATTCCAGCGCTGTACAGTCTCTTCTTTAAGAATGTACGGATGTTGTAATCTTCTACTAAACAATCAGCGAAATCAGCTTCAGCATACCATTTGGAGTCCCAGTCTTTAATAACACCGACTCTCAAGCCGTGTGGATTAACTTTCTGTCCCATATTTGCCTCCTATCTTTCATTAAGCACGATTGTGATATGGCTCATTCTCTTCTCGATTCTGTAAGCTCTGCCCTGTGCTCTCGGTTTTACTCTCTTCATTGTCGGTCCTTTATTTGCATAACATTCCTCAACATAAAGGTTCGCGGCGCTCATTCCGTTATTGTTTTCAGCATTAGCAATTGCTGATTTTAATAATTTTTCAATTAATGTAGAAGCATATCTTGGATTGTAAGTTACAATACCAAGTGCAGTGGTTACATCTTTGCCTCTAATGGCATCTAATACGAAACATGCTTTCTGAACAGATACTCTTGCATAAGATAACTTAGCAGATGGTCTGGTATCTTTCTGCGCATTTCTTTCTCTCTTAATCTGGGATCTATGTCCTCTAGCCATTGGTGAAACCTCCTTTCAAATACTTGTATCCTAACGACGGGTCTTCTTCTCGTCTTTACCATGTCCTCTGTAAGTTCTGGTAGCTACGAATTCTCCAAGTTTATGTCCAACCATATCTTCGGTTACATATACCGGAACGTGTTTTCTGCCATCATGAACTGCGATTGTATGTCCAACCATCTGTGGGAAGATTGTAGAACGGCGTGACCAGGTCTTAATAACCTGCTTCTGTCCTGCTGCGTTCATAGCATCTACTTTTTTCAGCAAATGCGCATCTGCAAATGGTCCTTTTTTAAGTGAACGTGCCATAGGTTTTAATCCTCCTTCAATTATTTAATGGTCTTTCCATCTCTTCTTCTTACAATCAGTTTGTTAGACTGTTTGTTTTTCTTTCTTGTCTTCAAGCCAAGTGCCGGTTTACCCCATGGTGTAGATGGACCTGGACGTCCGATACCGGTCTTACCTTCACCACCACCGTGTGGATGGTCGTTAGGGTTCATAACGGAACCACGAACTGTAGGTCTGATACCCATGTTACGTTTTCTACCAGCTTTACCGATGTTAATCAGAGAGTGATCTCCATTTCCAACAACACCGATTGTAGCTCTACAGATGATCGGAACCATTCTCATTTCACCTGAAGGAAGTCTTAATGTTGCATATTTGCCTTCTTTAGCCATTAACTGAGCTGCGTTTCCAGCGGAACGAACCAGCTGGCCGCCTTTGCCCGGATATAATTCAATGTTGTGAATCTGTGCACCAACAGGAATCTGGCTCAGTGGTAAACAGTTACCAACTTTTGCTTCTGCCTGAGGGCCGCTCATAACTTTCATTCCATCTGTCAGTCCTGCCGGAGCGAGGATATAAGATTTTGTTCCGTCTGCATAGCAGATCAGAGCGATGTTAGCTGTTCTGTTTGGATCGTATTCGATACCGATAACAGTTGCCGGTATTCCGTCTTTGCTGTTTCTCTTGAAATCGATAATTCTATATTTTCTTCTTGAGCCGCCTCCGCGGTGTCTTACTGTAATTTTACCCTGATTGTTACGTCCTGCGTTTTTCTTTAAGGAAGTAACTAAAGACTTTTCTGGGGTTGACTTTGTGATTTCACTGAAGTCAGATCCTGTCATGTGTCTTCTGGAAGGTGTATATGGGTTAAATGTTTTAATTCCCATTTTAAACTCTCCTTTCAATTCTCAACGCGTCCACGCGTTTCATTTATCACGGCATAGTGTTCGCCGTATAATCATCTTGTTATAAGTTTACAGACCCTGGAAGATCTCGATATCTTTGCTGTCTGCAGTAAGCTTAACAATCGCTTTTTTGGATTTAGCAGTTTTACCAACTACCATACCTCTTCTGCGGTTTTTGCCTTCCAGATTCATAGTGTTAACGCTGGAAACTTTTGTTCCTGGGAACATCTTCTCAACAGCTTCTTTAATCATAGATTTGTTAGCTTCCGGATGAACTAAGAAAGTGTATTTCTTTTCTGCCATAGCATTCATACTCTTTTCAGTTACAACTGGTTTGAGAATTACATCGTAATATTGAACGTTTGCCATTATGCGTACACCTCCTCGATACTTGCAACAGCCGCTTTCGTAGCTACTACTGTGTTGTATTTCAAAATGTCATAAACATTGATTGTATTAACAGATGCTGTCTGGATAGCAGGAATATTTCTTGCAGATAAAACTACCTTCTCGCTTCCTTCGCCTAAAACAACAAGTGCCTTGGATACTTTCAGGTTATTCATGATATTCTGGAAATTCTTTGTTTTGATCTCATCAAAGTTGATCTCGTCAACAACGATGAACTTGTTCTCGTTAACTCTGCTTGTTAAAGCGGATTTAAGAGCTGCTCTTTTTTCTTTTTTGTTTAACTTAATTGTGTAATCTCTAGGTGTTGGAGCGAATACAACTCCGCCGCCTGTCCACTGTGGGGATCTTGTTGAACCCTGTCTTGCGTGGCCGGTTCCTTTCTGCTTCCATGGTTTTCTTCCACCACCGGAAACTTCAGAACGGGTTTTAGCTTTCTGTGTTCCCTGACGTTTGTTTGCAAGCTGGGCTACAACTGCCATGTGTACGAGATGTTCATTCACTTCAACACCAAATACAGCATCATTCAGTTCTAACGTTCCAACTTCATTACCTTCAATATTGTAAACAGATACGTTTGCCATCTGTGTGTTCCTCCTTTCCTATAAAAGCATTAGCATGCTTTTACTGTTTCTTTCAGTGTTACTAAAGACTTCTTAGGTCCTGGTACAGCGCCCTTAACTAAGATCAGGTTGTTTTCAGCATCAACTCTGACGATCTCAAGGTTCTGGATGGTGATTCTCTTGTTACCCATCTGGCCAGGCATCTTCTTACCCTTAAATACTTTACTAGGATCTGAACAAGAACCGTTTGAACCAGCATGACGATGGAATTTAGAACCATGAGCCATAGGTCCTCTGGACTGTCCGTGTCTCTTAATAGCACCCTGGAAACCTTTACCTTTGGAAATAGCTGTTGCGTCAATCTTGTCGCCAGCTGCGAAGATATCTGCTTTGATTTCGTCTTTCACTGAATATTCTTCAGCGTTCTCGAATTTGAATTCTCTTACAAATCTCTTGTAAGCAACTCCGGCCTTATCAAAATGGCCTTTTACCGGTTTTGTGACTAATTTCGCTCTCTTGTCAACAAAACCAACCTGCACTGCTTTGTAACCATCGTTCTCAACGGTCTTAACCTGTGTAACTACACATGGGCCAGCCTGAAGAACTGTTACTGGAGTTAAAACTCCGTCTTCATTGAAGATTTGAGTCATTCCGACTTTAGTAGCTAAAATAGCTTTCTTCATAACTAATTACCTCCTGTTTGTTGATCTACAGCGGAACGCTTAACGCGTTCATCCTAGAACAGTCAAATATACGTGGAACACTATGACCCCCTTGCGGGAGATGTTGATTCCTCTTCAGGAAAGAGTGTTGCTTCTATATATAACCCTTCAGGATATTACCTTGTCCACCGAAAACCTTATTTGGTTTTCATCTTGATATCAATGTACACACCAGCTGGCATCTCTAATCTTGATAATGCATCAACTGTTTTCTGGCTTGGTGTGATGATATCGATAAGTCTCTTATGAGTTCTCTGTTCGAACTGTTCTCTGGAATCTTTGTACTTGTGAACCGCTCTTAAGATTGTTACCACTTCTTTTTTAGTTGGTAACGGCACCGGTCCGCTCACCTGTGATCCTGTCTTTTTTACAGTCTCGATGATTTTTCCAGCTGACTGATCTACTAACTGATGATCATAAGCTTTTAATGTGATTCTCATTACTTGACTTGCCATAAAAAAAGTCGCCTCCTTTTCGCACTTATTACTCGAAGTACGACAAGCGGTGACTGTACACGTTCCCGTGTGTGTCCTCATAGATCCACACACAAATTCCCACATATCTGCTAGAACTTTAGTAAATTGTACAGTGACTTGTCGCCAGTTTCCTAACTTGACATTCGCTCCACGGAACACCTACCACATCGGGCAGCAACCTCACGCTTCACAGCTATCATGCCACAGCTTTGTTAGCATATCACATTTTCCTTTTATTTGCAAGTATTTTTTTATTTATTTTTCGTAACCGTTCTGACGGCGGAAAAGCGGTAAAGTTTCAGGACTTTTCACATGGATGTAAACCAACGTGTTAAGATTATTTCCATATTCAGTAAAATTATAACCCCATTGAGACCGTTTTTTCTCCTGCTCAAAAAAAATTTAAAAAGAGCAGTACCCAACGGTTATCATCCGTCAGATTCTGCTCTTTTGATTTCTGTTTCTTCCTAATTAATAATGGCTGGACCAAACCGGCTCAAATGGTTCATTATAAGAACTTGCCGGTTCTTCATCATCTTCTTTAACCAGGATTCCCGTACCGTTCGTCTTATACTTAACTCCGTCTCCGTTCTTAACAGTTGTGGATTTGGCAAGTTTTCCTGATGTATTCACTACGTAATTCTTGCCGTCAATGGTGATTACCTGATATTTCGTACCGCTCTCAGCTTTTTGCAGTTTACCCATGTAATACAGGTATCCGTCTTTCACCCCATTGTAGCCTTTGCCGGTATCCGCAAAATAAAATTCGCTCACGTTGCCGTCATCTTCTTCCACTTTACGTTTTCCCTTAACTACGGAACTGGTTGCCTTGTCCCCAAAATAGTATGCGGTATAGCTGCCGCTTTCCGCTAATTCAAGCTTCTGAAGGCCATAAACAGGATTTCCCTTGTCATTAAACAGATAGGTGCGGCCGTTCAGCTTGAATAAATCGCCGGTGTTGGCATCGCCTTCCCTGGGGCCTACCTTTGGCTTACCCTGGTTGCTGAAATAAAACCACTCTACCTCATCCTCATATTCACCTGAAATCGGCTCCGGCGGCTCTATGGACAGCCATCCGGTCTTCACCTTACCGTCGCTTCCGTAGTAACGGTAATCTTCGATGGATGCGTTCTCATCCGGATCATCTCCGACATTCACCCAGCCGGTCTGCATCACACCGTCGCTGTCGAAGCAATAATATACACCGTTAACCTTCTTAACCTCATAATCACTGTTATTCTCCGCACAGTACTTCTTTCCCGAGTTTGTAAAGTAAAACCAGTACTTTCCGTCTCCGTCTTCACTGGCCGGAGTAACGCGGTCATCATCGTAATCCTCATCCGGCGGGTAAAGCTTCTGCCAGCCGGTCTTCATCACACCGTCATCACCGGTATAATACATCTCATCGTCAACCCAGCCGGTTTCCATCCTGCCTTCATCATCAAAATGATACCACTTGTTGTCCACTTTCTTCCAACCGTCCGTAGCAGCTTTTCCGTTCTGGGTGAAATAATACCAGTAGGATTCTGTGCCGCTGGAATCACTCAGCTTCTGCCACTTATTCGTAACCATAATGCCGTTGGAATCCATATAATAGGTATCCTCAACCCAGGTATTCAACACCATCTCGCCGTTGCTTCCCAAATAGCGCCACAGGTCGTCCGCGCCCTTTTTCCACTCGTTGGTCAGCTTATTGCCATTCGAATCATAATATACCCAATTGCCGTTGGACTGCTGCCATCCATCTGCGGCATATGCTGAAAACGCCATAGTTCCCGCACATAATACAGCAGCAAGTACGAGCACTGCCAATTTTCCTTTTTTCATATCTTCGCTCCTTTAAGGTTCTCCCCATTGTATTCCTATAGTACATTGTATCAATTACTTTCTGATAATTCAACAAAAATAATCTTTCAATTCTATTACAATGACCGGATCGTTACTTGACGAGATAACTCTGTCAAGTTATAATCACGTTGAATGATCGATATATTTAATAGGAAGAAAGGGCGGTAAAGCCATGTGGATAGCAGACGGTTGGAAAGATTATGAAGTAATAGATTGCTCTGAGGGCGAAAAATTGGAACGCTGGGGGAAGTATATATTAGTCCGTCCCGACCCCCAGGTAATATGGGATACTCCAAAAGAAGACAAGCGGTGGCGGCATATGAACGGCCATTACCACAGAAGCGCCAAAGGCGGCGGGGAATGGGAGTTCTTTGACCTTCCGGAACAATGGACCATTCATTATAAAGAACTGACATTTAATCTGAAGCCATTCAGCTTTAAACATACCGGTCTTTTTCCCGAGCAGGCAGCAAACTGGGACTGGTTTGGAAATAAAATCAAGTCAGCCGGCCGGCCGGTAAAGGTTTTAAACCTGTTCGCCTATACCGGCGGAGCGACGCTGGCTTCCGCTCAGGCGGGTGCTCATGTAACCCATGTGGATGCATCCAAAGGCATGGTCGCATGGGCCAAAGAAAATGCAAAATCCAGCGGACTGGAAGATGCTCCGATCCGTTGGATTGTAGATGACTGTATGAAATTCGTGGAACGGGAGATACGCAGAGGCAATCACTATGATGCCATCATCATGGATCCTCCTTCTTATGGAAGAGGGCCTAAGGGCGAGATCTGGAAGATTGAAGATGCGATTCATCCTTTGATCCGGCTATGTGTCCAGCTTTTATCGGACAATCCTTTATTCTTCCTTGTAAATTCTTATACCACCGGCCTGGCCCCGTCCGTCCTGACTTATATGCTGGCTACGGAGATATGCCCCAGGTATAAAGGTTCTGTCAATTCCGAAGAAGTGGGGCTTCCGGTCACTAAAACCGGCCTGGTCCTGCCCTGCGGCGCATCCGGACGCTGGTCAACGGATCAATAGGTCAGACAGGTCAATTCCTTCCGCCTGTAAGGAGCCGCCAAAGCAGAGGGAGACGGCGCTGCAGGAGCACTGCCGCGGGATAACTGACCATCAGTACAATGCCCGGCATCAGAAGATAGAGGAAAACGGGTACGGCCGGTATGCCTGGTACGTATAAAGCGGCCGCTTTATTGATAAACCGGACCAGCAGGAAATGAAGAGCATACAAAAAGAAGTTGATCTTCATCCAGGGCTTCGCCTCCGGCAGCCAGTTTTCGTTTACCATAAACCACAGGGCTGCCGGAACCAGAAAACGGTAGATAGCGATTCCTGATACACTGAAATACCGGATGGAATACAGATAAACAGCACATGCGGCCGCTAAAATGGCCGCGCCTGACAGAAACCGCATGTTAGACCATGGGGCTTCTGTCATTTTTTTATTATTCAGCGCGCTGTCGGCCGCCACGGAGTAGAAAAACAGGGCGTCTATATTCAAAGGCGACAGGCTCACTCCGGCCAGAAGGCCTGCGAACACACCTGCCAGATAAATCCATCTCACATGCCGTTTGGACAGAAAAAAATAGATCACAGGAGCCAGAAGCACCAGCAGGATCAACTGGTACAGATACCAAAACACATAATTATAGCGGTAATGCAGCACCGCATCCACAAGCGCATTTAAGCTCACCGGAATGATCCCTTTCCCCAGCACGTCGCGCAGCCAGGGAATACGGCTGCCGGCCGCATATACGACATAATAAATGGTGTTCCAAACGACAAACGGAACCAGAACCGTCTTGATTCTGGAATTCCATTTGTTCCATAAACGGTCCATTGTAAAATTGCGGAAGAACAGGTATCCGGATATGATAAAAAATCCCGGCACAGCAACCTGGGCGACCACGTCACCCAAAAGCCGCTCTCCGCGGTCCACCAGTTCAGCCGTTCTTCCCGCTCCTAAAAACAGCTTGGCATTATAAGAATGAACCCAAATTACCAGCAAACTGAAAACAAAGATAAACCAGTAAATCTTATTCCTGAACTTTTCTTCTTTCACATATTTCTCCTGCCCCGCCGGCATCTCCTGCCGAAGTCTGGTCCTACACCATGTTTATATTTATTTTACCATAATCATTGTATACAGTAAAGAAAGAGGATGCCGTCAAACAGCATCCTCTTTCGTATCTTCTTTATCCTTCCACAACACTGATCACCTTTACCGGTTTTCTGTGCTGCCAGTATGACACCTTAATTCCCGTCTTCTCCGTAGACGCATGAACAATCTTCTCGTCTCCGATATAGAGGGCCACATGGTTGATCCGGCCCGAACCGCTGGCATAAAAAATCAAATCTCCCGGCCTGATCTGATCCAGAGAAATCTGCTTCCCCTGGGTAGCTTGTCCGGCAGAACTTCTGTTTAAAGAAATCCCCGCCGCATGCTGCATCACATATCTGGTAAATCCCGAACAATCCACGCCTGTATGAGGATCATTGCCTCCATATACATAGCGGCCGCCTACAAACTGCATCGCATAGTTAACAATCTCGTTCCTCTTAACTGCAGACGCATCTACTTTTTCCCTGGTAGTCTCCACCATAGTGGCATTCCCGGCCAGCCGGATATATCCAATTCCCGCATCCGTCTTAATCTTTGCCCAGCCGTTTTCCTCTTCCAGCACCTGATAAGTTTCACCTTGAGATACGCGGGTAAATACCGCGCCGTCAGCAGACGCCAAGATATGTACATCAGTTGTAGGCGCATCCACCTTCACCACATAGGAAGTGGTCGTCTCAACTCCTGCGCAATAAGATTCTGCCGCTCTCGCCTCTTTGGGTGACGCCGTTAATATCCCGGCACAAATCCCAACCAGAGCCAGCAGCCTGACTGCCTCTTTCACCATAGATTCTTCTCCTGACAATTATCTGTCCTATTTTTTACGATTTTCATACAATTGTTACACAAATGTTAAATATGTTACATATTGTAATATATCTACACAGTTTTGTCAAGACCAGAATCTCATTGAACAGAACAGTTTCCGCACAGGAAGGCAGAAATACCGGGCTGCCGTCTTGCCATGGAACAGTATCCACAGTCTGCCGGCCCCGGTATTTTCCCGCTTTATCATGATGTGTCCGTATAGTCCGTAATGCCCATCCGTCAACTGGCTTCACGCTTTTTCGAAAAATTGGGCCCCAGCAAAGAAAGCACAGCAGGCTGCGCTCACTGCATTGGGGCCTGATATACCGCAAAGCAGGGCGTGCAGATAACGGGAATACATATTCAAACACACGCTACCGCCGGGTGATGGATTTTATAAAATAAATAATACAGCAAATGAAAATAAATGGTAAAATCAGCGGAACGATCAAAGTAAAAATTCCTGTTATCACCGCAATTATCAAAAACAGGATCAGTACCACGCCCACTCCAAACAGCAGCTTCCAGTACCACTTATTGAGGTCATAAAAATGAACGGTGCTTCTGCCCCCAAACGGTTCCTGCTCATATCCTGAACCGCTGCGGGTATCCCCCTCCTCATAAACGCCCCGGACCGGATCGGTGCCGTCTTCCGAAGTATCTTCTATTGTCTTCGCAATCAATCTGGGATCACCGATCTCAGCTATCACATCAGCTTCCCTGGCTCCCTTTCTAATCTCTTCTGATATATAATTATCGTAGTACCGTAAGTTTTCCTGAATGACCGAAGGGGATACATTGCCCTCCAGCGCCTGTCTCAATCCTCTCAGAAACTCTTCCCTATTCATAGAATTCCCCCTGTTTTTTCTTAGAAGTAATCCCAGTTATTGTAACACCATATTGTAGATTGGTAAATAAATCCACCCTAAAATAATTCTAAAGTTTTTATGACCAGGATTTATTCTAACCCTGCATGCCGGAGCGCTTGTGCACAAGTATTGTGTTAGGCAGACACGCGCTGAGAATTTGAAATTCTCAGCTGTGATTCATATTTATGGTTCCTGCACAAATTCAGGTGTGACAAATAAGCCGTCGGGATTATATGTCACACTATCTTCTCCTTAATGACACCTTCCCGGTAAGCGGCAACCAGCTCTTTCAGATCCGATATCCGGCAGGCCAGCTCTTTTCCCAAATCGGTATCTCCCACCATCACCCTGTTTTTCATCTTCTCCACAATATAGACCTTGGGAGTGCTCTCAGTTTCAGGGTTAAATGGTTTATGTTCCGCCAATGCCAGATGCCTGGAATTATAGATTAAAGTATACCCCGCAATTCCTGTTTTAGACTGGTATGCCTTAGAAAGTCCGCCGTCAATGATAAACAGTTTTCCATTGGCCTTTACCGGCTTCTCTCCGTCTTTAATCTTTACAGGCACATGCCCGTTGATGATATGGGCACCGTCCATGGGCAGATGGAATTCTTCTATAATCTTATTACAATATTCTTCCTGTTCACAGAATTTATAGTACGGATTCAAATTCTCCTTTTGAAGTGATTTTTCAGCCACAAAATAATGTTCAAATGTGGTCATCTTGTCCTTACCGAACACAGGCGATTTGGCCCCGCACCACAAATACCACATGAAGTCTTTGGCATCTTCCTTTTCCTTAGTATCTTCCGGAAGGAAATAAGCATTCTGAATCCTCTGGTCAATATGGTCCATCAGACTTTTTCCAGAGCAGGGTTCGCCGTCAAATATCATTTTTTCAAAAGTTCCGTCCTGGGCCATCGGGATGCAGCCATGATACAGCAGGTTTCCGTTGTAGCATTTATACATTCCGCCATGGGAATACAGGAATTTTATATGTTTGTGGAGAAGATCACTGTGCTTAAATGATAAAATAAGAGTGTTCAGCAGTTCTTCCTCTTCAGCTGTCAGCTTTAACGGATGCCGCGGATCAATGGTGGGGAACCGGGTGTCTAAAAGGGGATATTCTTTGCCCTGAATGGTTACGGTTCCATTTTTATAATCTACAGCCTCCAGCAGAATTCTGTCGTCCATCAGATATCCGGGATGACGCCTGATAATCTGTCCTTCCACCTTAAACTGGATGACGGCAATGGCCTTATGCATCTTGGCCGCCAGCCCCGGATCCACAGCATCATAAATATTCTGATCTAAAATCTTGGGTATAAAACGCTCACACGGATCATCCCGGTAGACATGCGCTGCAAACATGGACAGCGGCCTGAGGTTGATTCCATATCCATCTTCCAGCACATCAAAGCTGTTGTAACTGATGGCTATTCTCAAAACATTACAGATACAGGCCGGATTCCCCGTAGCCGCTCCCATCCAGGAAATATCGTGATTGCCCCATTGGATATCCACATCGTGAAACTGCATCAAAGCATTCATAATCAAATCAGCCCTGGGTCCCCGGTCAAATATATCTCCTATAATATGAAGGTTGTCAATGGTCAGGTTCTGAATCAGTTCACATAACGCGATAATGAACTTATCCGCCATCTGTATATCGATGATCGAGCGTATGATCTCGCTGTAATATACTTTCTTATTATCATCATTATAGTCTACATGAAGCAGCTCATCGATAATATAGGAAAATTCGGCCGGCATTTTTTTACGCACTTTGGACCTGGTGTATTTGGAGGAAACCTCTTTGCAGATCTGGACCAGCCGGTAAATGGTGATCCTCTTCCAGTCATCGATATCTTTATCTGAAACGACTATCTTATTGAGCATCCGTTCCGGGTAGTAGACCAGATTCGCCAGTTCAACCTGTTCCTCCTCCGGAATAATATGCCCGAATGTCTCTTTTATCTTCTCACGTATAATACCGGAAGAACTTTTCAGCAAATGGATAAACGCTTCATGTTCACCATGAAGATCGCTGAAAAAATACTCCGTCCCTTTCGGCAGCCCTGAGATGGCCATCAAATTGATGATCTCGCTGGATGCAGCCTTAATGGTGGGATACTCTCTTGCCAGGAGTTTTAAATAAGCCAAATCACGCATCATGCGTACCTCCCCTCACAGCAGTTCTCAGCCTTCCGCCCGTCTTTTAAGAGCCCTGGGGCAATGGAAATCGGGCGGAAATTCAAGAGCAGTTGCATTTATAATAAGTTTATAGTACCATAGAATCGGTTAAATGGAAAGTTTTTACGAGGGTACAAGCTCCCCAAAAGGGATTGAAAGGAGAAATAAGGACATGGAACAATTATATGTGTTAGGAACCGGCAACGCCACCGTTACCCGCTGCTACAATACCTGTTTTGCGTTGAAAGACGATGAACAGTTTTTTATGGTTGACGCAGGAGGCGGCAACGGAATCCTGCGTATTCTGGAAGACATGGGCATTAAAATGGAACAGATACACCATATCTTCATCACTCATGAACATACCGATCACATTCTGGGCATCATCTGGATGATCCGAATGATTGCCACCCGGATGAAAAACGGAATTTACGAGGGCGATCTCAACATCTACTGCCACGAAGACCTGACTTCAACCATCGATACCTTATGCAGGCTCACAGTCCAGGGAAAATTCTATAAAATGATCGGTGACAGAATTCACCTGATCCCCGTCCACGATGGAGAAACCCGCAAAATCCTGGATTATGACGTGACTTTCTTCGATATTCACTCTACAAAAGCGAAGCAGTACGGCTTTACCACCACGTTAAAAAACGGCCGGAAGCTGACCTGCGCCGGCGATGAACCCTACAATCCCAAATGCGAGCCCCATGTTTCCGGCAGCAATTGGCTGCTGCACGAGGCGTTCTGCTTATATGAAGACAGGGAACGGTTCAATCCATACGAAAAACATCACAGCACAGTAAAAGACGCCTGCCAGCTGGCCGGTGAAATGGGAATCCAGAATCTGGTGCTGTGGCATACGGAAGATAAGACGATTGAGAATAGAAAAGAGCGCTATCTTAATGAAGGGCGGGCGTTTTATGAAGGGAAATTATTTGTTCCTGATGATGGGGAAATTATTGAATTAATATAAAAAATTGAGAGTTAAATGAGAACGTTACGCAGGAGTTACGCAGGGAAGCGGGGAGGGCGGAGAAGCAGGGCGGGAACCTGAACGGAGGAACCAAACGATACAGGGATCTGGTTCCAACCGTTAAGTGGAACTAAGGCTCCCAGCATGAAAAAAGGCGGTGCGATGCCCATTCACGGTAAACTCCTCATGACTTTACCGCTCAGGGGCATCTCAGAAACTGATTCGGTTTTCAGTTTCTGCCCGCCTTTTTTCATGCTGGAAGCCTAAGTTCCACTAAACGGTTTCCACACGCCCCCTGTATCGTTTGATTCCTCCGTTCAGGTTCCCGCCCTGCTTCTCCGCCCTCCCCGCTTCCCTGCTGGTTTTCTCTGGAGCAAGGGATCAAAAAACAATTTTGAGAATTGTAAATAAATTTAACATCGAACGTGAAGGCATTTTCGAAAAAGCCTTCACGTTTTAATGTCAATCCCCACGTCATTTACATCAAATCTCCATGTCATGTTCCGCATAAAAGTCCAATATCCCATCAATCAAACTATATTTTCTTTTTTCCCTTTTCCAAAATCTTTTTTATCCTTAATGCAGCCAATACACAGCCTGTAAGAAGGGGAACCTGGGGCAAAGGGCAAGGCCAGGCGGCCAAAGGGGTACAGTTCAAAGGTGACGGGGATCCTATGGAGACCGTTCCACTTAACGGTCGAAATCAGATCCCCGTCACCTTTGGTCCGCCCCTTTGGCCGCCTGGCCTTGCCCTTTGCCCCAGGTTTCCCTTCTTACAGGCGTTACTCCCACCAATAACTCAAATAAAGATTCCCCTTTATTTTACATAGCCCGTCTGTAGACTTCCAGAATTTCTTCTTTTCCGAATTCCTTAATTCCCGGCAAAGTCCTCTTGCCGAAGAATGTACATTTTTCCGCCAGCTCTTCCAGCTTGTCTTCTTCCACTCCCAGCTCTCCGATTGTGACCGGCATTCCTATGCTCTTAAAGAAGTTCTCAAATGCATCGATACCGGCCAAAGCGGTCTTCATCGGATCTTCGAAGTTCATATCAATTCCCCATACACGGACAGCAAGCTGTGCAAACCGGTTCACATTATAAGGGCATACATATCTGGCCCAGGTGCAGAATAATGCGGACAGCCCGGCTCCGTGGGATATCTGCGGATACATACCGGACAGCTCATGCTCCATCTGATGTACCTGCATGTAGAAGTCACGGCCGGCGCTTGTCAGGTTGTTGTGGGAAAGGCTGCCTGCCCACATAAGAGTGGCGCGGGCTTCATAGTTGTCCGGTTCCTGATCCGCGATTTTACCCGCTTCCGCAACTGTCTTTAACAATCCTTCCGCAATCCGGTCTGTCAGAGGGGTATTCTGATCCGCGCCCAGATAGCGTTCCAGGGTATGCATCATGATATCAACGCTGCCGCAGCCGGTCTGGTATTTGCTCACCGTATAGGTAAGCTCCGGATTACAGATTGCAAACAACGGGCGGTGAAGCTGGGAGCTGAGCCCACGTTTCAGTCCTCCGTCCTCATTGGTGATTACACAGGAGTTGCTCATCTCACTGCCAGAAGCCGACAGTGTCAGCACATTGCCCTGAGGAAGAGATTTTCTCAGCCTTTCTTCCCCTGTGAAAAATCTCCATACATCGGTATCCGGGTTTGCCACACCGTCTGCAATACATTTTGCAGAATCGATTACGCTTCCGCCGCCTACAGCTAAGATAAAATCAACGCCTTCTGCCAGGCAGAGTTTAATGCCTTCTTTAGCCAGAGAAAGAGTGGGATTGGGCTGAACTCCGCCCAGCATCACATATTCAATTCCCGATTCCTTCAAAGAATCCGTCACCTGGTCCAGTAAACCGGAACGTATCACACTTCCGCCGCCGTAATGGATTAAAACCTTTTTAAATCCGTAGTCTTTGATTAATTTTCCTGCCTTCTTCTGCGTATCCTTGCCAAATACTACTCTGGTAGGAGTACAAAACTCAAAATTTCTCATCGTAACCTCCTCAATCCCTATATAATTTTAAAGAAATTAAACCTATTATATCAAAAAAGATCCGAGAAATCCACAATGCTTTTCATGTCGATCTCCCGAATCTTCACTTGCTCATTTACCTTTCAAACCGGCACTGGGCTCAAATGGGGCTGACCGCCCAAATCACCTTAAACTCTGATTCGTTCAGAGATCCAGGCTTATTTTAACCGGATTACATGCTGGCAGTATACGTAAACATTGCGGATTTTCTTAGCCTGCTGTCCTTCGTCACCAAGGATGATAGGTTGTGTCCCGGAAGCAGTTACATAGAACTTAATGGCGATTGCATCCTGCCCGACCATAATTTCATGCGTTTCCTGATATGGGAATGCTGTTTCTTCTACTTTCACATAGTTGCGCAGGGCCATGTCAATTTCCGGGTTAATATAGCACCGGACTACATTCTCCAATCCGTTCATCTCGATAATCGCCTTTGCTTCATCAAACTTCAGGTTGGTAAAGCGAAATTCACCATTACCCAAAACATAGGATAACGTCTGACTATCCAATAACAGTAACGGTATGTTTTTACTATCTCCCATAGACCGATCCTCCTTCTAAAATTCGATTCTCCTCTTTTTATCATTATATCATTTTTCTGATTTCAGTCAAGTGATTTGCAATATTTTCTGTAAACTATTATTATTGTTTGTTATTTATCAAACATTTCTTTTTTTCTATTGGACCTCTTCCTTGTTTTGTGCATAAATGAAAGCCGCACCGCATATTTTTTATGTAGGAGAAGAATCTATAATAGACCGAATAAAATTGCCGGATACGGCAGAATAGAGAGGTAAAAATGAGCCGGAAAATCATTTACATAGAATGTCTGCTGCTTCTTATGCTGACCGGGTCCCTGTTATGGCACCGCGTTGCCCCGTATCCTGCAGACAGCACTAATACGAATACAGCGACCTCTTCCGATGCCCCGAAATACATTAAATGGGTGGATTTTGATGTGACATCAGAAGCCATGAAAATGGCCCTTCAGTTGGATATGAACAGCTATCAAAAAGACGTTCATCTGGACTGGATCGATATGCTGGCCTATCTTGGGGCCAAATACGGAGGAGACTTTTCCAAATACCGTTCCCAGGATATGAAGGACTTTGCAGAAAAACTGCAAAACGGTGAAAACCTGGAAGCATTGACAAAGGATATGAAATATTTTTCTTATTATAAAGAAGCTTACGGCGCAGTTTTAGGCGGTATGGTCGGCCTCTATGAAATTCAGGTTCCTCCTTCCGAGGTTCCGGCCTCTATGCTGACCGAATCCGCTGACGGGGAAGAAAAAAATGAATCCGAAAATGTATGGCTTACCAAATATGGGCTCAAGGCATTTTCCCCCATTGCCAAGAATTTCCCCTATACTGATTTCGACGATTTCGGCACCTCCCGTTCTTACGGCTACAGGAGACAGCATCTGGGACATGATCTCATGGGGCAGGTGGGAACCCCTGTTATAGCTGTGGAATCAGGCTATGTGGAGGCAATTGGGTGGAACCAATACGGCGGGTGGCGTCTGGGTATCCGCAGCTTCGATAAAAAAAGGTACTATTATTACGCCCATCTGAGAAAGAATTATCCCTATCATAAAAGCCTGAAAGAAGGAAGTATTGTAAAAGCCGGTGATGTGATCGGATATCTGGGCCGCACCGGATACAGCCGGACGGAAAATACCAATAATATCGACGAACCGCATCTGCATTTCGGCCTTCAGCTTATTTTTGATGAATCACAAAAAGAGGGCAACAATGAAATCTGGGTCGACTGTTATGAATTGATAAAATTCCTGTCCATGAACCGGTCCGAAACCTTTAAGAATCAGGAAACAAAAGAATATAACAGGGTCTATGAGATGAAAGACCCTGTTATAGAAACATATTCACAATGATTTAATTGGTATTCTGCTGGCCTCCCAGCGTAATCTCTACCTCCCGTTCCTGGTATTCTCCATCTGCCAGGGACTGGACGGTCAATGTCACTTTAGAACCTTTCTCATAGTAAGTCAGCATATTCTGCAGCTGTCCCAATGTGGTAACAGACTGTCCGTCAAATTTCGTAATAATATCTTTTTCTCTTAAATCCGAGCCAGCGGCTGCTCCGTCATCCAGAATCTTATATACAAAGATTCCAACCGGCATATCATATGCCTGTGATGCCTGGGCATCAATGTTGGTTCCTTCAATTCCCAGCCAGCCCCGTTTCTCATCATCCACCTTCACCCGGGTCTGTTTCGTCATTAACGGATCCAGAATTTCCATTGCTTTGGAAATAGGAATCGCATATCCCATGCCTTCCACTTCCGTAGACGCTGTCTTCGCAGCATTAATACCGATCAGGTTGCCGGCTAAATCCAATAATGCGCCGCCGCTGTTTCCAGGATTAATGGCTGCATCCGTCTGGATAAATGTATGCTCGGTTCCATCCTGGCCTTTTACTTTGCGGTCTAAAGCGCTGACATAACCGACCGTTGCAGACTGGCCTTCACCCAGCGCATTACCGATCGCCACCACCTGCTGTCCAACCTTTAAGCTGTCGGAATCTCCGATATTAGCGGCTTTAATCCTGCTCATGGTATCAGAAGGTATTTTATCCAGCGGTACGGCTATAACAGCCAGATCCGATGCGGCATCCGTACCTTTTATGGCTGCTTCCACCGATGTCTCATCCACAAATGTCACTGTCATGTTCTGGGCGCCGTCAACCACATGGTTGTTGGTCGCAATCAGAAGTTCTGTATCATTTTCTCCGATAATAATGCCGGAACCGCTGCTTTCAGCCTCATAACTCTGGGGACCGAAAAATGTCATCTGTTCCACGGTCATTTTATCTGTAATGGCAACCACGGACGGCATGGCCTGTTCCACGATACCTGAAACGTCGGTCACTCCTATTGTCTGAATGGTTCCGCCTGAAACGCCGGTTCCGGTGTTCCGGGCGCTGACCGCCGCCGTTTTCTGGGGAACCGCCCGGCTCTCCTTCACTTCCAGAACCGAACTGCTCCATGCATTTAATCCTGCCATCACACTGCCTGATACTGTACCAAATAAAAGTGCTGCCGCTGTAATGCCTGCAGCTTTCTTCGCTAAATTTTTAATCATAATCATTCCGCTCCTTTCTTTCATCTATCTATCTGTTAAATCCTCATAACCTCTTTACACTTAATAATATAGCCAGTAATTATGAAGGAATTGTGATGAAAAAAAGGAGTATTTGTGTCTTAAAACCTGTTTTAACCTGCGTTTACATCCGTTCAGGCCCTGCGCCGCTCCTGCTGTGCGTCAGTCCCCAAAATTCCCATGCTGATGCAAAGAGCCCTGTCCATCCGGGTCATCCACAGATCGTTCAGATGTCCTATGTAGCCGTGAAGTCTTTTTTGGTCAATCGTCCTAACCTGTTCCATGAGAACGGTGGAATCGCAGGGCAGGCCGCTGGCCATCTTGGGGAGGGTTACGTGTGTGGGGAGTTTGGCTTTGGTGCTCTTGCTTGTTAATGCCGCTACGATCACTGTGGGGCTGTGGCGGTTTCCCATGTCATTTTGTATAATAAGAACCGGACGGACGCCGCCCTGTTCGGAACCTACGGTTGGGGATAAGTCTGCGTAATAGATGTCGCCTCTGTAAATGGTATTTTCCATATTAATCATCTCCTATTTGTTTCTGTTAGTGAGATTATTGACGCGGAAGAGGGGATCTATACCGGAGGGAAATATTTTTTTAAAGTAAAAGGTGAAGGCATTTCGCGAAATGCCTTCACCTTTTACTGCTAATGACCTGGGCTTTTAAAGTAAAACGTGAAGGCATTTTCAAAAATGCCTTCACGCTTCATGTAAAAAAAAAAAGAAATTACGCCCTGGCTACCATCTCCCCATACTCCTCTTTCTCTTTCCGTATAAATTCCTTCACCTGCGCCACATCAGGCATATCAGCGGAGCATCCGTGGCTGGCCACCAGCATAGCCGCCTCAGCGCTGCCCATTTCAAGCGCATCCATAATATCCATGCCTTCCAGCACGCCATACAGGAAACTTGCAGCATATCCGTCCCCGCCGCCGAAGGATTTTAATGCTTTAACCGGGAATGGTTTAATTGAATAGCTCTTTCCATCACGTGTATACGCAGTGGAACCTTCTTTTCCATGTTTAATCACCACAATTTTTGCATTCTGCTTCTGCGTCCAGTAATCAGCCGAAGTCCGGTCCGCACCGTCCAGACCTAAAAATCTCTCCGTCAGATCATATTCCTCCCTGGACCCCATAATAATATCCGCATCCTTGGCTACAGATGAATAATAAATTGCAATTTCATCCTCGCTCTTCCAGTTATAAGGCCGGTAATCAATGTCAAATACGATTGGAGTATTGGTCTTCTTTGCAAGAGCCGCCGCTTTTAACGCGGCTTCCCTGGATGGGCTCTGCGCCAGGGCCGTACCAGAAATCAACAGCATTTTTGCCGATGCGATATAGGTTTCATCGATATCCACAGGGTCTAAGGACAGATCCGCCGCCTGGTTTCTGTACATTAAAATACTGCTTTCCGTAGGCGAGAGGATTTCGGTAAATGTTAAACCGATCTTTTCCCCATGTTCACACCGGAAAATGTGGGAGGTATCGATTCCTTCATTATTAAAATAGTCAATGGCAAAATCTCCGAACTGGTCGTCCGAAACCCGGGAGAAAAATCCGCATTTCTTACCGAGCCGGGCCAGGCCCACTGCTGTATTGGCAGGCGATCCGCCTATGTATTTTTTGAAGCTCTGGCTTTCGCCAAGAGTTTTGAAATAATCTATCGGATTAAAATCAATTGCAACACGCCCCAAAAGGATCATATCATAAGTTCTTGTTTCATCAAATGTAATGATATCTTTAATTAAATCTGACATTTCTTTCCCTCCATTTTATATACTGTTATCTAAAACAAATGGTTTTTCGCCGTCACTACGCCGCCGCTCTATCATCAGCACAGCCCCAGGCTGTAAAGGATAATCGCCAGGACGAGCCCGCATAACGGAATCGCCGCATTGGTAACGAACATATAGATATAGCTGTCTTTCATCTCCGTTTTGGCAACGCTGTTTGCCAGCACAATTCCTGAAGAATGAGGCATGGCATCCAGGCCGGAGCATGCAATACAAGTAATTCTGTGCATAATCTGTGCATTTAACCCAGTCTGAATCATGTAATCCGCTAATGTATTCCAGAAAATCGTGATACCGCCGGAGGCTGATCCTGTAATCGCACAAATCACGTTAATCGCTACGCAGGCGAACAGAATCGGGTTCATCTGCAGGCTTAAAATCCAGTTTGTAAAGGATTCAAATGCCGGCGAAGCCGTTACAACACCGCCAAATCCCATGATTGCCGAAGTCACCATAAGTGAGTTGAAACCATTGCCCATGCCGGAAGCAATTGCATTTTTAACATTGAATTTATCATGGAACAGCACGATTCCAACCAGGCATGCAAGGGCCATCGCCGTAACTACCGCAAAGTTTGAAGGATTTAATATCTTCATCAATACAAAAGCCGCCACAACCAAAACGAGAATCGGTGCAAAAGACTTTCCAACCGGAGGAAGCCCGGCCAGCATCTTTTTATCATTGATATCCACAATTACGTCATCTGCTGCCGGAACGAAATGTTCTCCCTTTTCAGCACATTTTTTAATGCAGTGTGTCAGGAACAGATAATCCAGAACAAAAACAAACAATCCGCCGATGATGCCGATGACCGGAGCCGCATAGATCGTGGTTCCCAGATATTCCGTAGGCACCAGGTTCGGTACGGATGGAGACCCCGGGAAAAATGTCATACATGTTGTTCCTGCCATACAAATTGACATGGCCGGAAACAGCTTTTTCGGAATATCGGCCTCTTTAAACAGTGCCATACAAAACGGATACATGGTAAACATGATGACAAACACGCTGATTCCGCCATATGCCAGAATCGCCGTTGTGATGAGAACAATCAGCACAATCCGTTTCTTCCCCAGTTTTCCCACAATAAAATTAGAAATGGAGGCCGCCGCTCCTGATTCTTCCATAATTTTACCAAATGTAGCGCCTAAAATCAGCATTAAAAACCAGGTTCCCGCGAAGTTTTTAAATGCCGTAGCATAGGCTTCCGCAAGCCCATTCCAAATCCCCATGCCATTACAAACAATAACGACCAATGCCGCAGCGATTGTTACCAAACCCATATGCCATCCTTTATAGGTCAGATACATAAGCACCGCTAATCCAAGAAATACTCCGATTACCCCTATCATATCATTCTTCCTCCTGGTTTTATAATTCCTTTAATGGTTTTTCATTGTTAAATACATGAATGTGTTTCATTACATTTTCATAAACCCCTCTGATTCCTGACGAGGACAAGCCAAAATAATTCCCATCCGGATTCTTTTCCAGATACTCTCTGTCCGCCTCTGTCATCGCATCAAAGCTGGCAGTCGCGATATTGATCTTACGGATTCCATGCCCTATGGTTTTCCGGAACTCTTCAAATGAAATCCCGCTTCCGCCATGAAGCACCAATGGCACCCGGATTCTCTGATGAATCTCTTCCAGCACATCAAACCTCAGCTGCGGAACGGATGTGTAATGCCCATGGGCATTGCCTATAGCCACCGCCAGGGCGTCCATCCCTACAGCGTTGAAAAATAACTCCGCATCGTCGGGATTGGTATAAGAGACAGCCTTATCGCCGTTTCCTTCATTCCCCCCTACAGCTCCCAATTCCGCTTCAAGAGACGCTCCATACCGGGCTGCAAGTTCTTTTACTTCTTTTGTTCTCCTGATATTCTCCTCTAAAGAATATTCTGAGCCATCGAACATCACTGAGGAAAAACCAAAATCCAGCGCCTGTTTTATCACCTCAAACGTCAGCCCGTGATCCAAATGGACCGCAACTTTCACCTTAGCGTCTTTCGCCGCCTGAACCATCATGGGAGCCATGAGATTGAGGGGAGACGCCTGCAGCCGCTTCTCTGCTATCTGAAGAATAACCGGAGTTTCTGTCTTCTCCGCTGCCTGTACCGCTCCGGCAACCATCTCCATATTACCTACATTGAAGCCGCCCACTGCTTTACCGGACCGGGATGCCTCCTCCAGCAGTTCTTTCATCGTAACCAGCATATCTTTCACCTCACTTTTGATTACCTATTGGATATATTTGAATTATCTTTTGGTTAATTCTTGATTATATATTAGTTCTATTATTGTTAATTGTCAATACCTTATTATATTTTTGTTATTTTTTTATAGTTTTTTTGCTACTCTTTTGTACAAAAATGCCAGACACAGGAATACGGCAGCAGATAATGGCCGCAAAAGCCGGCGCTGAGGGCATAGCGGCTCCACAGCCATTTATTCTCCGCTTAAATAAAAAGGCGGTAAAACAGGATATAATCAATTCCTGTTTTACCGCTGATTCATTTCACAAAAAGCCGCTGCTGTTTTCTTTCCCTGGTGCCTCAGGCATTTTCCTCCCACAAAGCTGCATAGATCTTAAGGATATCCTCTTTTCCCAAGACCTTTCTGGTATTAGAGGGGCTTCCGGAAGCCAAAGCATCATCTGCCATTTTATCCATGAGACGGACAAATTCTGTCTGATCAATTCCATAGCCGGAAAGCGTCGGTATCTCCAGTTCTCTGCAAAGGGCCACTACCTCTGTCAGGAACTTTTCCGCTGCCTCCTGATCGGAATCACCGCTTTGGGCCGCGCCGCAGGCCCTGCCAAGCTCTGCAAACCTGTCATAAGCCCCATCCATCACATAGCTGAGACAGGCTTTAAGCAGCATAGCGTTGGAAATGCCGTGGGCAACGTGGAATAAAGCCCCGATTGGCCGGGACATACCATGTACTACCGTGACGGAAGAATTGTTAAAAGCCACTCCTGCTTCGAATGCGGCCAGTGACATCTCTTCTCTGGCATTCTGGTTCCTACCGTCGTGGAAACAGACAGACAAATTCTTAAATATCCTCTTAACAGCGGAAAGCGCATATAAATCGGAAAGGGAATTGACCTTCCTGGAAGTATACGCTTCTATGGCGTGGGTCAGGGCGTCCAGACCTGTGGCCGCAGTGATCTTGGGCGGAGCCGTCATCGTAAAAACAGGATCCACAATTGCCATATCCGGCATCAGAACGCCGCCTTTTAATAACATCTTAATATCCTTTTCCGTATCAGTGATGATTGTAAACTGGGTCGCCTCCGATCCGGTTCCCGCCGTTGTGGGAACTGCTGCCATAGGCGGAACAGGGCCTTTAATTTCCCGTCCCATGTAATCGGAAATCTTTCCTCCGCTGCCCGCAACCGCTCCGATTGCCTTCATGGAATCAATGGGGCTTCCTCCGCCGACTGCGATTAAACAGTCACATCCTTCTTTTTGATATACCGCTAATCCCCCCTCTATCATCCGGTCTGTTGGTTCACCATTTATATCCTGATACAAAGCATAGTTTACATTGATTTCATCCAGAATGTCTGTAAGCCTCTTCACATTGCCAAGCTGAACCATCACCTGATCCGTGACAATAAGCGCTTTTTTTCCCAGATTCCGAAGAGCCGTCCGGCTCATTTCCA
The DNA here is from genome assembly GCA_018378255.1 of Clostridiaceae bacterium. GTDB lineage: Bacteria > Bacillota > Clostridia > Lachnospirales > Lachnospiraceae > CHH4-2. The sequence continues at coordinate 61,060 of JAGZXV010000001.1, read as the reverse complement.
ACGCGCCTTCTCCCATAAATACCTGTTTCGGCATTATAAACTGACAAGCCATAGCACTGATACCTCCTCTAATTAATTACTTTTTGGTTATATTATGGTTAATTTATGATTATATCTTAACACATAATTATGCAATGTCAATATTATAAATAAAAAATGATATATTTTTGATTGTATTTTAAATATTTATTGCAGTTTATATAAAAAAGATGCTATACTTTAGATAATATTTTAGTCAGAGTTGGAGGAAGCTCATGAGAGTACAAAGAATTGACCAGATCGAAGAATATATTATAGAAAATAAAACAGCCACCTTAGAAGACCTGTGCGAGAAGTTCAATATATCTAAGAATACAATCAGACGCGATATTAACGAACTGGTAAAGCGGGGAAATATTGAGAAAGTTTATGGCGGAGTAACCGCAGTGGAGAAAAAAAGCGGAGAATATGCAGGGCTCATTTCTTATAATGAACGCAATATTAAAAACCACGAGATCAAAGACAGGATATCCAGACTTGCGGCGTCCTATATCACCAGCGGTGATTCCATCTTCATCGATACAGGAACCACCACGATCAATATCATTGATTACATCGAAGATAAGGAAAATGTAACCATCATAACCAACAGCATTGAAGTAGCCCACAAGGCGCTGTCTTACCCAATGCTGCGCCTGATTGTACTCCCCGGAGTTTTAAATCATAAAACCGCATCCTTAGTCGGTTCCAGCTGCATTGAATCTCTGAAAAAATTCAATATCAGGAAATCTTTTATGGCCTGTACCTGCATTTCTTTAACCAACGGAGTTTCCAATGCCACTCATGAAGAGTATGAGGTTAAAAAAGAGGTTCTGAAAAGCAGCGGGGAAGCTTATCTTTTAGCAGATCATACCAAGTTTAATCAAACCTCTCTCTGCACCTTCGGGCAGCTGCAGGATTTTAATTATATACTGACGGATGTGACGCCTTCTGTGGATTATCTGGATGCGTTCAAAAAATACGGAATCCATCTGGGTGTCACTTCCGAACAGATATAAAGGGGATCAGGGGGATTCTCAGCCGGCCAGCTCAGGATTCCCCGTCAGCAGCCCATACTTCAAAAATGCGGAAGGAGTGCTCTTTCTGATTTTATCCAATAACTCACTATCCCCATTCATTATCTTTTCAAATGCGTCTTCATCGGTTACAATCGGTTTGCCTATATTTATGTCCCCTGCATATTGGAACAGGGGATTTAAATATTCCAAAAAGGCTAAAAGATATCTTATTTCAGCGTATCTCCACGTCTTGGTATAAAAACCGATTTTAGTGTAATAACTGCCCAGGAACGCTTCTTTCCCTTCCCGCTCCAGCTCCTCGCTCAATAGTTTCCTTAATACAGTAAGGCTTTTATATCCGATATATATCGTATCTGTTTCAATTTCCATCATGCTCATGTTATACGCTCCTTTTCACTGTTTTTGTCTCCCGGCGGTTTTCTCATCCCCCGTTTATACAGATTATAACATAACTGCCTATCCTATGATAGCAAATGGGCTCCGGGAGAATCAACTCCCGGAGCCCCAGCATAGAAAAACAACAGATTAATGTCTATGCATAGAAAACTTATCCATCTCATAATTGTCCAGATTCTGATGTACCAGACGGTCATCCGCAGCGCCGATCAGCTGGTCTCTCGCCTTCTTGGCTTCCACTTCTGTCTTGTGTTTGCTCGGGCCGCCTACACAGCCGCCCACACAGGCCATACCTTCCACAAAATCAGCGGGAAGTTTGCCAACCTTCAGCATCATAAGCGCCTTCTTGCATTCGGCAGCGCCGTTGCATTTCATAACTTCCGGTGTGATGTCCTCGTTCATCTCCTTGAAGCATTCCACTACTGCAGCGGTAACACCGCCGGAGTTGCCGAATCTCTTGCCGAAAACGGAACCTTCCTGGTATGTATTGGCTTCCGGTTCCAGTTCAACCCCTTTAGCCCTCATCATAGCGCGGATTTCGCCAAATGTCATGGCATAATCCGCGTTACCCTGGATATTTAAATCAAGGGTTTCGCTCTTCTTTGCCATACACGGCCCGATGAATACGGTGATCACTTCCGGATCCTGGGCTTTCAGCATTCTGGACACCCCGCACATAGGGGATACTGTGGTTGACATGTTGTCCAAAAGCATTGGGAAATGCTGTTTGATCATATTAACAAATGCAGGGCAGCAGGATGTGGTCATCTTCTTGCCTTCTTTATATGCTTCCGCCCATTCGGCCGCTTCCGCAGCAGCAGTCATATCACCGCCTAATGCAACTTCCACCATATCGGCAAATCCCACTTTTTTAAGAGCGGTTTTCCAGCTCGCCATGGTAATATCAGGCCCAAACTGGCCTTCCGTAGCAGGCGCCACCATGGCAACCACTTTCTTTCCTGCCCGGATCAGATTGATCACGTCCACCATAAATGTTTTGGAACCAATGGCTCCGAACGGACAGCTGTGAACGCAGGCGCCGCACTGGATACATTTGCTCTCGTCAATTACAACGATGCCGTTTTCATCCATGGTGATCGCATCCACAGGGCAGCTCTTCTTACAAGGCCTCATCAGGTCTGCAATGGCGTTATACGGACATGCCTGGGAACATTTTCCGCATTCTTTACACTTATCAGGGTCGATATAGGCACGATCCCGTCCCATGGAGATAGCGCCGAAATGACAGGAGTTCTGACATGCTTTTCCCATACACTTCTGGCAGTTATCGGTTACAACGTAACGGGAAATCGGACAGCCCTCGCAGGCGGAACTGATTACCTGTACCACATTGATGGTGTCTTTTCCGCTAGTTGGACATTTTCCTTCCGCAAGGCGTACCCTTTGGCGGATAATTTCACGCTCTTTATAGATGCAGCAGCGGAACTGAGCCTGTGGCCCCGGAATCATCTTATATGGAATCTCGTCCCTGTGCTGCTCCAGCTCGCCCTCCCAGGCCATCTTTGCCACTTCAAACAGCACCTCATGCTTCAGTTTCAAAATTGTTGCGTCATTCGTTACCATGATTCTTCTCTCCTCCGGTTTCGTGCTCCCAGAAACCTAATTATAATAATTAATAGTAAGTTACAATTACCTGTTTGCCCATATCTTCCACCGTATGTTTTAACTGTTCCACAAGATTCTGTCTGATGCCCAGATCAAATGGCAGTCCCGGGTTCTGATATGCGCTGTTAATCGCTTTTCCTACATATAAATGCAGCTCCGTGCAGTCCTCTATGAGCACTTTTGCCACCATAGAAGCGCCGTTCGGCTTATCCAGTTCCAGGAAAAATTCCTCCGAAACGCTTTCATTCTTCACATACCGCTTCAAAAGCTGGATCACACGGTTTAAGGTTAGGACGCCTTCTGTTACGAGATCAATGCCGTCCATATAGGCAATCGGCGGAATCTCCGGGTCCACATAATCCAATGAAACATCCAGACGCTTTTTCAGCACTCTGGAAACGATGGTAGCGCTTGTACCTCCGCAGACAATGCGTTTCGCACCGTCTCCGCTCATAAAATCGGCCACCATCCGGTTATCGTCTTCCATCTTCTGAGCCGGTCCGGTCATCAGATGAACCGGCTTGCTGTCGATAATTCTCATAACGGCAACCGTAGTGTCATCCCCGGGCCGGAACTGATAGAGTTCATCGCAGGCGCGGCTGATGGAGCTGGCAAGGCGCATGGCCGAAATGGTGAGGGAATACTGTTTCACCGCATAAGTTGCAATATCCTCCCAAACCCAGCCGAAATTCAGCAGACGGCCAACCCCTGCATGAATGGTCCCGTCACTCATCAAAATCAGGGCATCCCCTTTTTTCACTTTGAAGCGGAACTCATTGATCTTTTTATTCTCAATAACGCGGATGTTCTGCGGAATCGGAACCAGCTTTCCGTCCCGGATATAAATGCAGGACGGATTGTCGAATTCCACCAGATAGGCATCCCCATTATTAAATACCTGTAAAATACTAAACGTAGAATAGGCCACCTGGCGAACCTGGCAGACCGGAAGCGTCTGGACAATTGTCTCCACACACTCCTCCAGCGTGGCGCCGTTTAAAAACATGGTTCCCAGGATTTTGGAAGTCAGGGTGGCAAGGATGTTGGCCTTTACGCCGCTTCCCATACCATCCGCCAGAATCAGAATGTTGGAATCTTCCGTCTGGAGAATCTCCACCTTGTCACCACACAGGACTTCCGTAAATTTATTCAAGCTTTTATAAGCAACGTCTACGGTAACTCCCATTTATTTGACCTCGCTTTCACTTCCTTCTTCCAGAAGGGAACGGCAAAGCTGTGTCAGCGTTGTCTTGGTATCAGCCGTTGTCTCTCCCAAAAGTCCGGCAATCTCCTGGGCCACCATCATCTGTTTATGGATGACTTTCTGCGCCAGGTCAATGGTTTCCAGCTTCCGTTCATATTCCTGCTGGGCCTGTTCTTCTTCTTTGGTGATATCGATGAACGTAGCCAGCACCACATCTTCTTTATCCACATAAACGATATTCTGAAGGGTGGATAAACTGTACTCCGTATAAGTCACCTTCTTGCCGTGGATGTTCTGATGCGTATCATAAACCCACTGGAAATCAACCGGGTCGATGAATTCATACAGATACATATCAAGAGCTTCCGCTCTGGTCTTTCCAAAATACTTCTCGCCCACCGCAGAATATTCCATGATCCTCATATCTTTGTCTACGATCAGCACGATATTAGGCGACGTGTCCATAACCAGGTTGGACAGGGATTCCGCTTTTTCATGCATAAATGGAATACACATGTTCAGCTCCGCCTTTTTCTGGAATACGGCAATGGCCTTCTCCCGGCAGGTCGGATAACCGCAGGCGCCGCAGTTCAATTCATCTTCCGGTTTGTTCTTTCCGGTCTTGCGCAGGATTTCTAAGATCTGCGCTTCCGTAGGCATCGGGTCCTTAGGCGAATGATCCAGAAAAATCTTGCCGAAGCGGAGCCCCTCGGTCATATCCGTCTCCTGTTTCGCATCCACCGGCTCTTTTGCCACGGTTTCTTCCATATCCAGCTTCACTTTAAATCTGGAAATGCTTTCGTCATTGACCGCAGGCCCCTTAATGCAGCCGCCGGAACACATATTCATCTCAATAAAACAGCCCTTAATCTCTCCCCTGGACATGCTGGCGCAAAGGTCGATACAGTTTTTGGAACCGTGAACATAGAACTTGCGGTAGCCGTCCGTTTTTCTCTCTGTCGTGAGGACGGAATTAACTACTCCATTTGTCACCGGATACAGGCGGTTTACCTTAGGATCGACATTGGCAAACGGAATATCTTCACAATCCTCAATGACGATCTCCTCTTCTCTCAGCCACCGTTCGATTTCCGTAAAGTTTAAAACAGCATCCACATAGCTGTCGTGGCGCGGGTCCCTCGCCTCTTTTTTCTTAGCGATGCAAGGCCCTAAAAATACCACTTTTGTCTCCTGGCCGAATTCCTTTTTCAGAAGCTTTCCATGGGCGATCATCGGTGAAACCACGGGGGCCAGATAGGGGATCAGCTGGGGGTAGTAGATCTCGATCAGATCGTTGGCGCTGGGGCAGCAGGTTGTGATGATATTCTCCATCCTGCCCTCTTCCAAAAGCCTTGCGTATTCCTGGGTGACGATAATTGCCCCTTCCGATGTCTCCCTCACATCTAAAAAGCCCAGTTTTCTCAGGGCCGAGTTCACCTGGCCCAGTGTTTTATATTTTAACAGTCCCATATAGGACGGCGCTATGGAAACGACAGTGGGAATCCCCTGCCTTATGTACCCCTTTACAATATCCAGATCACTGGTTAAGGTCTTGGCTGACTGAGGACAGATCTGAAGGCAGTGACCGCATAAAATGCACTTATCCTCCATGATTTCCGCCCGTTCATCTTTGATCATAATGGCTTTGACTTCGCAGTTCCGCACGCACTTATAACAGTGTTTACACTTTGTAGCTTTGAAATCAATAATCCCCATAATTAAAGCCTCCCAAGAATTTCTTTATCAAAAAACTCCTTTGTATCTTCCGGCTTTAATGAAAACAGTTTATCGTCTATGGTTACACAAACTCCATTGACACAGTTTCCGCTGCAGAAAGAACCGTTTAAATCCACTTTCTCTGTTAAACCGTTTTCCGTAACCAATGTCTGCAGCTGCTGGATAATCTCTCTTGACCCCTTTAAATGACATGCGCTTCCAATACAAATTGTGACTCTCATAAATAATTCCTCCACCTTATTAATTTCATTTGTCAGACTCCAATTTACAGTTATATACATTATCTCATATTGTGATTTTATTATCAATCCTATTTGATGTATTTTTTCAAATACTTAATAAGGGTTCAGAGGGAGGGGATAAGAAAGACTTTTGACAAGGGTATCATGCAATGATATAATAACGGTATTCGTGCTTACCCAAAAGGTTTCACTGATGGAGAAGGCGAGGAAACCGAATTCAAACGGAATTCTCATGCCCTTTGGTATGGGATTTTTTATCGTCCTCAACCTGCATCACAATTAGATTGCCGCAGCAGCGGCAGAATGGAGGAAATTATGAAAAAAACACTATCATTTATTTTAGCATGCGCCATGTCGGCCATGGCACTCACGGGATGCGCGTCCCAGTCAACGGCTGTAGAGACTACAGCTGCTGCCGCAGCCACAACTGAGGAACCTACCCAGGCGCCAACCGCAGAGCCGGTCACCGGCGAAACGACAATCGCTCCCAATACGGCTGCCCAGGCCGAATCCGAAGGAAAGGACCTGGTAAAAGTCGGGTCGCTGAAAGGCCCCACATCCATGGGACTGGTATCCCTTATGGATCAGGCCGATAAGGGTGAATCCTTAAATACATATGAATTCACCATGGTAACAGCGGCTGATGAGCTTCTCACCAAGGTTGTAAGCGGCGATCTGGACATCGCACTGGTTCCGGCCAATGTAGCCAGCGTACTCTATAATAAGACGGAAGGCAAAGTGACTGCCATCGATATCAATACCCTGGGAGTTCTCTATGTGGTATCAGGCGATGATTCCATCAAATCAATTGCCGATTTAAAGGGAAAAACCGTTTATATGACCGGCAAGGGAACCACCCCGGATTATGTGATCAACTATCTGCTTGCTGAAAACGGGCTTTCCAAAGACGATGTTTCTCTGGAATACAAATCGGAAGCGACGGAAGTAGCCGCCGTACTGAAAGAGAATTCCGACGCCATCGGCCTTCTGCCCCAGCCATTCGTAACCGTTGCCATGGCTCAGAATGAGAACTTAAAGCTGGTTCTTGATCTTACGAAAGAATGGGAAGCGGTTCAAGGAGAAGGCGGCAGCCAATTGGTTACCGGCGTCACCATTGTCCGCAACGACTTTTTAGACAACAGCAAAGAGGCAGTCGATAACTTTCTGAAAGAACATAAAGCATCTGCCGATTTCGCAGTTTCCAATCTGGATGAAACTGCTGAACTGGTAGCGGCACAGGGCATCATTGAAAAGGCTCCGATCGCAAAAAAAGCTCTTCCTTACTGCAATATAACCTGTATAACAGGAGAAGAGATGAAATCAGCCCTCAGCGGTTACCTTCAGGTTCTGTTCGACCAGGAACCTGCTTCCGTAGGCAAAAACCTGCCTGCCGACGATTTCTACTATCTTCCTTAAAAGAGATTAACAAGGTGTGTTTCCATGAATAAAAATGTTTTGATCCGCAGATTTTTAATCGTCCTGTTCTGGCTCGGGCTTTGGCAGCTCATCAGCCTGGCGGTTCACAATTCAATCTTATTAGTAGGGCCTTTCGATATGATAAAGGCCCTTTTTTCCCAGGCAGTCACCGCTGATTTTTGGAAAAGCATTGCCTTTTCCTTCGGAAAAATCAGCCTTGGATTCCTGGGAGCTTTTATATCCGCAATCCTGCTGGCCAGCCTGGCTTACCGTGTTCATTTTCTGGAGGAACTGCTGGCGCCGTTCATGACGTTAGTCACCTCCATTCCGGTGGCCTCCTTTGTCATTCTGGCCCTGATCTGGATCGGTTCGGGAATGCTTTCCGTATTCTGTTCTTTTCTGGTGGTTTTTCCCGTCATCTATGTAAATACACTTGCAGGGCTTGGGAGCACGGACCGTCAGCTGTTGGAAATGGCCGCCGTATTTGATATGCCGGTCTGGAAACGGATCCATTATATCTACCGGCCGGCTGTTTTTCCCTATCTTGTAAGCAGCTGTAAAATCGCCTTGGGAATGAGCTGGAAATCGGGAATTGCCGCGGAAGTGATCGGAGTTCCCGACTATTCCATCGGAGAGCGGCTTTACATGTCCAAAATCTATCTGGACACGGCCAATCTGTTCGCCTGGACATTTGTAATCATAATCATCAGCGCTTTATTTGAACGGTTCTTCCTCGTCCTTTTAAAGCGGGCCGTGGGACGGGGCTGCTGACCTGCCGTCTATATTTGAAGGAGAATGAAAAGCAGATATGAAAATACTTGTAAAAGATCTGGTAAAATCATATAATCAAATTAGATTATTTCATCTGCCTGAACTGGAACTGAAATCAGGCGGTATCTATTGTTTGATGGGGGCATCAGGAAGCGGAAAAACTACTTTTATGAGAATTCTTCTGGGGCTTGAAACAGCGGACAGCGGAACGGTGACAATCACCGGAGGGAACCGTTTTACCGCGGTATTTCAGGAAAACCGCCTGTGTGAAACCTTTTCACCTCTGGAGAATGTCATGATGGTAATGGGCCGGACTGCAGATAAGAACGCACTGTTAACTGAGATGGGCCGGATTCTTCCCGCCGAATGCCTGGAACGGCCGGTTTTCACATTGAGCGGCGGAATGAAACGCCGTGTTGCCATATGCCGGGCCATGCTGGCCGATTCGGACGCTGTCATTATGGATGAACCATTTACCGGATTGGATGCAGAGACAAAACAGGCTGTCATAAGCTATATTAAGGAACGTTTAAACGGCCGCATTCTTCTGGTATCCACCCATCAGGCAGAGGATATTGCCCTTTTTGAAGGCAGGATGATACAACTAACAGGAGGTAATGCCAATGATTAAGATTTACGGAACCAATATCTGCCCGCATTGTGAGACACTGAAAAAACGCCTGATGGCGGAATGTATCCCCTTCGAGTTTTTAGATTTCGGCATCAATACCCAAAATCTGAAGGATTTTTTGAAAATCCGTGACAACCACGAATATGACAGCCTCTTTGATCCGGTCCGGGAAGAGGGCCGCGTCGGAATTCCGTGCATCGTTATGGAAGACGGCTCCATAACCCTGGATCCTGAAGTTTTATTTACAGAAGAAGGCTGATACTGATAGCAGCGGCATAATTAAGAGCATTGATTCTTACCGGCCAATAAAGTTACAGGCCGGTTAAGGATCAATGCTCTTATTTTATTTATCTGCTTCCGTTCCGGCTCCCATTATTGAATCATCTCCTGCCGCCTGCTTCAACAGTTCGGCCTGTTCCTGGGTCAGTCCCGTAAGCTCTACTTTTCGGTTTACCTTAGCTTCGTAGGAATCCGCCTTCATAATATCGGCCAAATCCACGCCCGTGGCCTCCCTCATGGATTCAAACAGCTTTGCCATCACCACCGGCACATTCCCGGCCACGGTATTCATGCCGCTGTCGTCTCCGCCGCCTCCGATAATTGTAATCTTGTCAATCTTAGAAAGGGGTTCCGCAATTTTCCCTGCAATATCCGGGAGAACCTGAATCATCATCTCAGCCATAGCGGCCTTATTGTATTTCTGGTATGCCTCGGCTTTCTTCTCCATACCTTCTGCCTCAGCCAACGCTTTGGCCTGGATCGCCGCCGCTTCCGCCTCACCTTTTGCCCTGATTCCTTCTGCTTCCTGCTTCATGGAATATACCTGGGCGTCTGCCTGGGCCTTTCTGGCCTCTGCTTCTTTTTCAAGCTCGAACTTCTTAGCCTCCGCTTCCTTTTGACGCTTATAGAGGTCTGCGTCAGCTCTCTGCTGCTCTGCAAACTTGTCGGCCTCAGCCTGTTTCTTAATCTGGGCTTCCAGGGCTTTTTCCTTTACCTCAACTTCACGTGCCTTCAGCTCAACTTCACGCTCCTGACGGGCGATGTCGGCGTTAATCGTCGCAGTTTCGATCGTCTTTCTCTGTTCCTGCTTCTGAATATCGTAAGCCGCATCCGCTTCGGCCTGTTTGGTATCCGCGGTTTTCTTTAACTCAGCCCGTTTGATTTCCAGTTCGTTATTTCTCTTAGCTATCTCTGTCTGGGCGTCTACCCTGGCGTCATTGGAATCCTTATCAGCCTTTGCCTGAGCGATTGCCACATCTCTGTCCGCCTCTGCTTTGGCGATGCTGGCATCCTTTTTAATCTTTGCGGTATTATCCATACCCAGGTCTTCAATCAGGCCGTTTTTATCCATAACGTTCTGGATATTGCAGGAAAGGATTTCAATTCCCAGCTTCTCCATATCGACTTTCGCTTTGGACTGTACCTGGTTACCAAATTCATCCCTGTTATTATTGATATCCTTCAATGAGATCGTACCGATAATCTCCCTCATGTTGCCCTGCAGGGAATCCTGAAGATCATTAACAATATCCTGAGTTCCTTTATTAAGGAAGTTGGTCATAGCCAGCTTCATCTTCTGGGGTTCGGTACTCACTCTTACCTTTACAACCGCGTCCACCTTAATATTGATAAAATCCAGGGTCGGAATAAAATCATCCGTCTTCACATCAATCGTAACCTGGCGAAGCATCAGTTTATCCATTCTTTCCAGGTAAGGGATCATAATCCCCGCCCGTCCAATGAGCACCTTAGGTTCCTTCTTCAAACCGGATATAATATAAGCCACATCCGGCGGCGCCTTTTTATACCCAACAGCCATAATGAGTATAAATAACACAACGATAACAATACCAACAATCATTCCCGCATAGCCTGCCAAAACTTCTAACATACCATTACCTCTCTTTCCCCTAATTCTTTTATATTTTTTATTATATTCCTTATATTTACATAATTTTTGAATTTTTTCTTACTATTTCTCTAAGCTTTTAAAATATTAAAACATTTCAAAAAATGCTTGTATATTTCCCCAACTGCGTTTATAATAGCTTTATTAGCGGGGCATTAGCGCAGCTGGGAGCGCGTTTGAATGGCATTCAAGAGGTCGTGGGTTCGAATCCCATATGCTCCACGATAAAACACAAGGTGTTGGACCTTGTGTTTTTTTTATTTCAAAGGAAAATTCGTCCTATGAAATAAAAAAGCCCTCCGGGCAGGAACGCACTACGGCGGTAGGGAATTATGTCGCTGAAGCGCCCCGCCGTAGGCGGAGAATCCCGCGAGCGGGATTCTTTCTTGTATTTATCGGCAAAGGCGACGCATTGAAGGAGGGAAGACTTTCAACTTGACTCCCGATCATTAAACAGGAACAGGGTATAAATGCCCCTCAAATAACCCCGTACTTCATACAAGAATCCGGTGGTGATGAAAACCGTATGCAGACCGTTAGGTAGACTTAGGCTGCAGGCATGAAAAAAGCGAGACGGGCAGAAACTGAAATCCAAATCAGTTTCTGGGATGCCCACTGAACGGTGAACTCCATAAAGAATTCACCGTGAATGGGCATCGCCCCGCACCGCTTTCCTGCGCACTCCCGCCAGTTAACCAAAACTCATCCAAAATCCCTCTACAAAAACTTCACAGCCGTCCCATAAGCCATCACTTCCGCCGCTCCCTGGGCAACGGAACTGCTGTTGTAGCGGACCGCCACAACAGCGTCAGCTCCCAGCGCTCCAGCCTGGCTGACCAGTCTCTCAGTAGCCAGGGCCCTGGCTTTTTCCATCATTTCATTATACGAGGTCAGTTCCCCGCCGACCAGCGTTTTAAAACTGTTCATGATATCTTTTCCGGCATGAACCGTCATAATGCTTGAGCCTTTCACCAGACCCAGCATCTCTATTTCTTTACCATTAATTGTTTCTGTTGTTACAAGCATCATATCCTTGTCCTCCTAATTTATTATTTCACCGTAACAGCTCAGGACGGGGGAAAACCGGTAAAGAAAGGGGCGCCAAGCTCGATTGTAAGCATCTTTCTTTATCGATTTTCCCATCGGATGTCCCGGCCAGTTACATTTCGTCTTTCTTCGCTTGTTCCAGGTACCGTTCGTACTCTCCGGCATCCAGCGGCAGCACTGCCTTTTTTCCCGTCCAGGCAGAAAGATAGGCGGCATTCGCCAGCTCCATCGCCCGTTCCCCTTCCTCTCCCGGAGCTATCAAATCCGAATGGTTCAGAATGGCCTGGGTAAAATTATTCAGCATGATGATATAAGGTTTTTCCTCATCCATCTCTTCATATTCAGAATACCTGACCGTATATCGGATCTCCTGGCTGCTTGTCACCTGGGCATGTTTTGCATATTCCCTCATATCGGTATGATAAATGCAGACCTCCAGGCGGGCGCCCGTCAGCACCGCCCTGCCTTTTGTTCCAACGATTTCTATCACATCCTGCCCTGCCGGCTCCCCGGTTGTCATGAAAAATGATCCTGTCATGCCGTTTTTATATTCCATCAGCAAAGACGCTTCATCATCCACCCGAAAACCGTTATATTTGCCAAAGGGTATGTAAGCGTAGACGGATTCAGGCATACCGAACAGCCATTGCCATATATCCAGCGAATGCTGTCCCTGATTGAGCAGCATTCCTCCATTTTCACCATTCCAGCTGCTCCTCCAGGAACAGGACTTATGGTAAAACTGGGTGCGGAAGGACGTGATATCTTTTGCCGATACCCGCCGCAGTTCCCCAAGTTCTCCTGAATCAATCAGCTCTTTAAGGGCAATATATTTGGGATAACTCCTGCGGTGAAACATCATGAAATAAACAGTCGGGGCCTCATGGGCTGCCGCCCCCATCAATCTGGCCTCCTTTATGGAGATTCCGGCCGGTTTGTCACACATCACATGTTTTCCGGCCGCCAGCGATCTGGTGGTGTATTCAAGATGGCTGGAATGAGGCGAAGCAACAATTACAGTATCAAAATCCGTCTGTCTGCGATACATTTCATCAATGTCTCCATAGACTGCCGTTTCTCTGCCCAGATTCTCCCTGACCCAGTCGTGGCTTTCCCGGCTTCTCGCACAAACTCCCACAAGTTCCATACCCGGGATCAGACCATTTTTTATGAACCCCGCATATTTCCTGCCAATCGCACCTATTCCCACCAATGCAACCCTAACCCTGTTCCCGCTCATTTCCTTCTCCTTTTTCTATCTCTTAATCAAATGTTCCCGCTATACGATGGACGCGCCAAACGGCATGAGCGCCAATTTAGCGATCTTAAACTGCTGCAGGCCAAATGGAATACCCACGATTGTTATGCAAAGCAAAATTCCAATCAGTGCGGATTCCAGTGCCAGCGGAATGCCTGACACAATCAGCCATACTATATTCAGCAGCAGGGAAACAGCGCCCCCTCCGTAAACCACTTCTTTTCCAAAAGGGAAAAAGCTGAGCCCCGCAAACTTAAAACACTGCATACCGACCGGTATACCTACTATTGTAATGCACCAAAGGCAGCCGGTCAACAGCCAGCTGAGACCGCTCAAAAAACCTCCGAAAATAAACCATAATAAATTACCTAAACATCCCATAGATAGGTTCTCCTTTCCTCTATTCGTTCTTCATCCGTTCCAAAGACGCCAGAATGCGTCTCACCTGATCCGCCGCCTCCTGCACCTGATTGGATGCATCCTGAATCTTACTCTGTACCATCCAGTCAGCAACCAGGCCATCAAAGAAATAATCGGCGAATGTGAGGAAACTCCCGACCTCAATTCCGATTTCATCAGAAATGTCAACGTCGCTCAATTCCCTTCTGAAAGTCTTCAAATCCGTCTTAGCCCGTTCCATACAGTCTGATGCATCCTTAATTTTAGAATGCTTAATCATCGTGGAAAATAGTCCTCCTCCGATCATATCCCAAATTCCCCAGCTGCTGGCGCCAGACAGATACCTGCCCGCCTCTTCCAGACTGGCAAGGGCTTTTTCGCCTGCTGTTACCGCTTCCCTGATCTCAATTTCATCTCTCTTCATAATAAATCTCCTTTCCGCCCGAGGGCCTGTTTCACTTTAAGCCTGTGGCAGCAGATATAATTAGTGAATAAAAAAGACTCTTATCATGACATCTCTGCCACAATAAAAGTCTTGCGCTTCTCATTTGATACGGATAAGAAAGTTACATGATTCCCCTCTTATCGGCTGACGGTTTCAAACCCACCTTTCGGTGATTGGCTACTCCCTTTTATTTGCTTATTAATATTTTATAGCGTTTTCCCCATTCTGTCAAAATCATTTTTCTTACAAATCATTTAATTTTGCCGGGAAATCTCCATAATATCCACACATGAGGACATAAATGGGAATAGAATCTACTATAAGAACGAATACGAGGTATCAAATATGGATATCAATTCCAACAAACCTGACATGATAAGGTATACATCTGTTGATGAACCCATAGATCCCGGCTTTTCAACAGGTTATGAGCCGCCGATTGACCCGGACTTCTCCGTAGACTATCAGCCGCCGATCGACCCGGACTTCTCCGTAGACTATCAGCCGCCGATCGACCCGGACTTCTCTGTAGACTATCAGCCGCCGATCGACCTGGATTTTTCCGTAACCCCGCCCTACTACCCAATTATTCCGGATACGGGAAGACCTCTCCCACCGATTATATCCGTTTTCCCAAGACCGGTCATACCATGTCTGTTCTGTAATGCCGTCCCCAATTCCGCAGCTTCCGTAAGGTTTTTAAATGCTTCCGTCGGCTATAACGCATTCTCCATCTACGTGAATAACCAACTGATCATATCGGATCTGAATGACAATGAAATCACCCAGTACAGCCAGTTTTCTCCCAATTACATGACAATTACGGTTATGGGGCCCAATGGTTATATCTACATCCAGAAGTCCATGCTGTTCCCAGCGGGCTTTACCACCTTTGCTGTGGTAAATACAGCCTCAGGGCTGGATCTGGTTTCAATCTCTGATACGCCATGTACCACTCCTAACTCCACATCCTGTATCCGCGTCTGCAACCTGGCCTTTTACACCGGTCCGGTTAATGTGGAGATGAGTAATCTGACCTTTTCCGGTGTAGCGTTTGCCCGGCCTGCGTCATTCAGCAAAGTGCGGCCCGGAAACTACCCGATAACCGTATACAGGAGCCAGAATCCTCAGACTGCGCTGGTGACAACTTACGCCAATCTGTTAGCCAACAGGATCTATACCCTCTACGTCCTCAACTGGAACAGAAGCCCCGATGCGGTCCGCACCCTGCTTGTCCAGGACAGAAGATAATATTCCTTCCTTCAAATGCCGCCGGTTTTTCTTTAAGACTGGCGGCATTTTTCTAAAAATCTCAGCGATTCCGTCAGATATGAGATAAAGGCGCTGTTTGTGGGCTTCTCCATATAAACGCCCCGCAAAAGCCAGTAATAGAGTTCCTTATTCCCCCTCTCCCAGATCACATCGATGCAGTGTCTGATCGCCCGTTCTACGCTCGCCACCGTGGTATGATATTCGTAGGCAATCTCCGGATATACCATTTTAGTCACATGGTATAACACCTTAGGGTCCCAATAACTCATTTCAATGGCTCTTTTCAAATATGTGTATCCGCAGAGGTTCGGAGATAACCCCAGATTATTCAGCAGAATTATAATTTTGGCTGAGAGCTGGTTATCTTCATCTAAAAAGAACTGTTCTTTTAATACCGTATACCAGGACGTTTCTGTATTTTCTTCCAGGATAATCTCCTTCTTTTGTTCCCTGCAGCTCATCAGTGAGACTTCCAGAAGATATTCACTTGATAGAATTAATTGAAATGACTGATAATTCATGCTATACTCCTCGTTATAAACAATTACACCGTCTGCATTTTCATAATATAATTATATATTTTTGTAACCGTCAAAACAAGGAAACCGGGTTTCATAATTTTTCCAAATTTGGAATGGAGTGATGACATGAATTATCGGAAAATAAAAGAAATCATGAATTACAGGGATTATACCTATGAAGATCTGGCCTTTCTCAGCAAAATTCCACTGAGCACACTGACCAAGATAGGAAGCGGGATAACAGCTAATCCCGGATACGACACCATGCTTGCCATATCCAAGGCTTTAAATTGTTCCATGGATGAGTTCTCCGACCGGCAGCCGCTGATTACATATGATCTGGAAGAATACGCCCACCGTTTCAACCGGCTGCCTTCCTGTCAGCAGGAATATATAAAATATGTAATCAATACGGAATACGACCGGCAGCTCTATCTCTCTTCCAAAAATAAAGTAGCTCTACAGTGTTTTGAATTTACAAGTTTTACAGACGGGCTGGCTGATTATGAAAGCCGGAGGATCGGATCCATCCTCGTGGACCGAAATTATCTCTCGGAGGCCTGTACCTTCTGCGTTCTGTTGAACAACAACATCCTGAGCCCTAAATTCTTCAAAAATTCCCTGTTAGGATTCCGCTATGACGATCTGAACGCTCCCAAACAGGGGGAAATCTGGATCATCCGATTAAACAGCGGCTACCTCTATCTGGGCAGATACTATAAAAGCGGGGATACCGTTCTGCTGAAGTCCTTAAACGGCACAATTGATGATATAAACCTTACCAGCCAGTTAAAGTATAAGAGGCTGGGTAAATTCCTCGGCCTGTTAAAAGCGCCGGCATGAGAGGGCGGTTTTACCGCATCCTCCTCTCATGCGCCGAAGCTCATATTAGAATTATTCAGGACAAGGTTCCAGATATGATCTTTCGTGTGAAAATCCAAGCGGATCTCATGCTGTTCCCGATTGTTGCTGATAACACACCAGAAAGATAACACTCCGCTCCAATTGCCGTCATCCTTACACCGGCAGTCACAAATTTTATAAACCGGCGCATCTTCTTCTAATTTCAAACGCAGCCACAGAGGTCTAACCCGGCCGTCTAAATTGAAAGTCGCTATCACATGTACACGCTTTACCATATAAACACCGCCTCTTTTCAAGTCGAACATGTGTTCGTATTTATATATTTATGATACTACTGAATCGGCAGATTGTAAATAGGTAATTTCTGTTAAAACTCAGAGAACTTATTGCCAGATAGAAGAAAAAGGCAGTTCGGTAAGCGGAATTTAAACAAAGGCGGAAGGTTGTGCATCAAGGGATGGACTGGAGTGTGTTTGTATCCAGGCCGTTTTCTCCTTAATTTTTTTTAAAAAATATAAAAAAAATGCTTGCATTAATAAAAAAAATATGATAGACTATAACACGTTGACACGATAGAAGTGTGCAATAAAACGACAGATTAAGCGTCAGTCGTGAGTCTGTAGCTCAGCTGGATAGAGCAACGGCCTTCTAAGCCGTGGGTCGGGGGTTCGAATCCCTTCAGGCTCGTTTCGTATTTTAATACGATATTTATGGTGGGTATAGCGCAGTTGGTTAGCGCGCCAGATTGTGGCTCTGGAGGCCAAGGGTTCGAATCCCTTTATCCACCCTTATAATTCCCTGATTGGGAATTTTTTTTTAACAATGGGCTATCGCCAAGCGGTAAGGCACAGGACTTTGACTCCTGCATTACGTTGGTTCGAATCCAACTAGCCCAGTTAGTCTGTAAGGATCATCTGCAGATGAGAAAATTACAAGTGAAGGACGAAAGAATCGCCCAACTTGTCCGCAGCGCCTTTATGGGATATTAGCTCAGTCGGTAGAGCACTTGACTTTTAATCAAGTTGTCCGGGGTTCGAATCCCCGATGTCTCATCAGCGGATATGGCGGAATTGGCAGACGCGCTAGACTTAGGATCTAGTGTCCAAGACGTGCAGGTTCAACTCCTGTTATCCGCATGATATGTGGGCCTCTGGGCGCACACCAAAAACCGGATCTGATTTCTGTCAGATCCGGTTTTTTATTGCCGCTACCCGCAATATCCCTAATTCTCATCCCCTATATATTCCACCGCATACCGCTGTGGCTCATCTGATCGTCCTCGTCGCTGGAAATCACATAAGCGGTATCCTCGCCCTTTAATATGCTGACAGCAATATCCTGGGGCACTCCGGCTCCATCATATGTGATTTTAAACAAGTCAAATACGGGATCGCCGCTGTGGCAGTTGAGATATCCCGCTTCTTCTTTCGTAGCCTTCCTCACTTTCAGAACCTTATAATAGCGGTCCAGACTCGCCCCATAGTCTTCCCGCAGAATCCGGTAAATGGAAAAATCACCGGTCAGTTTATCATAAATCCCCGGAAAACGCTTCATGGGAATATAGCAGGTATCGATCATCACCGGTATATCATCTGCATACATAATGCGCTTCAGATAGACGATATCGTCCTGGGGAGCCATCTGCAGATCCCGGGCATAAGACGGCTTGGGCTTCCCTATGGATTTCTCCAAAACCTTCACCTCCACCTTTTTCCCCTGTTCCCCCAAGGAATCGTGGAAACCGGCCAAACGGTCGATACGGCTGTGCACTCCGTTGTTTAAAACAAAGGTGCCCTTGCCCTGCCTCCGGACCAGAATTTCCTCGTCACAAAGCTCTTTTACCGCCCTGCGGACCGTGATCCTGCTGACCTGGTACTTTTCCTCCATCTCCGCTTCGCTGGGCATCCGGTCGCCAGGACGGTAAATCTGGGCTTTTATATCCTCTTTAATTGCATTTTTCAATTGCTCATACAATGGCGTCAAGGCATTTTGATCCAACATAACAGACTCTCCTTTTCCATGGTTATTATTCACGGCCTGCTGCAGGACTTTCCCTCCCCAAAATCAGGTATTCCCGGTTCACTGTAAGATACGCTCAGAATACATAACCTCTTATAAGTAACATCTTAATACTTTATAATATATCATACAAAACTTGTCTTATCAAATGCATCCTTATATTTTAATCCCATGTCCGGCCTATTTCCATAAATTACCGGTTTTATTAGAAAATCCAACAAAAAATGATGTCTTAACCTTTACTGCCGCCCATCTTTCGATCCCCCGTTTTCTGACAGGGAGCAGCAGCAAAAATTAAGACATCATCTGACTGTCGGACTTTTTAAATACAATTACTCCGCCGCATGAGGGTGCCCGAACCCTCCCCGGACCGTACAGGTAAGGGCCGACCGTTCTGCTGCATAATCCAGCGCCTCTTCCATGGTCTTGCCGTCTCCATAAGCCGTCAGGAACCCGGCGATAAAGCTGTCTCCGGCGCCCATGGTATCGATGGCGTCCACTTTTTTAATTCCCTGGCGGTAGATCCTGGTTCCATCATAGAAAACCGCGCCCTTAGATCCTCTGGTGATCCCTACGATCTCCGTGCCCAAATCGTGTACCTTTTTAGCAAATGCCTCACATTCCTCCTCAGACAGATCCGAACCGGAGAAAAATGCAAAGCTCAGATAAGGACAGGTCCGCTCCAGATAAGAATCCTCTCTTCTGTCGGAAAAATCGAATGAAACTTTACAGATTTTCTGAAGTTCCGGCAGCTCATATTCTAAATTTGAATAGCAGCTGGTATGGCAGATATCGTATTCTTCAATCACTTCTATGTCTTCTTTTACTATTTTAATGGCGAACAGATGCTGGCAGCTGTCCCGCAGTCCCGGTGCAAATACCCGGTCGCCGTCCTTTAAACAGACTTTAGGCTGGGCGGTATGGGCATAGACCTTTCTGGAGCGGTCATAAGTAACCCCTTCCTGTGTCAGGCATTCCTTTATGTAATCCGCCCGTTCATCATCTCCGAACACGCCGATGTAGTTCACCTTTTCGGCTCCGTTTTTCTTACAGTTCACCGCCACATTGACCGCATTTCCTCCTGGAAAATAAACGCCTTCATCTATATAGCAGTCCGTCACATTATCTCCTATTGCAATCAGCTTCATATCCTCATCCTATCCTTTCACGGCTCCGGCGGTCATACCCCGCACAAAGCTCTTCTGCATTATAATGAACAAAGTAACAATCGGAAGACAGGCAATTACCATTCCGGCCAATACTACGCCCCATTCCGTCATCAGACCGTCCCTGAAGGTCATAAGACCAACCGGTATGGTGCGGAGTTTTGAACTGTCCACGAATATAGTGGCAAATACGAATTCATTCCACGCATAATACGCCGTCATAATCACAACTGTTGAAAGTATGGGTTTGGATAACGGCAGATAAATGTGTCTGTAGATCTGCATCAGTGTAGCTCCGTCAATGGTCGCCGCCTCTTCCAGTTCTTTTGATATTCCCACGAAGAAAGAACGGATCAGCATAATGGATACCGGAAGACGGAAAGCGATATACGGCAGAATCATCGCCCAAAGAGTATTTTTAATCTTCAAAGATTTTAACAGCATAAACAGCGGAAGCAGGCAGACCTGCGGTGAGAGCAGGATACCGCACATACAGAAAAGGAACAGGGCGTTGCCCAGCCTGCCTTTCAGCTGGCAGATGCCGAAGGCTGAAAAGCTGGCTACAAACACTACGCCTGCCAGCGTAACCAGGGTTACGATGGTACTGTTGACAAAATACTGGGAAATACCTTTATTCCACGCAGTCGCATAATTCTCAATATGCCAGATATCCGGAAATCCCCATACATCGCCATAGATTCCCTGATAATCTTTAAAAGAGGACATCAGGATCCAGAACATAGGATAGATAATCAATATGGCCAGGCCCAGGAGAATTACCATCCAAAGGATTTCCCATGGCCCGTAAACTCTTCTTTTTTTAGCAATTCCCTTTTTCATTACCGATCCTCCTTTTCCGTTCCATAGCTGAAGAACTGTACGGAAGACAGCACCGCTGTGATGACAAATATCAGCATTGCAATGGTGGAAGCATAGCCCATGTTATTCTTAACAAATCCGGTCTGGTACATATGTAGTGACAATACCATGGTGGCCGTACCCGGACCGCCTCCGGTCAGGATATACGGCTCGTTGAATACGGTGAAAGCTCCAACCACCGTTAAAATCATGGTTACAAAAAACATCTGTTTTACCTGCGGCACTGTGATGTAGAAGAAACGTTTGATCTTTCCGGCTCCGTCCACTTCAGCCGCTTCATATAAATCTCTGGGAATCTTCTGGATGGCGACAATGAACAGCATGGTCACGTAACCGGTACTCTGCCATTGGGAAACCGCGATTATCGCATACATCGCCGTCTTTTTACTTCCCAGCCATATCCTTGTCAGATCATCCAAACCAACCGCCTGGAGGAAGCTGTTTAAAAGCCCCATCTGCGGATTGTACACAAATTCGAACAACAGGCATACTACAGTCATGGAAATCACAGTCGGTATAAAATAAATACTGCGCAGCACCGGTGCAAAGCGGTGGAAGGCCACATCCTCCAGCACCGCAGCCAGCACTAAACCAAATCCAACCTGTATCACAATGGAAATCAATGCATAAAGAATATTATTCTTCAAACAGGTCAGTATGATCTTATCCGAAAACAGATGTCTGTAGTTCTCCAGCCCCACCCACTCTTTCACTGTGGATGACAGGGTAAAGGACTGGAAGCTGTAAACTATATTCTTAATCAGCGGGAAGTAAACGAATAATCCCAAAATCAGAACACTTGGTATCACGAAAGCCAACGCTTCCATATTTCTTTTCTTTCTCAAAATGAACCATCCCATTCCTTGTGTTTAGTGTAAAGAGGCGGCTGCTTCCTTTACCTGTTCCATAACGCTTTCCGGTGTTTCGTCGCCGGTAGCAATCGCCTGGGCTCCCTGTCCGTATACGGTGTATACAGAAGCGTCACAGGCATTATCAAACCACGGCACTAAAGTGGAAGCTGATTTAATAATATCCATAGCTTCTAACTGTGAAGGCAGGGCGTTGGTTTCATCCACAGCTCCGTCCACGCTGGAAATATCTCCGCACTGTGTGGTAAGAGCTTCTCCGCCTTTTTTGCTCACAAGCCATTTTAAGAATTTCACGCACTCTTCCGGATTTTTTGCTTTATTACTGATCATAAAGCCTTCCGGCGCTCCGGTCAAGCCGTCTGCATCCCCTTTTCCTTCTTCGAAAGCAGGGAAGTTAAAAAATCCGTATTCAAAATCCTCAGGAATGGATTTTTCAAGCATTGGAATCTCAGCGAACTGAAGGTACATAATCGGGGCTTCACCAGTTGCAAAATATGTATTTCTGGCTGTTTCATGATCGATGGCCACACAGGTTTCGCCCATATAAGAGGTCAGCTGCTGCCATTTTTTCAGAACTTCCACATATGCAGGATCCGTAAATTCGCCGGTTGCCGCATCATAGTCTTTCGCTAATACTTCCGGATCCACCATTCTCTGATTCATGGTTCCAAGGTAGTGAAGGATTGCCCAGTTGTCCGCCAGTCCCTCTACTACAGGAGTTTCATATCCTGCTGCCTTTAACTGATCCAAAACAGCGGTAAATTCGTTCCAGGTCTTAGGAACCGATATATTGTTATCTGCAAAAATCTTCTTATTATAATAGAACACCTTGCCGTCCTGGGACCACGGAATACCGTAAGTCTGGCCGTCGAAGGTAAATCCTTCCACGCTGGCCGGAGCGATCTTGGATGCCCATTCGCTGTCTCCTTCGTAGACTTCATTCAGGGACATCACATTGCCGGAAGCGATCATCTCCTGTGCGAAGGTTCCGGACCATGATGAAAATACATCGGGAACTTCATCTGTACTCACAACCATACGGATCTTTTCTTTATACTGGTCATTTAATATGCAGTCCATGTTGATGGTCACATTTGGATTTTCCGCCATATACTCTTCCACTAATCCTTTGAACATGGTGTTCTTAGGATCGTTAGGCCAACGATGGAAGAAATTGATCACCACTTTATCACCGCTGCCGCCGTCTTTGGAGGCCGCTGCTTCTGTCTTCTGCTCATTTCCCGCCTGTGTCTGGCTTCCGGAACCGGAACCGCCGCCGCAGGCCGTCAGGGAAAGTCCCATCACTGCTGCTATCGATAATGCCGCCATTCTTTTGATGCTGTGTCTCATAATATGTTCCTCCTTTTTCACCATGAATCTCATTTATCTGCGCATTGCCTGCAAAACTCTTTATTCTCTGCGGCGCGCGTTCCAATATAATGCAAAACGACGGAATTCAAGCCCCCACTCTGCCAGAACTCCGTCGTCCCATTCTTATAGAAATTAATATTCCATTCTCCACATATAACGGCGAACGCTTAAATCATGTCCTCTTTCATATGCGAAGGCATCAGCCAGGGATCGAAGGACAGCACCTGCCAAAAGCGGAGCAAAGTACTCTCTCACCTCTTCGTCAATACCGGTCATATCAAATGTTTCCGCATCTACCAGCATGATCTTCTCTGAATACTTCTGGCAGAAATTATAGGCTCTTTCATCCAACGGTCTGGTTGCGCCGATTCCTTTAATGATAATAAACGGAACATCAAAATCCGTCACTTCAAATGGTCCATGGAAATACTCGCCTGAATGGATTGCACTTGAATGAATCCACTGCATCTCCATCAAAAGACAGATTGCGAAGGAATAAGCCTCTCCGTAGTTAGCGCCGCTACCCATGGTGTAGATCAGTTCTTCTCTCTTATATTTTCTGCCCCACTCTTTAATGGTGTCGGCATACTGTGCTTTCGCTTTTTCAATCACATCATTCAAATTAGCTACGGATGCAATTCCCTTTTCGTACTTCTCACTTGGATTAACCGCATTTAAAATATGGAACAGAAGGGAATATAACACTGCTTTGTTCAGATCGCTGGCATCCGCTTCTTTACCCCAGTCATAGTGAATCGGGTATTCCGCTGCTTTCCATAATGGAGAATCAACCAGATTGGATAAAGCGATTGTGGTAGCTCCCAGTTCTCTTGCAACTTCCGTTGCCTTAACAGTCTCCGGTGTGTTTCCGGAATGGGAACATGTGATTACAACTGAATCAGGGCCAAGAGCCTTAGGCGCCCTATGTACGAATTCATTCGAAGAATAGATGCTGGCTGGAATAGCGATCTCTCTGTCAAAGATATACTGTGCCGGCATCATAAACGCCTGTGAACCGCCGCATGCCACAAAATAAAAATGGTTAAGATTCTTTTTTGCTGCCACTGCTGCGACCGCTGTCTTGATCTGGTCAATGTGTTCTTGTCTCATAATTACTCCTCCATTTAGAAATATTATTATATGTTGTTGTATAACGTTATATGATGTATTTATATGATAACCTATGACGAGTTATATGTCAACACCTTTTTCACATTTTTACCAACTAAATTTAAAAAACAAGAAAAAAACTATATAAAATGCCCCAGCTCATAAAAGAAACATTCATTAATAAATGCTGTGGTTTCTTTTATGAGTTGAGGCATCATTTGATTTCATCTTCCTAACAGTCCTCCGGGACGGCTAATCCAACTCTTACATACTGCTCTTTTGGGCTTTCATTCTCTTTCATCAAAGATATCATCTGTCTGCAAAGCTGTTCCTCAAGTTCAGGATCTTTTATAAGCTGCTCCTGACATGGGTCATTTTTTCTGTTAAACAAACGTGTTCCGTATTTTACATGACCGCTGTAACGGTAATACCGCTTTTTGTCAAACCGTTCGTCCACAGGAATCTTCAATACCGGGGTATGATCATTAAATTCAAAACCGGTATAAAGCGTGGGATCCGCTTGTTTAAGTTCCTGTCCGCACATCGGTTTCGCAATATGCCAGGGCATTAACGTATACTGAAACAGAGGGCTGTTGTCCTCATTGGCCGCGCTTCTCATATAGGTGTAAGTCCCATCCGTCATATTGATATGCATTCCATGATATCCGTATAATATGGCGTCATGGATCGGACGGCTGTCCTTTATCACCTGGCTTATGTCCCGTCCCAGCATATGTTTTCCTTTTTGTATTCCAAACCATTCTAAAATCGTCACAGGAATATCCGGTGTCTGAGCCAGCATATCCCTGCGCGTTCCATCTGCATCGGCGTAATCCGGATGATGGATAAAAAACGGTAGATTCGCCAGTTCATCATAAACAGGCATATAATTTTTCCCGCAATACCCCTTCTCTCCCAAAAAATATCCATGATCCGTATTCACAATCAGCATGGTATCCTTCCAAAGGTCCTGTTCATCAAAAACATCCAAAATCTTTCCCAAATACTCATCACACATGGTTACCAGCGCTGCATAATTGGTAATATATGATTTTAATTTCTCATCCTTTTCATCGACCGGGCAATACTGAGGCCAGTCTGTTGTGTCCGGCAAATCTGTATAAAGGCTTTTAAAACGTCCCGGTACAAAGAAAGGTTCGTGAGGATCAAAATATTCCAGCTGCAGATACCAGTTATCCTTATCCTGATTCTTTATCAGAAAGTCTCTGCCTTCCCGGAAACACCGCACATGGTAATGATCCTCTTCCCGGGTCATTGCCATCCGATTGATCCTGTCCTGTTCACCGCGGGTCTTATTGCAATGATCCGCATCCGGAATCCAGTGATCCCCTTCCTGACCCCTTACAAAGGAAAAAGTGGCAAACCGGTTCTGGTAATTGGCTCCTCCATCATCCCAATAATGGCAATGATCAGTGATCAAATGGCTGTAAACGCCATTCTCCTTTAATATCTCCGGCATGGATTCATCAAACGGCTCGCAAGGGCTCCAGCCCCTATGTAAAAAATTAAGGCGGCCTGTATGCAGTTCCCGCCTTGCAGGCATGCAAGGAAGACTGCCTGCATAAAAATTATCAAATGTCACACTGTGTTCTGCCAGTCTCTGAAAATTAGGCGTTTTTACCCAATCGTTCCCATAAGGGCTCAGATATCTTTTATTCAGGGAATCATACATAATCATAACTGCTCTCATACTTTATCTCCCCTTAAATACTTCTATTTAAAATGTTTCTTCAATTAAAATACTGGATGGTATATAATGGTTCTTCTCCTCAGGAAGTTTTCCGGTCAGAAGATAATTGAGAATCTCTCTGCCCGCAAAATAACCGTGTCCATAAGAAGTTTCCTCAATGGCGAATGTTATTTTGCCCTGCTGGATGTACTCCTTCAAATTCTCCTTGCTCCCAAAAGAAAACACCACCAAATCCCGGTTTCTTTTCTGCTCAACCACAGCCCGGTGTACAGCGTCCAAATGCCTTGTATGTGCATACAGCGCCTCTGTGTTCGGATGCGCCTGTAAAGTCTCAAGGGTCTGGGCATATACTTCTTCCGCCGTCTCCTGATACTCAATCATCTTATGAATACAGATTCCCTTTCTCTTCTGCCTTAAATATTCGGTAAAACTGTCTATTTTCTGTATTCTTGCAAAGATAATCTTTTTAATTGATAAAATCGCAACTTCATTCAAATCGGGAATGCATTTCAGCAGCATATTGGCTGCCATACGCCCCTCTTTTACATGATTCTGTCCTACAAAACACAGGGGTTCGAAACCGTCCAGGTTCGAGGTGCAGGTAACAACCGGCATTCCGTTCTGCTGCATATCCACAAGCTGTTTCCTGATTCGAAGGTCATTCACCGGCTTTATGATCAGCCCGTCATATCCATTCCCGTCTCCGGATATCTGCTCCAGATACTCCAATTCCTCCTCCGCGCCCTTATCATGAAGATAGAAGTATTCAAAAGCCACATTATAATCCTTCCACTCTTTAAGAACTGCCTCCAAGCCATCTTTTACCTGTTCCGAAAACAAATTCTTACCAGGGTTATTAATGATCACAGCTACCCGCAGATTCTTCTTTCTCATCATCATGGCGCGGGCCAGCAAATTGGGTTCATAACCCTCTCTGCGGCAGATTTCAAGAACCAGCTCTGCCTTTTCTTTTTTCACCTTCCCGCGGTTATGCAGTACACGATCTACAGTTCCTACGGATACGCCTGATATCTGGGCGATTTCCTTAATTGTTATATTTGACACCTTGTATTCCCCCTATGGTTTAGTCAGATATTTTGACTATTCGAATTACAATCCAATCTGATTGTAACCCGAAAAACCAAATCCGTCCATTATCAATTAAATCAAATTAAACCCAGACGGACATATTGTTCCGGAGGAGCTTCATTCTCCTGCATGAGCTTTATCATCTGTTCTGCCATTCTGCGCTCGATTGTTTCGTCTGTTACCGGGCTGTGCTGCCCCGGATCCGCTTCCAGGTCATATAATGCGGTTTCAAGTCTTTTTTTCATGGATATATCCCCGGATGTATCGTCCATAGCGCTGATCTTCATTACCGGCGCACCTTTGGTAAAGCCAAACCCTTCATCCATAACAGTGCCTTTCATTTCTTCCGGTGAAAATCTGCACCGCATATGGGTCGGCATCAGCGTATAGTGGTAAAGGGGACGATTTTCAGCTGAAGGGCCTCTCATATAGACATAACGGCCATCTGTGATATTCACCTGGGCGCCATGCATCCCGAACAGGGCATAGTCCCTTATCCGTTTATCGCTCTCTATGACCGGAGCCAAATCACATCCCTGCATATCGGCCGTGGTTTCCAGCCCGAAATACTTCAATATGGTCACAGGAATATCAATATTCTGAACCAAAGCCTCTCTTCGCTGTCCTGCTGTTTTGCTCCTGGGATCACAGATAAACATTGGAATATGGGCTGTTTCGTTATACCAGGGGTGCACACCCTTTGCCCAGAGGTCATGTTCTCCTAAAAGAAAACCGTGATCAGTATTGACAATCACCATGGTATTCTTCCACATATCATTCTCATCCATAAAATCCAGAAATTTTCCTAAGTACGCATCACACATGGACAAAAGAGCTGCATATTGATATCGACAGTGCTGTACTTCCTCCGGTGTTTCCGTCACCGGCCCATACTCGGGCCAGTCAAACTGCGGACCGTCATAGCTGTGAGGATACAGTTCCTTATAGCGCTCCATAACATAAAACGGTTCATGAGGATCAAAACATTCCCAGTGTAAAAACCAGTTGTCTTCTCCTTTATTGGCCTCTAAAAACTCAAGCCCCAACCGGAACACCTCTGCCATAGGCTGCTTTTCTTCAGAATCAATATACTGTCTGTTGTCCCAGTCCTGACGCCATCCCCGTCCCAGGTGCTCCGGAATTTCAGGCGTTCTTACCAGTCCTTTCCACCTGTCCGCTTCCTGCCCCCTTACGATTTCCCAGGTATCATATCTGTGATGGTACGTTGCGCCCCCATCTTCCCAGTAATGCTGATGGTCACTGATCATGTGGGTATAAATACCATTCTCTCTTAAAATCTCCGGCAATGAATCGTCAAACGGTTCCAACGGCCCCCAGCCCCGGTGTAAAAAGTTATATCTGCCGGTGTGGAGTTCTCTGCGGGCAGGCATACAGGGCAGGCTTCCGGCATAACAGCAGTCAAAGGTAATACCATGTTCTGCAAGTCTTGTAAAATTGGGCGTTTTCGTCCACTCACACCCGTATGGCTCCAGCAAACGCCGGTTTAATGTATCAAACATGAGCATAATTGCTTTCAATTTGTTTCTCCTCCTTCGCTGTTCCTACGATATCTGTTTTACTTCCCAATTGGCTTTGATTTCTCTATTGGTTTTCGGTACGCGGGAAGAATGCGGCCGGCTTTCAGTCTGCCATCCCCGTCAAGCATATTGTCCTCCGGCCGTGACTGATATTCTTTCATCACCAATCCCCGCATATATTCAAGCATATCCCGCTGTGTCCCATCATCCGCCAGATTATAAAGCTCTCCCGGATCAGCCTGTATATCAAACAAATACTCTTCCCCCAGCCAACTGTTCCATATATATTTGTAACGACGCCCGATGACGGCAGCTCCCCCCGTGGTGATCTGCCGGTTGCTCCTATAATTTTCACTGAATACGTAGTCTCTCAGTTCCGGATGCTTGATTAATCTGCATAAACTAATACCATCCAAATCTTTAGGGCATACCGCACCGCATAATTCTGTAAATGTGGGATATAAATCCAGCAGACTGACAGGGGTGTCTTTCTTCGTTCCCTTTTCTTCGTCCATAATGCCGTTGGCAAACTTTACGATAAAGGGGATTCTGGCCGATCCCTCAAGAAACGGCCCCTTCCTGAACATGTTATGATCTCCCAGCATCTCTCCATGATCTGATACAAATACGATTGTGGTATTTTGATACAACCCCTTCTGTTTCAGATAATGGATGAACCGGCCCACCTGCCTGTCGATATGGGTAATGCTGGCATAATAGGCTTTCTTTGCCATAGCCAAGTATCTCCGGTTAATTCTGCCCTCAAACGGATCGCTGCAATTGGTGTCTTCATCGAATTGCGGCGCCCACTGCCCGATTACCGGATCCGGCAGCTCCTCCCGGGCATACAAATCCAGGATATGCTTTGGAGGATCAAGCGGAGGGTGGGGACGCTGAAAGCTGATCTGCAGATAAAAAGGCCGTACCGGGTCCCTCAGTTCAAGCTGCTCCATCGCTGCCGTTACGGTCCACTCCGTAGGATGCAGGCGGGAATCCCCATTCCACGGAAGCACTTCCCATGCATTGGGGGAATACTCCTTTGCCGTATCCTTTACATCCGGCGCTTCCTTGTTCAGCCAAAGATGATAATCACTGGGCGTTCCCTGTTCATCATTCTTCACTTCATATAAGAGATTTACCTCAAATCCCATCTTGCTTCTCAACGGCTTAAAATGATTTTTCCCCACATTAATCGTCTGATATCCGCGCCGATGTATTGTTTCCATGAGCGTCTGCTGAAATTCCCATGGCTGGGAAAAATCATTGCTGAAAAAGCCCGTATCAGCAGCCTTCCTTCCGGTTATCATACAGGCTCTCGCCGGTACGCAGGTAGGAGACGGTGAATAAGCGCGTTCAAAATAACAGCCGTCTGCAGCCAGTTCATCCAGATAAGGCGTCATAATGCTGGTATTTCCTCCATATCCAATACAATCTCCCCTAAATTGGTCAGCCATTATTAAAATTATATTCTGCATAATTATCCCTTACTTTTTGTGATTTTTTCTTTTAATTTCTTTGTATCCGCTGTCAATGTAATAATAAAAACAATTGTCAAAAGAATGAAAAAGATACAAATTGGCCGTTTAAAAAATATACTCAGACTCTGATCCGACATAACCAGTGAACGCCGGAAATTAAATTCCGACAGACTTCCCAGAATAAAGCCCAGGACAATCGGTATCGCAGGAATTTTAACAATTGAAAATATATATCCCAGGAAGCCAAATGCCAGCAGGGTATACACCTGAATCATACTGCCGCTTTCTGAATAAGCGCCTGCAATACAAGTCAGTGTCAAAATCGGAATCAGCACCTGCGACGGAACCCGTACCACATTAACAAAAAAGCGACACATAATATATCCTATGAAAAGCATAAT
Organism: Clostridiaceae bacterium; assembly: GCA_018378255.1. Classification (GTDB taxonomy): domain Bacteria; phylum Bacillota; class Clostridia; order Lachnospirales; family Lachnospiraceae; genus CHH4-2. The sequence continues at coordinate 30,633 of JAGZXV010000001.1, read as the reverse complement.
TATGTTTAAAAACAAAAAGCCGATCATGATGCTGTACATCTGCACTCCGCTGTTTTTGAATAACAGCGGTCCCGGCACCAGTCCATGAATTGTAAAAGCCGCCATAAGCGTAGCTGCCGCCGGCGCACCCGGTATCCCTAAAGTCAGTGTTGGTATCAGCGCTGATCCCGTGACTGCATTGTTGGCCGCCTCAGGAGCCGCCACCCCTTCAATAATACCCGATCCAAATTTTTCAGGAGTTTTGCTGACTCTCTTGGCTTCATTATAAGAGAGAATACTTGCAATACCAGCTCCAACTCCCGGAATAATTCCAATGATACAGCCAATCACTGAGGACTTCATCATCAGCGGAACACACTGCCGTATCTCTTTCAGGCTCAGTTTGTCGTCATGAGAAAATACTATTTTTTTAATATCTTCTTTATTCTCACTAAAAATCTCCCTGGCCTTATCCAAAATGACACAAACAGCGAATATTCCCAACAGTACGGCCGACATGCTCAGTCCCGTGGACAGCTTGATATTGCCGAAAATAAACCTGGTTTTTCCGGACATTGTATCTGACCCAACGGTAGACAAAAGCATTCCCAACGCTCCTCCGATCAGCCCTTTCCAGAAATTCTTGCCTGAAACTGCCGCAATCACCGATAGACCGAAAACTGAAATTGTAAATAATTCCGGCGGCGCAAACTTGATTGTCACAGAGGCAATTAACGGAGCCGCGATCAGCAGCAGAAGTGCGGATATGATTCCTCCTGTAACAGAAGCTACCAGCGCCATCATCAGGGATTTCCACGCCTGGTTCTTTTTCGTCAGTTCATAGCCATCCAAAACCGTTGCCGCCGCGGAATTCGTTCCGGGTGTTCCAAGTAAAATCGCTGTTACCGAACCCCCATATGTAGCACCGCAAAAGATTCCGAGTAAAAGCAAAAGCGCTTCCATCGGCTGTAAAATATAGGTAACCGGCAGAAAAAGCACAATTCCAATATTCGCTGCCAATCCCGGAATTACTCCAAATATAATTCCCACAACCATACCGACAGCAGAAAATACGATTACGTTTATATCTAAAAAATTCTGAAATCCTTCAATAAACATCTGCACCCGCTTTTTCTCCTTCCTTTAAAAACGCACCCCAAGCCCTTTAGAAAAGGCCAGATATATTATCACTGCTACCAAAACAGCCGATATATAGTGCCATTTATTCCTGCTTTTGAAATATACTAAAGACAATACAACAAAAAGGATGGAGGCAATCAAAAAGCCGAGCACCGGAATGGCTGCCACAAACAAAGCAACCATTCCATAGTATCCCAATACTCTCGCTTCCTGCCAAAGATACAGTTCCTTACAAGTCTCTTTATGAAATAACAGGCTGCCGGCCACCAGGATAAGACCAAATACTCCGATCAGAACAGTAAAAATCTGAGGGAACAACCTGGCATTCACTGTGATATTCTCAGATGCCGGTTCTCCTATCTGCATAGGAATCAGAAACCAAATGACAACTGCTGCCGCTATACATAAAATACCTGCCCATAAATTTGTTTTAATATTAACTCTCATGAAATCCCCCCTGATTTCGTGCACATATCAGCTGCTGATCTTGTTGTAAATCTCTTCTGCTGTTTTCTGAAGAGAATTAATCTGTTCTTTCAGTTCATCACCCTTCAGCGGAATTAACTCCCCTCCTGCTGCCGTATATTCTTCCATAAATTTCTCGTTTTCATATACATGCTCAATGGAAGTTCTCAAAAAGTCAACAATACTGTCGTCGGTTCCTGAACGGATGGCAAAGAACTGAGTGGTGTCATAGGGCGCATCAATACCAAAATCTGACAATGGAGGCGCTGTCACCCCATTGGAATAGCTGTACGGCTGATCTGAGTATACAAACAGGGGCACGATTGAACCATCTTCCACATACTGTTTTGCAGCCGCCATTGAGGAAAGTACAACATCGGTTGTTCCTGCAATGACATTAACAAGCCCTTCCGATCCGCTGGAATGGGGAATGGTGTCGTACTTCAATCCAAGATCTTCATATACCGCACATTGGAACAGGTAGTTTGCAACGCCTATTCCTCCGCTGCCAAATAAAAGGGTCTGATTCTTATCGAAGTTTTTCAGATCTTCAAATGTTTTTATATCTGAACCGGCTGCTGCAAATACCCCGCTGACCGCCTGGTTAAATCCGATAATCGGAGTGAAGTCATCCAGTTTATACTCGGTTTCGCTGTAAAGCGGGGTTACTGTAAATAATGCCGACGGAAGAAATATGATCTTCTCCGTATTGGCATCTTCTGCCAGATAGGTAGTCGCTCCAACCGCGCCGCCGGAACCTTTGATATTTTCCACCACCACCGGTTTTCCAATCTCTTCTTCCAGGTAACGGGCCGCGATCCTGCCGATAACATCCATATTCCCCCCTGCCGCTACCGGTACAATCATTGTCAGTGAGCTTTTAGGATAATCAACTGCCTGCTTATCCTGAGTGTCAGCTTTTGTTTCCGTTTCCTTTTTGGCATCTGTCTGTGCCTGATCCCCGCTTTGGCTCTCTGCCTGTGTCTGCGTCTGTGTTTCCGCCTGCTTACCTGAACAGCCGCTTACCATAATCATGGCTGCGCATGCAGCGATACTCATGAATCTCATAGCCTGCTTTTTCATAAACTCATGCCTCCATTTTCATCATTTTTAAAAGTGTGTGCGTTAACACTTTTGATTTATTATACATTTTTCACAAATATTTGTCAACTCATTTGCAAATTTCCTAATAATATCTATTTTGTTCTAAAAAGTCTGCCCCCAGTGTTTTACACATATGTTTTAAATTTATCTGTTAATATTTTTATAACAAAAAAAGCCCTTGAGAAATCAAGGACTTTGACCAAAAGAAAAAGCGGGTGATGGGAATCGAACCCACGTATCTAGCTTGGAAGGCTAGTGTTCTACCATTGAACTACACCCGCATACAGGATATGAAATTGTTAATCGGGGTGACAGGATTCGAACCTGCGACCCCCTGGTCCCAAACCAGGTACTCTAGCCAAACTGAGCCACACCCCGATCTGACAGAAAACTCCGCCTACGCTTCATTTTCCGGCACCGTTTCACAACGCATAAATGATTATATACTAAAGATTATGCGTTGTCAACAGTTTTTATTGAACAATTGCTTTTTGTTCTTCATGAAACATTATAAATGGGAGGATTTATCAATCGCTTCCCAAAGCCCGGACAGATACACAGCTCCCAGCGCCCGGTCATAAAGCCCGTATCCAGGCATGGCTGTTTCGCCCCATATCATACGGCCGTGATCCGGCCGTATGATGCCGTTAAAGCCGGTATCATATAATTCCTTCATGACTGCATACATATCCATGGAACCATCTGAAGACAGATGAGCGGATTCCTCAAAATCACCATTTTTATTATATTTCAAATTGCGGACGTGGGCAAACGGAATCCTGCCTTTTGCAGCCCGGATGATACTGCAGATATCATTTTTCGGATTGGATCCCAGAGAACCGGTGCACAAAGTGATTCCGTTATGAGGTTTATCCACGGCTTTCAGCAGTTTTACAATGTCTCCTTCATTCGTAACGATTCTGGGCAGGCCAAATATGGGCCACGCAGGATCGTCTGGATGTATTCCCATTTTTATATCATATTTTTCACACACATCGCTGACCGCCTCCAGAAAATACACCAGATTCTGAAACAGCCGGTCGGAGTCCACATCCTTATATGCCTCAAACAGCGTTTTCAGTTTATCCAGCCGTTCCGGCTCCCAGCCCGGCATGGCAAAACCATTGGACATCCGTTCCATAGATTCTCTCATATGCTCAGGATCGATATGGTCGACAATTTCCTGGTTATAAGCGAGAACCGTGGATCCGTCCGGCCTTTTCCTGGCAAGGTCCGTGCGCGTCCAGTCAAAGACGGGCATAAAATTATAGCAGATGACATGGATATCCGCTTTACCCAGATTTTCCAGCGTTGTTATATAATTTGCTATGTGTTCTTCCCGCTTCCCTGTACCGGTTTTAATATCATCGGAAATATTGACGGATTCAATTCCCATAATTTTCAAACCGGACTTCTCTGTCACCTGCTTCAGTTCCAGAACTTCGTCTTCCGTCCATATCTCTCCCGGCTGTTTGCCCATCAGGGTGGTCACCACGCCCTGCACACCTGGAATCTGCCTGATCTTCTCTAACGATATGACATCATATCCAGGGCCGTACCAACGAAATGTCATGTCCATCTTACTATCCTCCTGCCGCATATCTTTAATAACGCAGCATCTCTAATTCAAATAATTAAACGTAAAATGCGCCTCCCCATACCGGTCAATCTCCATAACCGCATAAGAAGGCTTCCTTCCGTCCTGTCTCGGATAAGACAGGCTTCCCGGATTCAATACCGTAACCCCTCCGCGCACCTCTATATAAGGCCTGTGGGTATGCCCGAACATGGCGATATCAATCTTACGCTCCTTAGCTTCCTCAAACAGATGGTCCGGTCCCAGAGATACATTATAATAGTGGCCATGAGTCAGCATCACATGATATTTTCCGATTGTGATCTCCTTTTCCCGGTCCAGAGCTGAAAAAAAGTCATTGTTGCCCGCTACCATTTCCAGAAGACAGCCTTCTTTTACCCATCCTGTGATCTTCTCTTCGCTTCCTTCCACATCCCCCAGATGAATCAGCATATCTATCGGCTCCGTCTTTTCAATTACCGTTTTCAAATTCTCATCCCGCCGGTGCGTATCACTAACAATCAGTATTTTCATCCGATTCCCCCCTTAATACTGCATTTAAGCGTTCTTTCATGGCCTCCAGGGCTTTTCCCCGGTGGCTGATCCGGTTCTTCTGCTCAATGCTGAGTTGGGCGGAAGTCAGACCGAATTCTGGTATGTACAGAATCGGGTCATAACCGAAGCCTTCACTGCCGGCCGGTTCATTGGCTATCAGCCCTTCCATATACTCTTCCGTATGGATCACCTGTCCGTCCGGCAGGACCGCTGCGATGTTGCAGACAAACCGGGCACTCCGCTCCTGTCCGCTGGCCCCCGACAAGCGGCTGATAATATTGTTGTTTTTTATAATATAGGAAGTATCCTCTCCCATGTAGCGGGCCGAATAGATCCCCGGCTCTCCGCCGATATAATCCACTACCAGGCCGGAATCATCGGCCAGCACGATGTCCCCGGTCTGTTCCCATACTGCCTTAGCCTTTATTTCAGCATTTTCCCCAAATGTCATCCCATCTTCCACAATATCAAGATCCACTCCGGCTTCCTTCATAGACAGGATCTCCAATCCCAGGTCCGCCAGAATCAAACGGATCTCCCTCATCTTACCTTCATTCCCCGTAGCAAATATAATTTTATGTTTCATCATGTTCCTCCATCTATTTCAGTGAACCTCAGGTTCTTCCCGATTCACCGTATATGCTTTCAGGCACAAATTGCAGCTCTGTTTTTCTTCACTCCGTTCCCAGACCGTTCCCTTCAGGCTGATATATCCTTCGCCGTCGGTTATATCCACCTGGGCCTTATTATCCTCAGCATCGTATTCGATGGCCACCGGATGAACCGATCCGGGAGTGGTGATCTTTACAATCACAGCATATTCCTCCCCGTCTTCCAGCTCAACGTCCTGGTTAAAATCCACCGTATAATACCCGCTGTTTGCAAAATTCCCCTTTGCAGCCAGAGTTCTTTTGGAAAAGTCACGGCTTTCATCCAGATTCCGGGCGATATAAACTTCATAATCCGTATCAGGCCCGGTGGCATAAAAGCCTGCTGCCCTTAGATTCTCACCGTTTCCGGCCTTATATACATTGGCAAAATAAGCCGTCTCCTCCCCGTAGCCCAGTTGCCCGATCCATCCGCACAGGTCTGTCTGGTAAATATGGTCGTAATTATCCGTATCTTCAACCCTGGTATAAAGAATATTGTGAATACCGATGTTGGTATCATAATAGGATACATAAAAATAGCCTTCATCCCCAAATTCCTGTCCCCAGCTGTTCACACAGATAAATGCGCCGTCCCCCTCCAGATCCATATTAAAGTTCTCATTAGGGTAATTGTCATCCCAGCCGATTATCACCGAATCGTGGTTTGGCTTTTCCGGCCCGATGTAGCAGTAAGCGTTGTTCTCCTGATTGTAATACACAGAACGGCTTTTATAGTTTTTAAGGGATGTATACAGTGAGCTCTGAACGCCGCCGTACAGATACACGGCCTCTTTAATCGTTTCATAATCTTTGCTGGGCAGAATCTGGATTTCCTGCACATGCTTGACCGGCTCTAAGTCATCGGGAGACTTACCGTCTCCATAGGGGTCGTCCTCTTCCAGCACCGGCCCCTGCCAGGCCAGCAGATAAGCCATGGACATGGTGTACTCCCCGCCGTCATTCTGGGACAGATGAAAGCTGTTGTTGATGGACATGTGATCCTCAGAAAAATCCAGAGGATCTTCCGGCATCAAAACCGTTTCCAATGCCGTAAGGGATGCAAAAGACCAGCAGGTTCCAAGAGATCCCTGGTTTTTCACTGCCGGAACCCGGCCTTCTTTCCGGTAATCATAAGCATAGGGCAGGGTCCTCATGCCTGGATTCTTATTGGTCATAGCCACCGTATTGTTCCCGATATCCCAGCTCATCGTATAGCCCAGCCCCTCTTCGATCTCCCTGAGAGGAATGTATAATCTGCCGTCACGGTCCACCACCGATTCTTCCAGTTCCACACGCAGGTTATTCTTTTCCAAGACCAGCCTTGAATTGTCATAATAATTTTCTGCACAGGAAAATGCCTTTGTCACCATTGACACCGGCATCATAATTTCCATACTATCGGAATCCATATATAGGCGGTCGCGTCCTGTATCAACCGGCTTGCCGTCTACCATCAGAATAACCGGCTTGGAATTCACACTTTCCGCTACCACCGTTTTCCATTCCACAGGCGGGATAGATTTTGTAAGTCCTTCCACCACCGCCTCAGAATAAAAAAACTCTACTCTCTGGACACAGGTAAGAATCAGCAGCAACCCTATCATTATCAGATATCTAATTTTGCGTTTCAACTGATTCTCCTACTTTTCTTTTCGGGGGTCTGGGCCCCATAAACTGATAAAAATACGTCTTCATCATCCCGTTATAAATCTTACGGTTTCTGTCCGCCTTTCTCCCAATGTACTTTTCAGCATCCTCATAAGCCGTAATCAGGCAGGCAGACCAGGAATCCAACGCTCTGAACCTCTCTCCGATCTCCGAATACAGGGCCGGAAGGTTCTCTTTTTCTTCTATACGCTCTCCATAAGGAGGGTTCGTAATGATAAATCCATATTTTTTAGGATGGCTCAGGGCGCTGACCGGCCTCTGCTGGAAATGAATCAGCTGATCCACTCCTGCCGCCTCCGCATTCGCCCTCGCCGCTTTAATAATATCACCATCCACATCATATCCCTGGATGTCCACCGAAATATCCATGTTCACCGCATCATTGGCATCATCCATAGCCGCATACCAGTATTTCCTGGGCACCAGCTCTTTCCAGTCTTCAGAAAGAAAGCTGCGGTTCATACCTGGCGCAATATTGGCCGCCATCATAGCCGCTTCGATCGGAAACGTTCCGCTTCCGCAGAAGGGATCCACCAAAATCCTGTCCTTATTCCAAGGCGTCAGCATGATGAGAGCCGCAGCCAGCGTCTCCGTAATCGGCGCTTTGCTTGTAAGCGTCCTGTAACCGCGCTTATGAAGGGATTCTCCGGTGGTATCGATGCCGATCGTAACCTGGTCTTTATAAAGAAAGACACGCAGCGGAAAACTGCTGCCATTTTCCGGAAACCAGTCCATCTCATATTCCCGTTTTAACCGTTCCACCATAGCTTTCTTCATAATGGATTGGATGTCGGAAGGGCTGAACAGCCTGCTCTGGATAGAAGAAGCCTTCGCAACCCAGAATTTACCGTCTTTTGGTATATATTCTTCCCACGGAACCGCCTTGGTGCCCTGGAACAGATCCTCAAATGTTTCCGCATGAAAACAACCCACTTTTAAAAGCACTCTCTCCGCCGTTCTCAAGAATATATTGGCCCTGGCCACAGCATCCGCATCTCCCTCAAATGTCACCCTTCCATTTTCCACCTGGGTGATCTCATAGCCCAGGTCTACAATCTCCTTCTTTAAAACCGCTTCTAATCCGAAATGGCATGGAGCTATCAATTCAAATTTTCTCATAATGTTATTTCCTTCAGGACTTCGCCTTCAAATGTAAGAATTTTAAACACATTCTCTTCCAGCACCGCGTAACTGTTGGGATTTCCATCCTTAGGAAGAGAGGTGGAGCCCGGATTCAGAATATAAACCTCTCCCATCTTCTTAGCAACCGGAAGATGAGTATGTCCGTGAATCAGGATGTCCCCGGCCTGAAGCGGCGGCAGGTTGTCCTCATGGAATACATGGCCATGAGTGGCGTAAAATGTTTTTCCATTTAATGCCAACAGCGCATAATCCGCCATCATCGGGAATTCCAGAACCATCTGATCAACCTCTGAATCGCAGTTGCCCCGGATCGCGTAAATCCTGTCTTTTAATTCATTGAGCATGGCAAAAACTTCCTTCGGATTATAGTCTTTGGGAAGTTCATTGCGGGGGCCGTGATAGAGAATATCTCCCAGCAGAATCAGCCGCTGTGCCCCGGAGTTTTTATATACATCCAAAACCTTTTTGCAGTAATAAGCGGATCCATGAATATCTGACGCAAATAAATATTTCATAAGTTCTCTCCATTCTATTGCCAGATGCGGATTTTCATCCGCACCTGCGTCATTTATAACAGTATTTTAAAGCTTTTGACCATCATCTGTCAATGAAGTTCTACATCCGTTCCAGATATTTTCCTCTATAGTAGGTAATTCCATTGGCCACATTAACGGGCTGATAGCCCATTGTGCTCAAATAGCGGCTGGCCCGGAGACTTTGTCCGCCTCTTGAACAGTACAAAACCAGCATCTTGTCCTTAGGCAGCCAACCCAGATTGTCATCTATTTCATTAAAGGGAATATTGACCGCCCCTTTGATATGCCCCATTTGATAGGAAGAACGGTTTCTTAAATCAATCACCGTCATATCTCTTCCCTGGTCAAGATAAAATTCCAGTTCATTCAGTGTAATTGTAGGAAATGACATATCATCACCTGTCCTTTCTAATATATTATATGTAAAAAGCCGCCACTTGTTAAAGTGACGGCTCCAGCACTGCAGTTTTTAAAAATTAGCAGTTGGATTTGTTCTGGCTGTTATTTCTGCTGCTGTTCTGGCTGTTGTTCTGACTATTGTTCTGGCTGTTGTTTCTGCTGCTGTTCTGGCTGCTGTTCTGGCTGTTATTCTGGTTGTTGTTTCTGCTGCTGTTCTGGCTGTTGTTCTGATTGTTGTTCTGGCTGTTGTTGTTGCTGTAATTTCTTGAGCTAGAGTTGTCCATGTCACTATAATTTTTGTTTGCCATCGTTACATACCTCCTGGTTTCATATCGATTTATTTTGTTACAGGAGTAGTATGCCTAAATTTTTAAAAAATATTCTTTTTATTTGCTTTTTCAAATGCCCTATATTATAATTATATTGGAAGAAATCTGGTTTCCCTTAAAACCATTTCTTCAACCTTATTAATTATTTATACTCCCCTCAAGAAAACGTCCGGTAGCTCCCCTACTTGACGTTTTCTTCCTTTTATTTTTCATAACAGTTCAGGACGGCGGAAAAATTGGTGCGAAGGATATGCTTTTACCTAATACCGTTTATTCCCGTCTGCTTTCAGGGAAAATGTATTCCCGTCATGACTGAAATAAAAATACACGTCATGTCCCTGATCATCTTTAATAGCATTCACAACCACTTTCTCCTGCTGTTTCCACGGAACCAGTAAAGTTACTATGATGTGGTTTTTCGCTTTTCCGGTCCTCATGTCCAGATGCCAATGTTTTTCCAGACCTTCGACTTCCCTGGGATCAACGCCCTCAAATCCTTCCCCCTGAGCAATTCCTTCAATACCGCTGGAACAGTAGACAAACTTTCCGCTGAGGCCTGCCTTTTCGCCTTCGATGGAAAATTTCTCATTTCTGATACCGAATTCACGCAGACTGTGGAGCCTCCAATCCAGAAAAGACGGATGCTCTGAAGACACGGAATCCACCAGAACAAAATAAGCGCCGTCTACAAAATAAATCTCTCTTGTATACTGAGTTAAATCCGGTACGTTCTCCAGATATGCCTGAGCGGCATCTTCTTTTATATAAATACAGTCCGCCCGTTCCTCCACCTTCAGGATTTGGCCTGCCGCCTTTAGCTGAAGGGCTTTATCCATCCCTGCATACTGGCCTTGTCCGTTGATCAGGATATTATTATGTGAGCGCGTCTGCTTTCTCCAGTCTTTATGCATAGAGGTGTTAAACCCGATATAATGGCCGCTGCGGATAATCAGCGGTTCTCCATATGCATGAAGCAAAAATGAATTCTGATCGCCGTGACTGTGGCTAACACATCCGTAAGGGCTGCTCTTTGTTAAAAAGAATATGTGATTGTCAAAATCTTTCAAATTTTTATTAATTGCAACCCAGCCGATATCCCGGAACCATTTGACCACCGGTTCCTCTCCGGGCGATGTCAGTTTCGTGTTCTGGTAATCATGGCGGTAAACCATGTCGTCAAAGTCAAAGTCCCACCATCCACTGTTGAAAAAGTCCGGGTCTATCTCCGGCTCCCTGGCAAATACCTGTTCATAATACCACTGGTAATCGGCATTTCCGGTCGTTCCTGCAAACTGCCTGATATTAAATGCCGTCTTATGCCCTGGATATTTGCCCAGATTCGACTGGTCGCTGAAACAAGCCCGCCTGGTATCAACCGGATTGCAGTACAAAGGAAAATCCCCTGTTTTCTTAAAAAATGGCCTTTGATACAAATCAATTCCAAGAAAACTTTTTATGGTATTTAACGCTTCAATGACAAATGCCATTCCTGTAGTCCAGTAAAGCGGCCCTTCCGCCCATCCTCCGTCGATTCCGCCCCAAGGCGTATAGACCACGCTGAAATACTCAATCGTATAGTCCAGCCATTTTGCCGCTTCCCCGCATTCCCCAAGCATGGCAATACAGCAGGGCGTCAGCACAGAAGACAGGGAACGCACCGCATGGCTGTCATAGAGGGAAAAATGTATTCTGGAATCAGATATAATATGTTTTGCCACCTCTTTTGTCCTGGTAAACAGGCTGTCAAATACTCTTTTTTTCTCCTCTTCGGACAACTCATCATACAGCCAGTCATAGCCGAATGCCAGGGTGTATGCTGCACGGAATGCACATTCATCGTTATAGTTCCTGCTGGTGGTGCCTGACACATCCCAGCCCGCCAGCTGGAGCAGGCATTTTTTCGCCTGTTCCAGCAGTTCTTTGTCCTTTAAAATCCGTCCCGCCACAGCCAGAGAACGCACATGGCAGAGATTTCTCTGGCATACGGAATAATTTTCCCTCCACAGGGCAACCACTCTTTTATTGCCCGGATAGGGCGCAGGTTCCTCTTCCAGCGCTTTCCCTATAAAAGGGGCCACTGATTTATCATAAAAAGCGCCAAATCCACAATAATCCCTGTTTTCCTTCACCTTATCCCCAAATTCTTCCAAACTGTCCGGCCCAAGCCAGATTCTCGGATGGCGCAGGTCCGCATTCTGATATCTGATATCCCTTCCCGGAAGGGGTGTCTCGGGAATATCATCTGGAATTCTAAACTGCCTTGGACGGCTGAACGTGTACTCTTCCTCCACATCCAGCGAATATCTCCAATAATAAGTTCCCGGTTCCAAAACATGATCCAGCGTGTAAAAGTTATACGCTATCCCATCCACGCCGACCGTGGTTTCCGGTTCAAATGTTTCTGTAGTTGAGATCTGCAGCTTATATGGAAGGTCTTCGTCGCTGGAAGGCACCCACATAAAACGGGGCGGATTCTCCGTCACAGTTTCTCCGTCAGGTTTGTACTTGATTGTCAGCAAAGATTCTTTTACTTCCGGTAATGTTTTCATTATTTTCCCCATATGATTATCTCCATTATTTCTTTGGTTATTTTTTTATCATAACATATCGGGTGAAAAACAGCCATACTTAACTGTCATTCCATCGAATGAACTCTTTTGTAAAATAAAAATGATTGATAAAAAATTGAGATGCGCTTCCTGCATATCCCGATTTTTTACCAATCATTTTTCACCTTTTATTCGTGGCACTTTCCTTTGGAAGGACAACCGCTGCATCCACAGCCGCACCCGCTCTTCCCTGCCTTTTTATCTTTTACCTTCTTTATTACAATAGCAGCCAAAGCCGCGGCTATTAAAATTCCTATAATCCAGTCAATCATGACAAATACCTCGCTTTCTATCACGTTAACTGCATTATACTCCTGTTATATGCAAATGTCAATAATTTTGATATTGATTATCATTATATATTTCATGTTTTATTATCAGTTACAGGCCGGTTTTGCATCTGAATCCGGCAAACCGGGAACATATCCCTCATCCGTCTGCCCAGAGTGAAACCGGCCTGTAATTTTTCTATTTATTGTTCATTTAAATTCTTTACAGTCTCTCTGATAATCAGTTTATTATCCAAATAAATTCTCCTGTTATCAATGATCCCCTCTTCCAGCCGTCTCAGCAGAACCCTGGTACCTTCCCTGGCAATATCTCCCATATTCCGCTCCACAGTGGTCAGCTTCATGCTGGCATAGCCGGAAAGATCCCAGTTATCAAATCCCACCAGCGACACATCGTCAGGAACTTTAAGTCCCATCTCCGTAATCGCTTCCCTGGCGCCAAAGGCCATCTCATCATTAAAGCTTAAAATGGCGGTCAAATCCTGCTCCAGCAGCCGTTTGGCCGCCTGATATCCGCTGGCATAACGGTAAGTTCCGTGTTCCACAGGAAGACTGTCCGGATCCAGTCCATGTTTTTTCATAGAAGTCCTCCAGCCCCGGTGGCGCAGCCTGGTGGAGTCCAGCCTGGAATTGCCTTCAATTATCCCGATTTTCCTATGCCCGTTTTCAATCAGATAATCCATCGCCTTCTCCATGGCTTTGGCTTCGTCCGTAGTCACATTGGGAACGTCTAAAAATACCGCCCGGCAGATAACTACCATGGGAATCCCCTTTCCCATCACTTCCTCCATGAAATCCAGGTCTTCATTCCTCTGGGACAGCACAATGATCCCGTCAAAATACGTGGGGTTGAGCGTTCCAGGTTCATGCATATCGATACCTTTTACCACAATATTATATTTACTTCCAACCACACTGTATACTCCCGTCAAAACATCGTGAAGCACAAAGGGGGATGTCATCTTACTGATCGTAGAAAAATAAAGCCCTATTACATAGGAACGGGACATTTTCAAATTTATCGCCGCCTGATTGGGCACATACCCCATTTCCTGGGCAATTCTCAAAATTCTCTTCTTTTTATCCGATTTTTCTGCCTTTGGATCATTTAATGCCCTGGACACCGTGGAATAGGATACTCCGGCCTGTTTAGCCACATCTTTAATCGTCACTGCCATATTCTACACCCTCTTTTGAAAGAAATCACCTTATTATGGTTAGTATAACATTCTATTCTTCTTTTTGCAAAGAATGGGGGAATTGTTTTTTTGAGTCTTGAAGGGGACGCTGGAACGGGGAGATGGAACGGGAGGGGCCGGGCGGGAATGGGAGGGGAGATGGGCGGGGGCCGGCTGCTGGATTCGGAGTTAAGTTTTTCTAAGGCCCTGGAATTTTGCTAAAAAAGCCCGTCCAAATAAAACAACTCGCGATAAAGCCGCTCAGACAATTTTATTTGGACGGGCAACGCAAAATCCCAGGGCCTAAGAAAAACTGGAACTCCTGCAAAAGCAGCCGGGTTTTCCCGTCTTCCCAACGTAACGTTCACAATCACATACCAAAAACAATTCTTACCCCTTCACTCCGCCTGCCGCAATACCATCGATAAATTGATCCTGTGCTAACAGGAACACAATCAGAGAAGGTATGATGGAGATCAGCGACATCGCAAGCACCCGGTTCCACTCAAATCCGGTATCGGCATCCATGGACATCTTAACGAAGATAGAAGCCGGATAACGGGCCGGTGAGTTAACATACAGCAATGGCCCCATAAAGTCATTGGAAGACCACATGAACTGGAACAGCGCACAGGATACGATGGAAGGTTTCAGCATAGGAACAATTACATACCATAAGGTCTTAATTGATCCGCAGCCGTCAATTCTGGCTGCTTCTTCCAATTCCTTAGGAATATTTCTCAAAAACTGGATCAGCATGAATACAAAATACGTATCTGTCGCAAATAAAGTAGGTACAATCAGCGCCAGATAAACCGGAGAATCAACCCAGCCGAATTTATTAAACATGATGAACTGCGGAACATTCAATACAACCTGAGGAAGGAACAGGGTTGACATTAAAATCGCGAACAATACCCCTTTCCCTCTGAACTGGAATCTTGCAAATCCATAAGCAGTGATCGTTGCCGATATGATCGTAAAGAATACTTTCGGCAAAACAATGGAGTAGGTATTGATCATGGCTTTGACTATATCGATATCTCCGCCGTAGCTCTTCATCGCATTCTGATAACCGCTCAGCGTAGGATTCTTAGGGATGAATCCGATCCCGCTGAATATCTCATTATTCGTTTTAAATGTAGCGCCAACCATCCAGATCAACGGATAAATCATAACAAGACCGACGGCAATCAGTACAAAATAACGAAAGAACGTATTGAGTTTTCTTCTTGTATCTCTTGTCATGATTCCTACCTCCCATCCTCATCTGAATAATAAACCCATTTTTTCTGGCTGATAAATGCAATCACTGTAAATGTCATGACGATCAGGAATAAAAGCCATGCCTGAGCACTTGCCAGACCCATCTCGTAGCTCTTAAACGCATTGTTGTAAATCAACAGAGAAATCAATGTTGTCGAACTTCTCGGCCCGCCCTGGGTAATGATGTACGGTCCGTTGAATTCCTGGAATGCCTGACATAACTGGGTAACCAGGTTATAGAAAATAACCGGTGTGATGAGCGGAACGGTGATGCTGAAAAACTGTCTCCATTTACCTGCTCCATCGATGGATGCCGCTTCATAAAGGTCATTGGATACGCCCTTTAACGCTGCAAGGAAAATAACCATGGCCGAACCGAACTGCCAAACCCTCAAAAGACAGATAACGAACAGAGCGTGAGAAGGGCTTGCAAGCCAATTGGGGCCTTCCACTCCGATATAACTCAATAAAATGTTGATAATACCTTCATCTTTAAATACCGCTTTCCACAATACTGCGATCGCGATGGATCCGCCCAGAATAGATGGAATGTAATAGGCTGTACGGAAAAGATTCACTCCTTTTAACTTGAAATTCAGAATATAGGCGATGAACAGAGCAAAAACCAGTTTCAGCGGCACCGTCATGAATGCGTACTTCATCGTAACCACAAAAGCCTTCACAATTTTCTTAGTATGTATAATCTCGTCGTAGTTCATCAGGCCATATTTTGAAATTCCGTCAAACAAATGATAGTCAGTAAAACTGTAGAATAGTGATGATCCAAACGGATATACCTTAAAAACAAGAAATCCGATCAGCCATGGCAGGATAAAGAAAAAGCCGGCATTCGCCTGAATAACTTTCTTAAACCCTTTACGGCTTGCCGGCTGGTTCATAGCTGCTGGTTGCTTCATACCTATACCTCCTCTTTCTAATGCGGCAGAAACCTGTTACAGTCTCCGCCGCCGTTTCACAAATTATTTCTGTAATACTTTATTGATGCCCTCAATCAGCACATCCGCTGCTTCATCCAGATCATAATCGCCGTAGCTCAGTCCGGCCATTACATCCCAGTAAACGCCTTCGTTTGTTGCTTTCAATGCACTTGCTTCAAACTTAGGATCAAGCGGGAAGGATACATATGAAAGAACTTTTTCATTGGCTTCCGCTACTACTTCATTCAATAAACCTTTGTCCTTACAGATCTGTAAACCTGCTGCTGAACATGGGATACCTCTTTCAGAACCAACCGGCTCAACGCCTTCGGCTTCATTTAAAAGGAAGTTGATTAAAGCTGCACACTCTGCCGGATACTTAGTATTCTCGGAAATACCGAAACACATGGATACTTTAGCAAATCCGCCTTTATAGTCGCCCATATCGGCAAATTCTTCACCAACTACGAATTCCTGGCCTTCATTCAATGCGCCCATCTGCTTGGTAGCTGCGGAATCCCACTCGAAGATACCTGCATATTTGCCTTCCATCCACTTCGGATTCTTATCAAAGGATGCGGCTCCGTCGCCTGCGATGGTGGCGATAGACGGGATTACATGTGCGTCTTCCAGTGACTGAATGAATTCAAGTCCGTCCTGGATTTCTTCTTTGGTGTACTGTAATTCATTGTTCTCAACCCATGGTTTGCCGTACTTGGATTCCAGATAGTATACCATGAAAATGGTTCTGTCATACTCGTTCATAGCCAGCGGATAATAATCGTCTCCCAGTTTCTCCTGGAATACCTTTCCCGCTTCCATCAGTTCAGCTAATGTAGTAGGGGTAGCCACGCCTGCCTGGTCATATGTAGTCTTGTTCCAGTAGAAAATTCTTCCTGTCATGGAAATCGGAATACCCTGAAGTTTTCCTGCTACGGTACACTGTGCAAGATAATCAGACGAAAACTGTGTCAGATCCAGAATGTCGGATACTTTATTCAGATCATAAAATGCACTTCCGTCAGAGCTGAATGATGTGATCCAGTTCCAGTTAATCTGGTTTACATCCGGTGCAGTTCCCGTTGCAAACTGAGATGACATCTTATCTTCCCATCCGTCCCATGCAGAATAGGAACTCTTTACCGTAATATTAGGATACTTCTCCATAAATGCATCAACAGCTTTTAATGTAGCCTCATGTCTCGCATCTCCGCCCCACCAGCTGAATGTGATCTCAATCGGATCCGTGGTATTGACTGTCAGCCCTTCTGCTGCTGCCGGCTCAGCGGTCGTCTCCGCCGCAGTCTCTGCTGTAGTCTCTTCTGCTTCTTTTTTAGCTTCTTGCGTAGCTGCGGCCGCTGTTGTCTGTGCCGCTGAAGATTCCTCTTTCTTCGCTCCTCCTCCGCATCCGGCTAAACCTGCCGTCATGGCTGCGGCCATAACCAATGATAACGCTTTCTTCCAGTTCTTTCTCATAAGACACTCTCCCTTTCTTATTTTTTGACAATCTGCAAAGGTTTGCAAATTCATCTTTAAAATTATGCATCTCTGCTATATTCCCCTAACAAGTTGACGGATTATCAAAGCAAACATGCAATCTCTTGTTCATGTTTTTACTATATCACTGATCACCCCATGTGTCAATTGTATATTTAGTATAGTTTTAGTGTATTTTTTTATTGAAAATAACTAATTTATTTTTATTTTTGCTATGATATAATAAAGAAAATGCAAACGTTTGTAAGTTTTCATTTTTTTATTATAAGAATAAGGAGAATCATTACATGGAAATACTGGACCGTTACATTAATCAGCTGTTAGAAAAAAGCACTCCGAAAGCTCCTATCTGGTATAAGGAAGAGATCAGTAATGGTGAACATTCCGGCTGGAATTATATGGACGGTTGTATGATTAAAGCTGTTTTAGATCTTTATCATATCACTCAGAACAGCCGTTACCTGGAATTTGCGGATCATTTTATCGACCATTTCGTTAAAGAGGACGGTTCTATCACATCCTATGATCCCAAAGAACACAACCTGGACAATGTAAATGCCGGAAAAACATTATTTGATCTGTATAAACTGACCGGTAAAGATAAATACCGAAGAGGAATTGATACCGTATACAGCCAGCTCAAAGAGCAGCCCCGCACTTCCACAGGAAACTTCTGGCATAAGGAGATCTATCCCAATCAGATCTGGCTGGACGGCCTTTATATGGCCCAGCCATTTTATATGCAGTATGAAGTGGAATATAATAACTGCCAAAACTGCATGGACATCATTTCACAGTTCAGGAATGTACATACTTTGATGAGGGATCTGAGAAACGGCCTCTACTACCATGCATATGATGATTCCCGCTCCATGTTCTGGTGTGATAAAGTGACTGGTTTATCCGGTAATTTCTGGCTCCGCGCCCTGGGCTGGTTTGCCATGGCGCTGATCGATACCATGGAGATCATGCCTGAAACCCTGGCGGATGAAAAAAATGAACTGAATCAGATTTACCGCGATTTAATCGATTCCATGCTTCCGTATCAGGATGAAGAGACCGGAATGTGGTACCAGGTGGTGAACCGGGGCGGCATCGAACCTAATTATCTGGAAACTTCCGGCTCCGCCATCTTCGCTTATGCGATCATGAAAAGCGTGCGTCTCGGATATCTGCCGGACAGCTACCGGGCATTTGGCGAGAAAGCATTTTACGGTACCTGTGAAAAATATCTTTCCGAAGAAGACGGGGAACTGCAGTTGGGCGGCATCTGCCTCGTAGCGGGTCTTGGTAATGTGGAACACAGGGAAGGTACTTTTGACTACTATATGAGAGAACCTGTTGTGAAAAATGAAGCCAAAGGAGTAGCCCCATTAATTCTGGCTTATATTGAAACGATGATGAAACATTAAACAATAACCGGGCCCTCCAAAGAGACCATCGATTCTGTCTCTTTGGACGGGCCCGGTTATTTTCAACCGTTTCCTTCCTGTTTCTTCACCAATTTTCACATCGGATGCACATCCGATGCTTCTTGACCGGCTTTTCCGTTTATCTGCGGATCACCTCATCCACATTCTCAATCTCAACCGGTTCCCCTTTTGCGCCTGTTACTGTCACATGGTTGAGGGTCAGTTTTTTCACATTATTGATATAGATTCCTTTGTTGGTACATGGCTCCACACCGGCCATCATTGCCGGATACTCCGGCTGGGGATTTTCGGCAAAATCAATCTCGACATTTTCAAACGTGATTTCTTCCACCTTGGATTCCGGAAGTCCATAGATAAATGCAGCCGCCACATGACAGTCATGGGCTTCAATATTGCGGAAAGTCAGCTGTTTGATCTGCGGTGTCCTGTCATCTACAGGAAGGGCCTCTTTTGAGCTCACATATTCCGAATGTCCATCCGGGTCACAGCACCAATAATAGGAATTGACCACAAACGGCGTCAGCACGCCTTTCATCTTAATATTTTCAAAGGTAATATCTTCAATCACCGCATCCTTACCGCGGCCCCTCCTTGTTTTAACTCTCAGTCCCCGGTCCGTATCTTCAAAAATACAGTCCCGGCAAAGCAGATGTTTCACTCCTGCCGCCATCTCGCTCCCCAGAGTTACCGAACCATGTCCATGTTTCATATAACACTGGCGGATTACCACATTCTGTGATGCCACTTTATATTTATGTCCCATGTAGAATTTGCCTGACTTCATGGCAATGCAGTCATCTCCCAGGGAAAATGACACGCCCACCACCTCTAAACCGTCTACGGATTCCGGATCCATTCCATCTGTATTAGGTGAAATCTTGGGATTTAATACGGTCAGGTCGATCCAGCGGGTATGATTGGAAAAATAAGGATGCAGGTTCCAGGCCGGGCTGTTCTGTACGGTAATTCCATGAACCGTGATATTCTCACAGTGATTTAAAAAGATCATCCTCGGCCGGTAAGCCCCTCCGGTTTTCGGACGTCCGTTCCCTTCCCACCAGTTTTCAAAGCTGGCATTGCCGTCCAGGATGCCGCCTCCTGTAATCACCACATTATGAACATTTATCCCGGTTATGATCGAAGCAAAGCTGTCCAGCGGGTTCCCTTCCCACGATCCCAGGTTGTATTCCGAACTCTCGTCATAACTCTCGATCAGTCCCGGCAGAATCGGGAATTTAGAACGTTCTGTATATGCGGAGAGCACCGCATCTTCATCCAGTTCCAGGATCAGGTCACTTTTTAAGAACAAAGAGGATACTTTATACACTCCCTTCGGTATCCATACACGGCTGTTTGCAGGACATGCGTTGATCGCTGCCTGGATACAGATTGTGTCGTCATGTTCCCCGTCTCCTCTGGCTCCGAATTTCCTGACATCCAGCGTCACAAATTCATAAGCGGTAGCAAATGTGACCGTTTCTGATTCATCCATATCATTCTTAATCTGAATCTCATATTCCGTATCAGGTTTCAGTCCCTTGACCGTCAAAACCGCTTTCCTTCCCTCCATATAGGGCTGGCCATTGAGAAAAACCTGATATGGACGGTCCGTATAATAGATTCCCTGATCCTTCAGTTCAATTGTAATTCTTCTGGCTGTTTTAAAAATAATATCAAATGAAATCATTGTATAAACCTCTCATTCCGCCGCTTTGGCATCCTATTCATGTATTTGGAGATTCAGGCAGCGCCGCTAATCCGGCCGGCATCCCCCTCCATATTCCACCAGCATAATTCCTTAACCGTCTTCTGTCAATACTCCATACGGATTCAATGCTGCAAAAAGCAGCCACGGCACGAAAAATCTTTCATGCCGCGGCTGCTTCTATTTACATATTAAATTTCCTGATCTTCTTCACCGAAGTCCAGCACTTCATCAAAGTCATCCCCGTCTTCAGACAACATGATATCGTCATCAGACAGAAGAATTTCGTCATCCATGGTAACATCCGTATCCAGCTTTACATTGCGGTATCTCTTCATACCTGTACCGGCCGGAATCAGTTTACCGATGATAACATTCTCCTTCAGACCGATCAGGTTGTCGACTTTACCGTTAATAGCGGCTTCCGTCAATACCTTGGTGGTCTCCTGGAAGGATGCGGCCGATAAGAAGGAATCTGTTGCCAGAGATGCCTTGGTGATACCCAGCATAACCTGTTTTCCTTCCGCCGGCTTTTTGCCTTCGGCAATCAATTTTTCATTCATATCGTTATAATCAAGAACATCCATAGAAACGCCCGGCAGCACATCGCTGTCTCCGCTCTCTTCAATCTTGATCTTCTTTAACATCTGACGCACAATCATCTCAACGTGCTTATCATTGATCTCAACGCCCTGCAGACGGTAAACACGCTGAACTTCCTGGATCATGTAGTCCTGTACCGCACGGACACCCTTGATTTTAAGGATATCATGAGGGTTCACACTACCTTCTGTCAGCTCGTCACCGGCTTCCAGTACCTGTTCATCCAAAACTTTAATTCTGGAACCGTAAGGAATCAGATAAGTCTTGGTATTTCCTGTCTCAGGATCCGTTACCACGATTTCACGCTTTTTCTTCGTATCTTTGATGCTGACCACACCGCCGAATTCGGCAATGATAGCAAGACCCTTAGGTTTACGGGCCTCGAAAAGCTCCTCGACACGGGGAAGACCCTGTGTGATATCGCCGCCGGCAACACCGCCGGTATGGAAGGTACGCATGGTAAGCTGTGTACCAGGTTCACCGATGGACTGGGCTGCGATAATACCTACAGCCTCGCCTACCTGTACAGCCTGGCCTGTGGCCATGTTGGCGCCGTAACATTTTGCGCATACACCGATATGGGATTTACAGGTCAGTACGGTACGGATCTTAACAGAATCTCTGCCAAGTTTCTCAAGCACCTTCATGACTGCAGCCGCACGTTTTGGCGTACACATATGGTTAGCTTTAACAACCACTTCACCAGTGTCGGGATCAGTGATGGTTTCAGCGATATAACGTCCTGTAATACGTTCCTGGAGGCTCTCGATGGTTTCCTGTCCATCCATAAATCCTTTGATCTCCATAAACGGTATATCTTTTCCTTCACAGCAGTCCACTTCACGGATGATAAGATCCTGTGAAACGTCTACCAGACGACGGGTCAGGTATCCTGAGTCGGCTGTACGAAGAGCTGTATCGGAAAGTCCTTTACGTGCTCCATGAGCAGAGATAAAGTACTCCAATACGTCCAGACCTTCACGGAAGTTGGACTTGATAGGAAGTTCGATGGTATGACCGGTTGTATCGGCCATCAAACCACGCATACCGGCAAGCTGTTTGATCTGCTTATCAGAACCACGGGCTCCGGAATCCGCCATCATGTAGATGTTGTTGTACTTATCCAGACCGGTCAGAAGGTCATGGGTGAGCTGGTCATCGGTTGCCTTCCATGTTTCAATTACTTCTTTATAACGCTCTTCCTCTGTGATAAGGCCACGGCGGAAGTTCTTGGCGATTCTGTCTACAGTAGCCTGGGCATCAGCGATTAACTGGGGTTTGCTCTCAGGCACAGTCATATCGGAAATGGATACGGTCATGGCCGCTCTGGTAGAATACTTGTAACCGATTGCCTTAATATCATCCAGCGTTTCAGCGGTCTGGCTTGCGCCATGAACGTTGATAACTTTCTCCAATATCTGTTTTAACTGCTTTTTGCCCACATGGAAGTCTACTTCCAGTTTTAATTCATTGCCTTCAACGCTTCTGTCCACAAAACCAAGATCCTGAGGAACGATCTCATTGAAAATGAACCGGCCGATGGTGGATTCAACCGTTCCCATCTTAACAGTTCCGTCAGCCATCTTCTTGGTAACTCTTGCCTTGATTCTGGAATGCAGGGTTGCAGCTCCATTCTCATATGCCAGAATTGCCTCGTTCACGCTCTTGAAGATCATGCCTTCTCCCTTAGCGCCAGGTCTTTCCTGTGTCAGGTAATAGATACCGAGCACCATATCCTGAGAAGGAACGGCAACAGGGCCTCCGTCGGAAGGTTTCAGCAGGTTGTTCGGTGACAGCAGAAGGAAACGGCATTCTGCCTGCGCTTCCACGGAAAGAGGCAGATGGACAGCCATCTGGTCACCATCGAAGTCGGCGTTGAACGCAGTACATACAAGGGGATGCAGCTTGATCGCCTTACCTTCAACCAGGATCGGCTCAAATGCCTGAATTCCCAGTCTGTGAAGGGTAGGAGCACGGTTTAACATAACCGGATGCTCTTTGATAACATCCTCAAGTACGTCCCATACTTCCGGCTGAAGTCTTTCAACCATCTTTTTAGCATTTTTAATATTATGAGCGGTTCCATTGGATACCAGTTCTTTCATAACGAAAGGTTTGAACAGCTCGATGGCCATCTCTTTTGGAAGACCGCACTGGTAAATCTTGAGTTCCGGTCCTACGACGATAACCGAACGTCCTGAATAGTCAACACGTTTTCCAAGCAGGTTCTGACGGAAACGTCCCTGTTTACCTTTCAGCATATCGGAAAGGGATTTCAGCGCCCTGTTTCCAGGTCCTGTAACAGGTCTTCCACGTCTGCCGTTATCGATCAGGGCATCTACCGCTTCCTGAAGCATACGCTTCTCGTTGCGCACGATAATATCAGGAGCTCCTAATTCCAGCAGTCTTGCCAGACGGTTGTTCCTGTTGATAATTCTTCTGTACAGATCATTTAAATCGGAAGTCGCGAAACGGCCGCCGTCCAGCTGTACCATAGGGCGGATATCCGGAGGAATGACCGGAATCACATTCATGATCATCCATTCAGGCTTATTGCCGGAATTACGGAATGCTTCCACCACTTCAAGCCTTTTGATAATTCTGGCTCTCTTCTGTCCGGTTGCGTCCTTCAGGCCTTTTCTCAATTCCATAGAATCTTTTTCCAGATCAATGGCTTTTAAAAGTTCCTGGATCGCTTCCGCACCCATTCCTACACGGAATGTGCCGTAACCGTACTTCTCTGTCTCTTCGCGGTATTCTTTTTCAGACAATACCTGCTTATACTGAAGGCTGGTTGTACCAGGGTCCAGAACCACATAGGACGCGAAGTACAGGACTTTCTCCAGTGTTCTTGGAGAAATGTCCAGAATAAGTCCCATTCTGCTGGGGATTCCCTTAAAATACCAGATATGGGATACAGGAGCTGCCAAAGCGATGTGGCCTACACGTTCTCTACGAACGCTGGCCTTGGTAACTTCAACACCGCACCGGTCACAGATAACACCTTTATATCTGATCTTTTTATATTTACCACAATGACATTCCCAGTCTTTGCTCGGTCCAAAGATTCTTTCACAGAACAAACCGTCTTTCTCCGGTTTCAGTGTTCTGTAGTTAATCGTCTCAGGCTTTTTCACTTCACCATGGGACCACTCCATAATCTTTTCAGGAGAAGCCAAACCGATTTTAATGGCATCAAATGTCATTGGCTGATAGGTGGTTTCGTTTGTCTCAGGCATGAGCGTTACTCCCTTCTATTATTCTTCATCAGAGGAATCTTCATCAATGGATTCTTCCAGGTCAAACAGTTCCTCTTCTTCCTCAAAATCGTCTTCAACGTCTACCATTTCTTCACCCTGGATTTCTTTCTGCTGGTAGCCGAATTCGCCGAACGATTCCGCTTCATCACGGTTGAACGGCCGGTCGCCTTCGATGATGGAGCGCAGGTCGGTATCGCCGTAATCCACGCTTTCAGACATCTCAACTTCCGTATTGTCATCTCTGAGCACTCTCACATCCAGTCCAAGTGACTGAAGTTCTTTTAAAAGCACCTTAAATGACTCCGGAATACCAGGCTCAGGGATATTCTCACCCTTAATAATAGCTTCGTAAGTCTTAACACGGCCTACAACGTCATCCGACTTAACAGTAAGGATTTCCTGTAAGGTATAAGCAGCGCCGTATGCCTCCAGAGCCCAAACCTCCATCTCACCGAAACGCTGGCCGCCGAACTGTGCTTTTCCGCCCAGTGGCTGCTGTGTAACCAGTGAGTAAGGGCCTGTAGAACGGGCATGGATCTTATCATCTACCAGGTGATGCAGCTTCAGGTAGTGCATGTGTCCAATGGTTACCGCACTGTCAAAGTACTCTCCGGTACGTCCGTCACGAAGTCTTACTTTACCGTCACGGCTTAACGGAACGCCCTTCCATAATTCTCTGTGATCCAGATGATCCCCGAGGTATTCAACCACTTCAGGTTTCAGCAGATCTTTATATTTTTCCTGGAATTCATCCCATGGCAGGTTTACATAATCATTAGCCACGTCCAGGGTATCCATAATATCAATCTCGTTCGCGCCGTCAAATACCGGTGTTGCGATGTTGAATCCAAGAGCTCTTGCAGCAAGGCTCAAGTGAATCTCAAGCACCTGACCGATGTTCATACGTGAAGGCACGCCCAGAGGGTTCAATACGATATCGAGAGGACGGCCATTCGGTAAGAAAGGCATATCTTCTACAGGAAGCACACGGGAAACAACACCCTTGTTTCCATGACGGCCGGCCATCTTATCACCAACAGAGATTTTTCTCTTCTGGGCAATGTAAATGCGCACCGTCTGGTTCACACCCGGTGACAATTCATCTCCGTTCTCCCTTGTAAACACTTTTGCGTCCACGATAATACCGTAAGCGCCATGAGGCACTTTCAGGGAAGTGTCACGCACTTCTCTGGCTTTTTCACCGAAAATGGCGCGGAGAAGCCTTTCTTCCGCAGTCAGTTCCGTCTCTCCCTTAGGAGTTACCTTACCAACCAGAATATCGCCGGCACGTACTTCTGCACCGATACGGATGATACCTCTTTCATCCAGGTCTTTTAACGCATCTTCACCAACGCCCGGCACATCACGGGTGATCTCTTCCGGCCCTAACTTGGTGTCACGGGCTTCCGCCTCATATTCTTCAATATGAACGGAGGTATAGACATCTTCCTGTACCAGTCTCTCGCTCAGCAGTACGGCATCCTCGTAGTTGTAACCTTCCCAGGTCATGAATCCGATCAGCGGGTTCTTGCCCAGGGCGATTTCGCCGTTCTGTGTGGAAGGTCCGTCCGCAATTACTTCTCCGGCTTCCACATGATCGCCTTTATAAACGATTGGTTTCTGGTTGTAGCAGTTACTCTGGTTGCTTCTCTTGAATTTAGTGAGATGGTAAACATCTTTGTTTCCATCGGAATCTCTTTTAATGATGATTTCATTGGATGCGGAACGCTCAATCACGCCTGCATTTCTCGCAAGCACGCAGACACCGGAGTCGACTGCGGCCTTGGATTCCATACCGGTTCCTACCACAGGAGCTTCTGTAGTCAGAAGCGGAACTGCCTGACGCTGCATGTTGGATCCCATCAGCGCACGGTTGGCATCATCGTTCTCCAGGAAAGGAATCATGGATGTAGCTACTGAGAATACCATCTTAGGAGATACGTCCATCAAATCGATGTTCTTTTTCTGGAATTCGGAAGTCTCTTCACGGAAACGTCCGGAAACGTTGTTATGAACAAAATGTCCTTCTTCATCCAAAGGCTCATTCGCCTGAGCAACCACGAAGTTATCTTCTTCATCAGCGGTCAGATAAACAACCTCATCCGTTACAATCGGATTCTGAGGATCGGTTTTATCCACCACACGGTAAGGCGCTTCAATAAATCCATATTCATTCACCCGGGCATAGGTAGCCAGGGAGTTGATCAGACCGATGTTCGGACCTTCAGGGGTCTCAATGGGGCACATACGTCCATAATGGGTATAGTGTACGTCACGGACCTCAAATCCGGCACGGTCTCTGGACAGACCGCCGGGTCCCAATGCGGAAAGACGTCTCTTATGGGTCAGTTCAGCCAGCGGGTTGTTCTGATCCATGAACTGTGACAGCTGGGAACTTCCGAAGAATTCTTTTACAGCTGCGGTTACAGGTTTGATGTTGATTAAGGACTGGGGCGTAATGCCGTCCATATCCTGGGTTGTCATTCGTTCACGTACAACACGCTCCATACGTGAAAGTCCGATTCTGTACTGGTTCTGAAGAAGTTCGCCCACGGCGCGGATACGGCGGTTGCCCAAATGGTCGATATCGTCAGCATTGCCCACTTCTTCTTCCAGGTGCATATTATAGTTGATAGAAGCGATAATATCTTCTTTTGTGATGTGCTTAGGAATCAATTCATGGATGTTCTTTCTGACCGCTTCCTTCAGTTCTTCATCACTTCCAGCTTCTGACAGAATATTCTGGAGCACAGGATAAAATACTAACTCTGAAACACCAACCTCAGCCGGATCAAAGTTAACATATGCAGCCAGGTCAACCATCATATTGGAAATAACCTTCTGGTTGCGGGTAATACCCTGAATCATAACAAACGGAACCGCAGCATTCTGAATCTGGGTAGCCAGAACCTTGTCAACCGTTGTCCCAGCTTCCGCCAGAATCTCGCCTGTGGACAGGTCAACCACATTCTCAGCCAGGGTCTGGCCTGTGATTCTGTTCTTATAATGAAGCTTTTTGTTGAATTTATATCTTCCTACTTTCGCTAAATCGTATCTTCTCGGGTCAAAGAACATACTATTTAATAAACTCTCTGCACTATCAACGGATAAAGGCTCGCCCGGACGAATCTTTTTATATAACTCTAACAGACCATCCTGGTAATTGTCGGAAGTATCCTTACCAAAGCTGGCCAGCAATTTTGGCTCTTCGCCAAATAAGTCGATAATCTCAGCATTAGTTCCGTAACCAAGCGCACGAATCAGCACAGTAACCGGAACCTTTCTTGTTCTGTCGACACGGACATAAAAAATGTCATTGGAGTCGGTTTCATATTCCAGCCATGCTCCACGGTTAGGGATTACAGTACATGTGTATAATTCCTTACCAATCTTATCATGTCCTATGCCGTAATATATTCCTGGGGAACGTACCAACTGGCTAACAATAACACGTTCAGCGCCGTTAATTACGAAAGAACCTGTATCCGTCATAAGTGGGAGATCACCCATGAAGATTTCATGTTCATTAATCTCATCTTTATCTTTATTGCAAAGTCTTACCCTTACTTTTAAAGGTGCTGCGTATGTTGCGTCGCGCTCCTTACACTCTTCGATTGTATATTTGATATCATCTTTACATAATGTAAAGTCAACAAACTCCAAGCTTAAATGACCTGCAAAGTCGGCGATTGGAGAGATATCTTCAAAGACTTCCTTCAATCCCTCATCAAGGAACCACTGATAGGAATCTTTTTGAATCTCAATCAGGTTTGGCATCTCAAGAACTTCTTTCTGTCTTGAGTAGCTCATTCTTAAGCTCTTCCCGGCTTTAACGGGACGCATTCTGCTTTTCTCCATTGACGTTTCACCCCTGTTTTCTATTCTAATTTTGGGCACACTGCTCCCGTAGAGCACATGAGGCCACAATAGTGCACATTCCATCTTATCATAGCGTTGTCAAGGAGTCAAGGATTTTTTGCTTGCTTTTTCCCATAAACAATGATATACTATTCCAGATAAGCGCACTTATTTTTAATAAGTAAATAGACGTGCTTATTAAAAGAACTATTGGAGGTATTCCCCATGGGAGGATTTTTAAACGTTTTAGTCGTAATTTTGCTCATTGTAGCCATCGCATTAGTCGTACTTTATTTTCTTGGCCGAAAGTTGGAAAAGCGTCAGGTTGAACAGCAGTCAGCTTTAGAAGCAGCGGCACAGACGGTTTCCATGCTCGTCATCGACAAGAAACGCATGAAACTAAAAGAAGCCGGACTTCCGAAAATCGTATATGAGCAGACTCCAAAGTATATGCGCTGGGCCAAGGTTCCTGTAGTAAAGGCAAAAGTCGGACCTAAGGTTATGACAATGATGGCAGACGAAAAAGTATTTGCCGTACTTCCGGTTAAAACTGAAGTTAAAGTAGTTGTCAGCGGCATCTACATAACAGAGCTTAAGAGCGTGCGTGGGGGAGCCATTCCTGCACTGCCTAAGAAGAAAAGGTTTTGGGACAGGTTTAAAAAGGATAAGAAAGATAAAAAGAATAAATAAAATTTATATGGGTGACGCAGCCAGGTTGGAAAGTTCCAGAAAAAAGGCTGCATCACCCATTTTTGTTATTACATGACAAACCCTATTGCTTAATAGTTATTCTTATAACTTTTCAAAATCGCTTGCCCCGTGTTTACATATCGGACAGATAAAATCTGCCGGAAGTTCATCGCCCTCGTATATGTAACCACATATCAGACAGCGGAATCCCTTCTTTTTCTCATCTTTCGCTTCCGGTTTAGGTTTAATATTCTCCTGGTAATAGGTATAGGTTACCGAAGGAATATCACTGAGCACTTCACCTGCCGTCACATCAGCGATAAACATGGTATGGGTCTCAAGATCCAGTTCCTGGATCACCTTTCCGGATAAGTAGGCGTTTGCCGGTCCTGTCAGATAGCAAATTCCATTCTCAGCCCTCTTTGCTCCTTCGTATCCGTCAAACTTATCCACGTTCTTCCCGCTCTGGAACCCGAAATGGCGAAATACATCGAACGGTGTCTCAGTTGTCAGAACAGATAGGTTAAATTCTCCGGTTTTATGAATCATATCATGTGTATAGTTCTGTTTGTTCACGGTGACGGAAATCCTGTTTGGTGTTGTGGTGACCTGAATCGCCGTGTTAATGATACAGCCGTTATCCTTATCACCGTCTTTTGCGGTTAATACATAAAGGCCGTATCCCAATTTAAACATCGCTCTGTTATCCATGCCAGACTCCTTTCCCTTGCTTGCCTATAAATAGTTATATCTATTATTATATTCCAATCTCCGGAAAACATCCAGCAAAGGATTTATATTTTAATTTCCTATCCTTTTACCCCTGTAGACGCTATCCCTTCCACAAAATATTTCTGGAGGGACAGGAAAATAATCAGGACAGGTATCAAAGAAAGAACAGAGGCAGCCATAATCATACCGTATTCCTGGGTATAATCATCCATAAAAACACGAAGGCCGATCTGAATTGTCTTTTTCACTTTTGTCGTAAGGTAAATATAAGGTCCCAGAAAGTCGTTCCATGTATTGACAAATGTAAAGATGGCCAGGGTAGACAATGCAGGCTTGGATAACGGCAGCATGATTTTTGCATATATCCTGTATTCGCTCATCCCATCAATCCGGGCGGCTTCACATAATTCATCCGGAATGCCCATATAGAATTGTCTCATTAAAAATACCCCGAATGCGGTAAATGCATGAAGAATTATGATTGCCAGATGAGTGTCATTGAGATGGATGCTTCTCATCATTATGAATTGGGGAACCATATAAACCTGCCATGGAACCGCTATTGTGCCAATATATGCTAAAAATATGCGGTCTCTATTTTTAAACTCCAGCTTTGCAAATGCATACGCCGCAAAACTGCTGGTAAAAAGCTGGATCAGCGTTGTGCAGATGGTGATCTTTCCTGTATTAACCGTATATTGGAGAAGCGGTATCCTGCTCCATATGTCTATGTAATTTCTCCATTGAGGAACCCTTGGAATCCATTGGATCGGAACAGTAAGAACATCCTTGTCCAATTTTAATGAGGAAGAGAACATCCATAAAAACGGAATTAAAAACAACATGGAAAAAAGGATTAAACCCGCATACAAAAACACGTTTTTTCTAGCTGCCCGCATAATTTTTCTCTCCTTTAAACTGAATCAGGGTGACAAACAGTACCAATGTGAATAATACCACGGCGATTGCACTGGCATATCCAAACTGACTGTTTCCAAACGCCGTATCATAGATGTGGTAGACCAGCACC